>CAYNDR010000053.1:19024-24360 GCA_964395295.1 uncultured Planctomycetales bacterium
TCGCTCGTGAGGACGTTCGGCTCGATCCTCTGGCAGACGTCCTCCCTCCCGAAGAGGCACAGGGGGATGGTCTGGAACTGGACGGAGACCTCGGTGCGGCGCCGCTTGAGCCCCTTGCCGGCCCGGAGGTAGAAGGGCACCCCCTGCCAGCGCCAGTTGTCCACCATGATCCGCATCGCCACGTAGGTGGGCGTCCGCGAGCCGGGCGCCACGCCCTCCTCCTGCCGGTACCCGCGGTACTGGGCGTGGACCGCGTCCTCGAGGGCGAGGGGCCGCAGGGACCGCAGGAGCTGGTGCTTCTCGTCGCGGATGTCGTCGGCCTTGAACGAGGCCGGCGGCTCCATGGCGCAGAGGGACAGCACCTGGAGGAGGTGGCTCTGCACCACGTCCCGCACCACGCCCGTGGCGTCGTAGAACTTCCCGCGCCGCTCCACGCCGAGGTCCTCCGCCATGGTGATCTGGACGTGGTCCACGTACTTCCGGTTCCAGAGCGGCTCGAAGATGGAGTTGGCGAAGCGGAAGACCAGGATGTTCTGGACCGTCTCCTTGCCGAGGTAGTGGTCGATCCGGAAGACCTGGCTCTCGTCGAGGACCTCCGCGACGAGGCGGTTGAGCTCCCGGGCGGAGGCGAGGTCGCGCCCGAAAGGCTTCTCGATCACGACCCGGGACCACGGGGCGCCGCCGGGCGGGCGGAGGAGCCCCGCGGCCTTCAGGTTCCCCAGGATGGGCCGGAAGAGGGCGGGCGGGACCGCCATGTAGAAGAGGCGGTTCCCCCGCGTCCCCCGGCTCTTCTCCATTTCCTCGATCCGCGCCCGGAGCGCCCCGTAGGCGGCGGGGGCCTCGAGGTTCCCGGGATGGGTCTCGATCCGCGCGGCGAGCGCGTCCCACGCGGCCGGGTCGAGGGGCTGGGTGCGGGAGAACTTCGAGGTCGATTCGCGGAGGCTCTCGCGGAAGGGGCCGGCGGCCCCCACGGAGCCGCTGGCGCCCAGGACGGCGAAGCCCTCGGGCAGGTCCTGCTCGCGCGCCAGGCTGTAGAGCGCGGGGACGATCTTGCGTCGGGAGAGGTCCCCGGTGATGCCGAAGAGGATCAGCGTGCAGGGATCGGGCTGCCGCTCCTGGAAGAGCGGCGCGGAGGACGGCTCGACGCGGATCGCCATTCCTTCCATGTTCCCATCCTACCCCATGGGGGGATGTCCCGGAAGCGATTGCGGCCCCCCGGCGGTCCCGCCATCATTTCCGGGGGGTCGGCGGCACGCAGATGCCCGGCTTCTCCATCCTCAGCTTCTCGATGTCGGCGGGGTCGTCGAAGAACTGGAGCGGCCAGGCCCCCAGCGTGAAGACGGTCCCGTTCTTGAGGGTGAATTTCTCACCCTCGGCGAGCTTCTTGTCCGCGCCGCCGATCCCGACGCCCTTGAGGGTGACGCCGTTCCGGCTCCCGGCGTCCGCCAGCCGGGCCTCCTCGCCCTCGATGCTGAGGATCGCGTGCCTCCGGGAGAGGCCGCGGAGCTGTTCGAGCATCCCCTTTTTCAAGTCCTCGGGGACGTTCCGGAACAGCGCCTCGATCTTGGTCCCGTCGCCCTTCATCCTCCGGGGGCTCATGGGGACCGGGATGCCGCCATACGCCTCCCGGCCGAGTTCCACCCGGGCGGCCCCCGGCGGGAGCCAGGCCATGGCCTTCATGTTCCGGTCGTAGACGACCCTCGGCTTGCTCATGGCGGCGTCCCTACCGGCGCTTCTTCCCCGGCGGCTTCCGCGTTCCCTTGCCGCCGGGCGCGCCGCCCGTCTTCCCCTTTTCCTGGCCGCCCGGACGGCCCTTCATCAGCGAGGCCGCCGCCTCGTCCAGGAAGAACGCGCAGGCAGGGTGCTGACGGAGGATCGAGGCGGGGACGCGGTTCGTCACCGGGCCCTCCAGCGCGTTCCGCACCGCCTCCGCCTTCCGCCGCTCGGGCACACTGCAGACGATGGCCCTGGAGGCCATGATCTGGCGGATGGACATGGAGATCGCGCTCCGGGGGACGTCGTCGAGCGTCTTGAACCAGCCTTCCCCCAACTGCTGGCGCCGGCAGGCCTCGTCGAGGGCCACCTGGATGTAGGGCTGGTCGGTCTCGAAGTCGGCGGGGGGATCGTTGAAGGCGAGGTGGCCGTTCTCGCCGATGCCCACGCAGGCGACGTCGATGGGGCACGCGCGCAGGAAGTCCCCCGCGCGCCGGCACTCCGCCGCGGCGTTGTCCTCGGCGTCCAGGTAGTGGAAGGCGCGGACGGGGAGGGGGAGACGGCTGTGGAAGCGGTCCCAGAGGTACCCGCGGAAGGAGGCGGGGTGCGTGGCGGGCATGCCGACGTACTCGTCGAGGTGGAAGACGGTGACGCGGGGCCAGTAGAGGTCGGGGGCGGCCGCGAGGGCCGAGAGGACCTCGAACTGCGAGGCGCCGGTGGCCACGATGATGTGGGCCCGGCCGCGCTCGCGGATCGCCTGGCGGAGGAGGGCGGCGGCGTGCCCGCCGGCCGCGCGGCCCATGGCGGGCTTGTCCGGGAAGAGGCGGACGTCCATGGAGGTCTCCTTGCGGATGGAAGAAACGGCCGACCCGATTATATACTGAAGATACGCTCGACGGGGACTTCCTGATGCGATCCCCGTGAAGGGGCTCAGGATCTGGCACGGCGGCTCGACGGCGCTCTTCGGAGAGACCGGGGAGGCCCTGCCGGCGCTGGAAGCCTTCGCCGCCCGATAGGGGCCGGCTCCAGCCGCGGGCCGGGAATGAAGGCTCCCCGGCGCGCGTTCTGCTATATTAGCAACGCCGGATTCGGCGATCCTTCTTGCGGGAGGTCCCATGCGCGCACTCGGGCGGCTCGCCGCGGCGGTCCTGACCCTGCTCGCCGGGGCGTGCACCGACGTCCCTTACTACGAGAAGCGGGACCTCGGGCGCCGCATCATGCAGTTCGACGCCAACGACCTCGAAGTCAGCTACCAGAACAAGGTGACCGCCTCGCGCGAGGTCAGCGGCGGGCGGCCGGGCCATTCCGCGGGAGGGGGATGCGGATGCGGGAACTAGCCGCCCTCCTGTCCCTGCTCGCGGCCCAGGAGACGCCGCCCCCCCCGCTGGAGCCGCCGGGGGAGGTCTCCCCGCGCGCCCCCGCCAACGCCGCCAAGGACTTCATCCGCTTCGCCTTCAACTTCTACGACCAGGAGGACGGCGGGGGCAATCCCAACCTGAAGGAGGACATGGCCGTCTGGGAGCCCCAGATCCTGTACTCCCGGTCCCTCTCCGAGCGGTGGAGCGGGTCCCTCAAGGTCCAGGGCGACGTGATCAGCGCCGCCTCCGTGTCGAAGCACAAGCGGTTTCCCGCGGGGACCCAGTCCGGCGCCTCGGGGGACAAGTACCTCGGCGGCGAGCTCGGCGCGTTCTACGCCTGGAGCGACCAGACCGCGCTGGGGGCCGGCCTCAGCGTCTCGGGGGAGTACGACTACAATTCCTACGGCGGGTACCTCAAATGGTCTTGCGACACGCCGGACAAGAACGACACGTTCGTCGTGCGCCTCTCGGCCTACTTCGACACCCTGGACGTCATCCTCTTCACCGGCGAGGGGGACGGCACGGACACCCGCCGATCCATCAGCCTGGGACTGGGGTGGACCCGGGTCTGGGGCCCGCGGACCGCGGGCACCCTGAACTGGGACCTCACGACGCAGCGCGGCTTCCTTCCCACCCCCTACAACTCCGTGGTCGCCGCGGGCACGGAAGTCCGCGAAATCCTCCCCGACACCCGCTTCCGCAGCGCCTTCCACGCCCGCCTGCGCCACCTCCTTCTTGACGACCTCGCGGTGGAGCCCGGCCTGGGGTTCTACTTCGACGACTGGGGCGCCCGGGCCTTCAACGTCGAGCTGGCCCTGTGGTGGGAGGCGGTCCCGGAGGCCGTGATCGTGCGGCCGGCGTACCGCTTCCACAGCCAGACGGAGGTGGACGACTTCCTCGATGAAACCGCGGCCGCGATCCCCGAGGAGCGCACCCAGGACAGCGACCTGGCGGACTTCGACAGCCACACGTTCGGCCTCAAGCTCGTCTTCCCGCGGGTGTTCCTCTTCGGGATGGAGCAGGAGGTCGAGGTCGGCTTCGACTACACCCTGAGGAGCGACGACCTGGACGCCCTGAGCGCCACGTTCGGATACCAGTGGAGGTTCTGAGCCATGAGAGCGCCGACGGCCTTCCTCCTGCTCCTGTCCGCCTGCGCGTCCGCGGCGGCCCCTTCCCGGGCGCCCGATGGGGATCTTAAAACCCTCGAGGGAAAGGCCGTCGCGGCCTCCTCGCTCTGGTCGGAGAAGCCGGTGCTCCTGGTCTTCATGACCGCGTGGTGAGAGGCCTGCCGGGCGGAGGTTCCGCTCCTGAACGAGTTCTCGAAGCGCCACGCCGTGGCGGCGATCTCCACGGGGAACAGGCCGGCGGACGTGGAGCGCTTCCGGGACCAGACCGGCGCGAAGTACCCGTTCTACCTGGACGACGGCCGCGCGGCGAAGGCCTTCGGCATCGTGGCCAGCCCCACGTGCGTCCTGGTGGCGCCGGACGGTTCGATCCGCTACCGCGGCACCGCGCCGCCGAAGGAATGAAGGTGACGCCGATCCTCCTGCTCCTGCTGGCGGCCCAGGGCCACGCCCGCCATGAGGGCCTGGTCATGGGATCGGACCTCGAGATCGAGGTCTTCGGGGCGGACCAGGCCGCCTGCGACCGGGCGGTCGAGGCCGCGCGGGCCGAGATCGACCGCCTGGACCGGATGATGACCGACTGGAAGCCGGAGAGCCCGCTGATGGACGTCAACCGGGCCGCAGGCGTCAGGCCGGTCGCCGTGCCGCCGGAACTCTTCTTCATCGTGGAGCGCTCCCTGCGGATGAGCGAGCTCACCGACGGGGCCTTCGACATCACGTTCGCCGGCGCGGGGAAGCTCTGGAACTGGCGGGCGCCCGATCCGAAGGTCCCCGACCCGGAGACGGTGAAGGCGGCGCTGGCGAACGTGGGGTGGAAGGGGGTTCTCCTGGACCCCAAGGAGAAGACGGTCTATCTCTCGAGGCCCGGGATGCGCATCGGGCTGGGGGCGATCGGGCCGGGGTACGCGGGCGACCTGGCGATCGAGAAGATCCGGGCGCTCGGCCACCGTGACGCCTGCGTCAACCTGAGCGGGGATCTGCGGGTGATCGGGAAGAAGAACGGCGCGCCCTGGAACGTGGCCGTGACGCACCCTCGGAAGAAGGGGGAGAATATCGCGGTCCTCCCGGTCTCCAACGCGGCCGTCTCCACGTCCGGCGACTACGAACGGTATTTCGAGAAGGACGGGAAGCGATATTGCCA
>CAYNDR010000054.1:0-14577 GCA_964395295.1 uncultured Planctomycetales bacterium
CCGTGGAAGGGAGCGGGCCGGCCGAGGTGCGCGTCGCCGGCGGCGAGGTGGAGCGGATCGCGGGCAGGGTCCTCATGAAGAAGACCGCGGCGAACTGAGGCCCTCAGGCCGGGGAGAGAATATGCGCAAGGAACCGGATCGGGCCGCCCGGAGATCCTGGCTGGCGGCCGCGGCCGTCTGGGCCCTGGCGACCGCGGCCGGCGTCCCCGCATCGGCCGGAGACGACACGGCCTTCACCCTCCGCGAGACGTTCGGCGTCCCGCACCCGGACCAGATCATCGACTTCGATCTCGCGGGCCCCATCGCTTCTCAAAGCGTGGCGGTCGTGGACGGCGACGGCAGGGAGGTGCCCAGCCAGGTGATTGACGGCGGCAGGAAGATCGCCGTGCGCACCGACCTTCCCGCCGGTGCGACGCGCGTCTTCAGGATCGTCGCCGGCAAGGTGCCCGCACAGACCGCCAATGCCGTCCAGGTGAAGAAGGACGAGAAGGCGGGATGGCACGAAGTCACGAACGGGCTGACGGGGGTGCGCGTGCCTCTGGCCGCCCCGCCGCCGGCCGCGCCGGCCCCGATCTCGGCGGTCCTTCTGCGCTCCGGTGCCTGGACGCCGGCGGGGTCGGGCCTGGTCGGGCCGGCCGCGAAGTCCATGGCGGTGAAGTTCATCGAGCAGGGCCCGCTCGTCACGATCGTCGAGGTCTCCTACGTTCTGAACGCCCGGGCCCAGGACGGGAAGCCGGTCGATGGCCATTACCGCTGCGAAGTCACCCTGAAGGCGGGCCAGCCTTCGATCCTGTTCGAGGAGGAGTCCGATGTGGGCGTATCATGGGCCTTGCGCGTGGATGCCCTGAAGCCGACCCAGGCGCGCTATCGCGGACATCACGCCAGTTCCAGGGAGAGGGGATACGAAGCGGACGGCCAGACCTACCGGCCCAGCCACGCCCGCCCGCCGCTGGACGCGTTCACGGACCTGCGCTACGACCAGCCGCGCCCCTATCCGCGCCTCGCCATCTGGGATCCGTGGGTGTACGACAGCGGCTGGTACTGGCAGGTCTATGACAAGGAGGCGCCCGGGACCGCGGACATGGTGGCCGTGTTCGCGGGACGCGCGTCGCGCGCGCAGTCGCCCGCCCAGTGCGGCGTTCACTTCGCCGCCCAGCCCACCGGGATCCTCGATCTCACCACGGCGCCGGACGGCCACGGGAACCTCCATGTCGTGCTGGAAACCGGCGAAGGGCTCAAGTACGTGCGTTTCGATCCGCAGATGAAAGCCGGGAAGATCGAGGCCGTCGGCGCGGGCCTGTCGCGCCCGGACCTGTTCGTGGACCGGGAAGGCCTCGTCTCCATCCTGGCCTTCGGCGCCGGCGGCTGGGTCCTCGCGGAGCGCCCGCCCGGATCGCCGGCCTTCCAGGCCGCGCCGGTGGCCTTTGCCGACGGGAAGGGACCGGCGTGGCGGGACCCCTATCTGGCCCACGCCGCGCGCGGCAAGGCGCGTTTCCTCTATGGCTACGCGCCGCCGGGCAAACAGGGGGGACTGCTCTTCGCGCGCGGCGAAGGCGACGCCGCGTTCTCCCTGCGCGGCACGACCGATGCGCCGGTCGAGGATTACGGCGTCGGCAACATCCCCAGCCGCATGCATCCCTCCTTCACCGCCCGTGCCGACGGCTCCCTGTTCCTGACCTTCACGCAGGGGCACTATCTCAACACGGCCTGCATCGCGCCCGACGCGATCACGTTCGGACCGCCGCAAAGCTTCGCCGTCGGGGGCTCCGGAGTCCTGGCCTTCGGCGCGGCCGTCGACCCGCTCGCCGGCGACATGGCGGGCATCGGCGAGAGGGGCCAGTTCTGGCATCTTTCCGGGGGCGGGCAGGCCGCCAAAGGGCCGGCGGAACAGCCCCAGGACCACCACGGCCTGGGTCCGAACCGCCGCAGTCTGGCCGTTTCGCCCGGAGGGGAAGGGCTCTGCCATCTCGGGTCGAACGGGTTTTACCTGTCGCGGGGCGGCTCATGGCGGAGGCTTGACTCGGCCAATAACCACGGCCTTTTCGGCCCGCGGGTCCACTGGATGGAGAAGCTCGGCGCCTTCGTCGTGGTCTGCCGCGCGCAGGGGATGCTGGCCGTCTACAGCCTCAAGCCCGGAGGGGAGGCCCTCGCGGATCTCGGGCGTTTCCCCGAGACCGAGGGCCGCTTGAGCCAGTTCGTGTCGGCCTGCGCGCCGGACCCGAAGCTCCCGCAATTCCGCTCCTCGCGCTTCCAATGGGGCCTTTTCGTCTCCACCAAGGGAGATCTTGCCGATCCCCTGCAGGTTCAGCCCGTGGCGCGGCAGATGAACGTCCACGCGGGGATAAACCTCAACAAGGCTCACCGCTGGAAGCTGGATTTCCCCGATCCGCCGCAGGGCTATGGATCCCCCTACATGAAGGAGGACGCGGTCAAGGACCTCGTCGGCAGGATCCGTTCCGACAAGGCGGCCTACGACCGCTTCTACAACGGCGAGCCGGGCTCGCGCGACCTGATCTCCTTCTGGGCCGACGCCTCGGGCGCCAAGGTCCGGGAAGTCGGCAAGGGGATCGGGGATTCCGCCCGCGCGATCCTCGACGCCATGGTGAACGGCGACGGCATCTACAGCTTCCAGTACCAGTACTGGATGGGTTCGCTGGACATGAGCCGCAAGTGCCTGTGGATCGACCAGGTCCTGGGCTCGGACAAGGCCGCGCCGGAGCAGAAAGCCCAGGCCAGGGCGGCGGCCGTCTTCTTTGCCTCCATGCTTTTCGACAACGACTTCGTGCCCATGGACAACCACCACGGGATCAACCTCGGCACCCCGAACATGCCGGTCATGCAGATGGGTTTCCGGAACATGTACGCCCTGCTCCTCTCCCGCCATCCGATGATGAAGGGGCGCCTGGAGGCGCCGGCGGAGAACACGGCGGGGATATTGAAGAACGACATCCATGAGTCGGGGGCGCACCTGTCCTGCGTCCATTACATCGGCGCCGGCATGGGGCCCACGCTCGCGATGATGCAGCAGCTGCAGAGGGGCGGCCTCAGGGACCTATTCAGGGACGAGCCGCGGGTCGGTAAATTTTCCGAGTTCTACCTCCAGTGCGCGACCCCGCCCGACGTGCGTTTCGGCGGCGTGCGGAAGAACATCTCCGTCGGCGACAGCGCGACCGAATCGTCCGAACTGCACGGCGAACTCGCGACGGGCCTGGCGGAGGCCGATCCCCCAATGTCCCGGCGCTTGATGTGGATGTGGCGCGCCCAGGGAAGGATGCACTCTTCCTTCTTCGGGACCACGCTCCTCAAGATCGACGAGCGCCTGCCGGACGCGCCGGCGGGCCTCGGCGGCGCGAACTTCCCGGGCTACTTCTCGGTCCTCCGCGCCGGCTTCGGCACTCCGCAGGAAACGGCCGTCTGGTTCCTGAACGGCAAGCACTACTGGGACCACCACCACAACGACCAGGGCGAGGTGATCGCCTATCTCCTGGGGGCGCCGCTCTCGCTCGACTGGGGTTCGATGTACTGCCCGCGCGTCGATGGCGCGCTTCAGCACGCCACGGCCCTGCCGGAGGGCGTCCTCGGCGTCGCCTGGAACCAGGACGGGACACCCCTGAACGCCGGGATCTGGAGCGGCTACTCGGGGGTCGCGTGCAAACAGGAGGCGTTCCAGGCCGGGCCCGAGGGCGGCTGGGCCAGGGCCGCGATGCAGTCGCCGGACGGCAAGTTCACCTGGACGCGCGCGGTGAGCCTGGCACAGCTCTCTCCCGGAGCGGCGGTGCTCGCCCTCCAGGACGCCTATGCCGGCGACGGGGCGGCCGCGGGCAAGATCTTCAGCATGCCCCTTGTGGCGGAGGGGGAGGTCGAGACTCCGGCCGGGCGGCAGACGCCGCCCCGGCGTTTCCATGGGTGGGGCAGTGACCGGCCGGAGAAGAAGGAACTCCCTTCCGCGGGCCCGGCGTTCGCCTTGCAGAGGGGAGTGAACCGCGTCGGCTTCACCGGCCAAGCCTGGAAATCCCATCCGGCCCAGGGGATCGACTTCGATGTCTGCGTCCTTGCCGATGCCCCGCAGAAGGCCCAGGTCGGGCACTGGTCGCACAGCTGGCATCCCGGGAGGGAAGCCCAGGAGTACCGCGATGCGAACGGCGGGCGGAATTTCGAGGAGAGCCAGTACATCCTCCGGATCCGCGGCGAGCAGGGCTTCCGGGTGGTGATCGTGGCCTGGCCCAAGGGCAGGAAACCGCAGGACCTCGCCGGCTAGGCCCCGGGCCGCGACGTCACGATCACCGCCGGCGGCAGACAGGCACAGGTGACGGCCGGCGGCGAGGTCATATTGCGCTGAGCGTCGGTGGGCGGGGCAGGCCGTTTCGATGCGGGGCTGAGCCTTCTCTACTTCTCCCGTCGCCAGGCCGAAGGCGTCGCGCCCTTGAGCCGCCGGAAGACCCGGTTGAACTGCTGGACGCTCCCGAATCCGCAGGCGTAGGCGGTCCGCGCGCAGGTTTCCCGGGTGCAGGACAGCTGACGGCACGCGCGGGCCACGCGCCGCTCGTGGACGAAATCCACCACGGTCATCCCCGTTTCCCTCAGGAACACCCGCGTCAGGTTCCGCTTGGACGTGCAGGCGGCCCGGGCGATCGCGTCCAGCGACAGGGGGTCCGCCAGGTGATTGGCGATGTACGACTGGGCCCGGCCCGCGATCTGCGAGTTCCAGCTCTCCGCCAGCAGGCTCAGCCTCTGGTGCGTCTGCGCGATGTAGTTCCCGAAGAGGTCGAGCAGGGCGACCAGATCCTCCTGGGCGCCCGGCGCAATGATCCGGCTCCTGCGGAAGAACGGCTCCAGCGGCGAGGCGTCGATCGAGCGATCGGCCAGCGCCCGGCGCGTCCGCTTCCACTCCTTCTCCCCCGGCGGCCGGTCCAGGATCTGCCCGCACTGCAGGAAGGCGATGGTCTCGCCGTCCAGCGTGATGGGGATGTAGTACTCGGTCATCCCCGCGAAACACCGGTAGCGGAGGATCTGTGCCCCCCGGCGGGCCGCCTCCAGGTGCCGGCGGTCGCACTCCAGGCAGGAGGCCAGGGACTTCGGAAAGACGCGGTGCAGGCTGGCACAGAAGGGGGAGACCGTCCGCGGCCCGCCCAGCCTCAGGGCCTGGCCCCCGTTGGGATGGACCAGCGCGATGTTCACCCCGAAGAGCCTCCACGCCAGCCGGTAGAACTTCCGCAGGGAACCGAGGGCCGCCAGCCGGTCGAAGTCGATGGGGCGCACCCCCCTAGTGTACTCACCCAGGGCAAGAATGGCCTTATTTGCTCATCTTTTGTCCCCCCGCGTGTAGTGGGGCCGCCGGCGCCGGGTATACTTCTGGGAGCGGCGGAGGGGACGTCATGAATGGGGGACGGCGGATCGGCGCGCTCTTCCTCCTCCTGGCCTTCCGCGGGACCGCCCAGGAAGCCGGGACGGACGCGCGGAACGCGGCCCTCGCCCGGGAGGTGCGCGACAAGGGCTGGGTCGTCTTCAGCGCCCGGACGGAGCAGGGGGACTGGGACCTCTTCCTCATGCGGCCCGACGGTTCGGACCGCCGCAACCTCACCCGGACGCCCGACACCAGCGAGGCCGCGGCCCGCTTCTCCCCCGACGGCAGGCGGCTCCTCTACTACCGGATGCCCAAGGGCGAGATCCTCGACAACAACAAGTACGGCCTGTACGAACTGGTGATCGCCAACGCGGACGGGACGGGCCCCGTGGCCTGCGGGAGCGATTTCCCCTGGGCCTCCTGGGGCCCCGGCGGCGCCCAGATCTCCTGCCTCGCAAAGGACGGGGTCCGCATTTTCGACGCGGCGAGCCGGGCCCTCGCGAGGAAGCTCGACCGCAGGGGGATCGTGGAACAGCTCTCCTGGTCGCCCGACGGCAAGTGGTTCTGCGGGACCGCCAACGGCCTGGGCGAGCAGTGGGCCATCGGGCGGCTGAACGCGGCCTCGGGCGAGATCAACCGCGCCAGCGACGGCGACTGCTTCAACTGCACGCCGGATTGGTTCCCCGATTCCCAGCACGTCGTCTACTCCAAGGGCCACCCCAAGACGGAAGGGTGGGCCCAGCTCTGGATCGCGGGCGGCGACGGCCGCGAGAAGCGGATGCTCTACGGGGAGATCGGGCGGCACATCTACGGCGGGTGCGTCTCTCCCGACGGAAAGTACCTCCTCTTCACGCGCGCGCAGGAGGACCTCGGGACGGTGGACAACTCCAAGACCACGATGGCGCTGATGAGGTTCGCGGACGCGCCCATGGTGGGCGGGACGAGCCCGGTCCTGAAGAAGCAGTACCCCCAGGCTAGGGACGGTCCCATCCTCGACCTCGGCGGGGGCTGGGAACCCCACTGGACCTTCGCGAAGATCGGGGGCCCGAAATGAGGGCGATCCTGGCCGGGATGATCCTGGCGCTGGCGGACGGAACGGCCCGGGCGCAGGACGCCTCCCGCCAGTCGATGGACCTTTCCGGCGAGTGGGAGTTCCGGATCGACCCCGAAGACCGCGGCCGCGCGGAGGAGTGGTTCGAGGGGAAGGTTCCCTTCGACCGGAAGATCCGCGTGCCCGGGGCCTGGAACGCCCAGGGGGTGGCGTTCGAGTCGGAGCCGCAGCTCCGGGAATACGAGAAGCTCCGGCTCAACGGCACGAATTTGCCGGGCACCGACCGCGAGTCCGAGAAGCTGTTCAGCGTCTTCCCGGGCCCGGCGTGGTACCGGAAGACGTTCCGGATCCCCGAGAAGTGGCGGGGCGTCTCCAGGCTCGTCTTCCGGGGCGTCCACCGGTACGCCGAGGTCTGGGTGAACGGCGTGCCCTCGGGGTCGCACCTCTCCTATCTCACGCCGATGCGCGTCGACTTCTCGAGGTGGGCGAGGCCGGGGGAGACCGTCACGGTGGTCGTCCGCGTGGACGCGCGGCGGAACAAGGCCGTGGACCCCCTCATGGGCTGCCTCGACACGCTCGACTTCCTCTACGTGAGCTGGGGCGGCCTCTACGGGAAGGTGACGCTGGAGTCCACGGGCCCGGCCTGGATCGCGGACGTCTTCGCCCGGCCGCTCGTCCGCGAGTCGACCGTGGAAATCCTCGCCTCGGTCGTCTATCTGGGGAGCCGTCGGGACCGGCCGTTCGGGGTGGCGGTGGAGATCGCCGATCCCTCCGGCCGCGCGGTCGCGAGGGGCGAAGGCGCGGCCGAGGCGGCGATCCGGGTCGTCCTCCCGGAACCGAAGCTCTGGACGCCCCGGACGCCGGACCTCTACACCGCCCGCGTGCGCCTCCTGGACGAGGGTGTCGAGCGGGACGCCGTCTCGACGCGCTTCGGGATGCGCGAGCTCGCGGTCGAGAACGGCCGGTTCCTGCTGAACGGCAGGCCCGTCTTCCTGCGGGGATACGGGGACGACTGCATCTTCCCGAACACGGTCGCCCCGCCCGCCGACAAGGAGGAGTTCCGCCGGCGCCTCTCAATCGCGCGGGACTACGGCTTCAACTACGTGCGCCACCACAGCTGGTTCCCGCCGGAGGAGTACTTCGAGGCCGCCGACGAGGTGGGCCTGATGGTCCAGCCGGAGTTCCCGATCGCCTACCGCTGGGACCTGGCGGCCACGCCCGAGGCGAAGCGCCGCCTGCTGGAACAGTGGGGGGCCGTGATCCGGCTCCGCCGCAACCACCCGTCCCTCGTGACGTGGTGCATGGGGAACGAGCTCTACGACTCCTTCGAGCAGGCCCCGGAGATGTACCGGATCGCCAAGACGCTCGATCCCGGGCGCCTCGTGATCGACTCGGACGGCTGCTCCTTCAAGCACCGCGGCCGGGCGACGCTGGATTTCATGGTGGTGCAGTTCAACGAGGGGGCGTCGATCGGCTTCGGGGATGGGAAGTACTCGGGGATCCCCGCGGACCTGATGAAGCCCGTCATCGCCCACGAGATGGGCTACTTCGTGACCCTGCCGGACCTCTCCCAGATCAACCTGTTCAAGGGGGGGATCCGGCCGTACTGGCTCTTGCAGACGCGGGACCTGGCCGCGTCGAGGGGCGTTGCGGCTCTCTATCCCGAATGGCTGGAGCGGTCGTACCGGCTCCAGGCCGTCTGCCTCAAGACGAACATCGAGGCGGCCCGGCGTTCGCGGCTCGGCGGGTACTCGGCGTGGCTCTTCCAGGACTACCCCAACTGCGCCGAGGGGGTGGTGGACATGTTCTTTCGTCCCAAGGCGCTGTCCGCCGCGGAGTTCCGGAAGTTCAACGCCCCCACGGTGCTCCTCCTCGACGCGCCGCGGCGCAGTTTCCGCTTCGGGGAGTCCGCCGCCGCAGCCCTCCTCGTCTCCCGGTTCGAGGACGCGCCGTCGGAGCGGGCGGCTCTGCGGTGGGAACTCCGCGCCGGGAAGGAGGTCCTGGCCTCGGGCAGGAAGGAAGGGCTGAGCGTGGCCTCGGAGGGCGTCCAGGAGCTGGCGAAGGCGGAGCTTGCGATCCCCCGGCGGCCGAAGGCGGAGCGGCTGACGCTCGCCGCGGAGCTCGAGGACGAGAACGGGAAGGCGGCCAACGAGTGGAACCTCTGGGCCTTCCCGGGCGAAAGGCCTCAGGAATTCCCGCGCCGCGTCCGCGTGGAGGAGCCGTTCCAGCGATTCGGCCCCGCGGGCGCGGACCTGCGGCCTTCCGAAGGCGACCTCCTGGTGACGGCGAAGGCGGACGCGGCGACGCTCGACTTCCTGGAGCAGGGCGGACGCGTCCTGCTCCTGGAGCCGGAGCCGCTCTTCGGAGTCGAGAAGACGAACTACCGGCTTTCCTCGTGGGACGGCGGCGGCCCGTCGGGGACCGCGATCGACCGGGAGCACCCGGCGCTCCGGGCCACGCCCTCCGACGGCTGGGCCGACCTCCACTTCTATCCCCTCATCCAGGGATCGAAGACGGTCTTTCTCGATCCCCTCCCGGCGAAGGTCCGGCCGATCGTGCGCTGCATCGACCGTCCCCAGCGGCTTTCCCACCGCGCCTATCTCTTCGAGGTGTCGGCGGGGAAGGGGAGGCTGGTGGTGAGCGGATTCAATTTCGCGGGGGCGCTCAAGGCCGAGGATCCCGCCGCGGTCTTCCTCTTTGATCAGCTGATCCGTTACGCGGCGGGGCGCGACTTCGCCCCCGCCGCCACGATCCCCGTGGAGTTCCTGAGGGGCCGTCTGAAGAAATGAGGGCGATTCTCGCACTCCTGGCCCTGGGAGCGCTCGCGCCGGATCCCGAGCTGGCGAGGGAGGTGAGGGACAAGGGGTGGATCGTCTTCGGGGCGCGCACCCCGGGGAAAGACTGGGACCTCTTCCACATGCGCCCGGACGGATCGGACCTCCGCAACCTCACGAACACGCCCGCCTGGAACGAGGGGCTCCCGCGCTTCTCGCCGGACGGGAAGCGCCTCCTCTACCGGAGGATCGCCGCGGGGGATTCATTCGACAACAACCGCCACGGGATGCAGGGCGAACTGGTCCTGGCGGGCGCCGACGCCTCGTGTCCCGAGGTCTTCGGGAAGGACGGCGAATACCCGTGGGCCTCGTGGTCGCCCGACGGGACGCGCCTCGCCTGCCTCTCCCCGAAGGGCGTGGCCGTCTATCCCGCATCGGCGGGACCGGCCTGGAACGCCGATCGGGCCGTCTTCCTGGGGCGGCTGGGCGAGGCGGGCGTGGAGACGGTCGACGTCACGGACGACCTCTGGAGGGCGAAGGGAGGGGCGGACCTCTATCTCAGGAACGACACGCACTGGACGCCCCGCGGGCTGGGCCTGGCCGCGGACCGCATCGCGGCGGGCGTGAGGCCGTCCCTGGAGGGAATCCCGCGGGAGGATTTCGAGGTTCGACGGGAGGCCGTGGCCGGCACGGGGGACCTGTTGCGTTCCCTGGAAGTGGGGCCCGGGGCGGGGCTCGTCCCCTCGCAGGAGGTGAAGATCGAACGCATCCTGCGGGGCGGGGAGCCGGTCCGGGGCGGCGACGACGCGCCGGTCCTCCTCCTCGGCGACAGCTTCACGAACGTCTACAGCCGGAAAGAGTTGGAGTGGGGCGAGGGCGCCGGCCTGGGGGAGCAGATCATGGCCCGGCTGGGGTTGAAGGTCCAGGTGATCGCGATCGACGGCGGCGGCGCCACCGCCGTGCGCGAGACGCTGGCGGCGAGGCCGTCGGCGCTCCGGAAGAAGAAGGCGGTGGTCTGGGCCTGCTCGGCCCGGGACCTCTACGATGAGGACGTGAGCTGGGAGACCGTACCCCTGGCGGAGGAGAAGCCATGAGGATGTCATGGATCGCGGCCGCCCTGGCCCTGGGCCACGGGACCGGGGAGGAAGTCAGGGTGCGCCTCACGTGGGGCCATGCCTCGGCCGCGGGGACTCCGTTCAGCGTCAGGGTCGCGCCTCAGGGCGGGGGCGTGACGGTCACGAAAGGCGAAGGACACCTTCTTGAGGCGGGGGAGGGGGAGAAGGAGGGATCGTGGCGGACGCGGGCCGGCGGGGGCGACGTCGACGGGATCGAGTTCGCGCTGGACTGGCCCCGCGACGCGAAGCGGCAGACGCGGAAGCTCCACGGCATCTGGTCGGCGCTCCTCGCGCAGAGCGACGAGGACACGGTTCGCCGACTCCGGAGCGATCCGGCCTTCCGGGCCGATTCCCCGCTGTTCATGGTCCAGCTCGATCCCGAGGGGACGAAGGGATTCGCGGTCGGCGTGGAACAGCTCGTCCAGGAGCGGGCGATGTGGGTCCCGGCCTATGACGTCTACCTGACGGCCGGGGATAGCCCCGTCCCGTTCGAAGATCACCGGAAGGCGC
Organism: uncultured Planctomycetales bacterium; assembly: GCA_964395295.1. Classification (GTDB taxonomy): domain Bacteria; phylum Planctomycetota; class MHYJ01; order MHYJ01; family JACPRB01; genus CAYNDR01. The sequence goes on from CAYNDR010000054.1 coordinate 10,795, forward strand.
TCCAGGCCTGGAAGGGGAAGCGGATCCTGGACCGCGTGCGGGAGGACCCCGAGGAAGGCTATGAGGAGTACGCCGCCCGGTGGGCGGACATGGGCGACCCGAAATATCCTCATCCCTCGCACGTCGTGGGGATCACCTGGGACAGCGCCATCTCCAAATTCGGCATCGACCGGCGGGGCGGCGTATCCGGCGACCTCGGGAATCCGGACAAGTTCTCGCTCTCATTCAGGCTCGATGGATGGACCTGGAAGGGCCAGCGGCTCGAGGACGGCCTGCCGGTCCTCACGACGGTCCACGAGAAGGAGGGCGTGCGGCTCACCATCGAGGAGTTTGCCTGGCCGCTCGACGGCCCGCCGCGGGGGCGCCGCGGGGACATCGCGATGGCGCTCCTGGGCCGGGCGACGTTGACGGAGCTCGAGGGAAAGCCCCGGAAGATGTCTCTCGGGATCGTCCACCAGAGGGAGTTCCCTCCGGGGGCGGAGGTCAAGGCCGCGGTGCGGGCCTCCGTCCTGGAGGAGAGCGTCTCGGGGCGCGTCCTCCTGGCCCTGGAGGGGGGCGCGCTGGATCTCGTCGGCGACGCCGCGGACGGGAAGGTCGAGAAAGGGAAGCCCGCGCGGCGGAAGATGGAGGTCTCCCTCGATCTCGACCTGCCCGCCAACGGTTCCCGGCCGGTGGTCCTGCGTCTGCCGTCCCCGACGCTCGAGGCGAAGGACGAGTCCAGGCTCCTCAAGATCGATCCCGCGGCCGCACGGGAGGCCACGCTGAAGTTCTGGACGGACTGGCTCGCGCGGGGCGCGCAGTTCCGCGTCCCGGACAAGGCCGTGAACGACCTCTTCCGGGCCAACCTCTGGCACGCGCTCAGGCTCCCGCGGCGCCACGGCGGCACGGGGGAGGACGTGAAGATCGATCTCCCGTACTCCAACTTCGCCTACGACCAGAAGGGGACGCCCTGGCCGGTGAACCAGGCGGTCTACGTGGACTACATGCTCTACGACCTTCGGGGCCACCACGACGTCTCCGTCGAGGAGCTCCTGGCCATGTACCGGAACAACCAGGGGGCGGACGGACGCGTGGGGGGATACGCCCAGTGGGGCGTCTACACGCCGGGGATGCTGTACTCCGTCTCCAAGAACTTCCTCCTCTCGCGCGACCGCCGGGCGCTCGAGAAGCTCCTGTCGCCCACCATCAAGGCCATGGACTGGTGCCTGGCGCAGATGAGGGACGCGAGGGAGCGCGGCGAGCTCGTGCGGCTTCCGCTCAACGACCTGACCGGCGAAGGGGTCTGGGCCTTCAACCAGGCGTATTTCTTCGCGGGGCTCGACCTCTGGGGCCGCGTCCTGGGCGAGATCGGCCATCCGCGGGCCGAGGAGTGCCGGGCCGCCGCCCGCGAGATGAAGAAGGCCGTCGAGCGCGGGTTCGGCCGCGCCGCGATGCTCTCGCCGCTGGTCCAGCTCCGCGACCACACGTGGGTCCCCTACGTGCCCTGTGAGGCCCGGACGCCGCGGCGCCTCCTCGAACAGTGGTATCCCACGGACGTGGACACCGGGGCGGTCCACCTCCTGCGGCTCAAGGCGCTCGATCCCAAGGGGCCGCTGGCCGACTTCCTCCTCCACGACCACGAGGACAACCTCTTCCTGAAGGGCTGGGGGATGGCCAACGAGCCCGTCTACAACCAGCAGGCCACGGCCTATCTCCTCCGCGACGACCCCAAGGCGGCGGTCCGCGCCTTCTACAGCATGGCGGCGTGCGCCTTCAGCCACTCGACCCTGGAGCCGGTGGAGCACCGGTGGGCGTGGGGGCAGTACTTCGGCCCGCCCAGCACGGACGGCGCGTGGTTCGAGCTCTTCCGGCACATGCTGATCCACGAGCTGGACGACGGGACCCTCCTTCTGGGACAGGCCGCGCCGCGGGCCTGGCTGGAGGACGGGAAGAAGGTCGAGGTGGAACGGGCCCCCACGTACTACGGAAGGCTGACGTTCGCGATCGAGAGCGAGGCGAAGGCGGGGAAGATCCGCGCGACCGTCCGGATGCCTTCGGAGGGGAAGCCCAAGGCGCTCCTGGTCCGCCTCCGCCACCCGCAGGGGGCGCCGGTCCGCTCCGTCCAGGTGAACGGGGCGGAGTGGAAGGACTTCGACGCAGTGCGGGAGTGGGTGCGGATCGAGACGCCCTCGGCGGGGAAGGTGTACGCGATCTCGGCCTCGTACTGAGCCGCGGGCGTATACACTTGAGGGAGTCGGAATGACCGGTTTCCTGGCCGTCCTGGCCTTCTGCGCCCCGCAGGAGGATTTCTTCCGCGAGAAAGCCGCGGAGGCGCTCCACAAGGCCGTGGCCTTTTTCCGGAAAGAGGTCGCCGTCGAAGGGGGCTACCTCTGGAGGTACAGCGAGGACCTGGGCCTGCGCGAGGGAGAGGGCGTGGTGACGGGGCGCACCGTGTGGGTCCAGCCGCCCGGCACCCCCGCCGTGGGCTGGGCGTTCCTCGACGCGTACGAGGCCACCGGCGACCGGTTCCACCTCGAGGCGGCGCGCGAGACGGGCGGGGCGCTCCTCCGCGGCCAGCTCCGCTCGGGCGGGTGGCAGGACCGCATCGAGTTCGATCCCGCCGCCCGCGCCCGCGTGGCCTACCGGGTCGATGCCGACGCGAAGAAGAACCCGAAGAACTGGTCGAGCCTGGACGACGACAAGACGCAGTCCGCGCTCCGCTTCATGATGCGCCTGGACCGGGCGCTCGACTTCAAGGACGCGGCGGTCCACGAGGCCGTCCTCTTCGGGCTCGAGGCGCTCCTCAAGGCGCAGTCCGCCAACGGCGGCTTCCCCCAGGTCTTCCAGGGGCCCGCGTCCGAACAGCCGGTCAAGAAGGCGTCCTATCCGGAATCCTGGCCCCGCTCCATGCCCAGGAACCACGATTACTGGGTCTTCTACACCCTCAACGACAACCTCATCCCCGACGTCCTGGACGTCCTGTTCCTGGCGGAGCGGACCTACGGGGAGCGGAAGTTCCGGGAGGCGGCGGAGCGCGCGGGCTCCTTCCTCATCCTGGCCCAGATGCCCGATCCCCAGCCCGGGTGGGCCCAGCAGTACGACTTCGAGATGCATCCCATCTGGGCGCGCAAGTTCGAGCCCCCGGCGGTCACGGGCGGCGAGTCCCAGGGCGCGATGGAGACGCTCCTGCGGCTCGCCCGCGTGACGGGGGACCGCAAGTACCTGGAGCCCCTGCCGCGCGCGCTCGACTACTACCGGCGCTCGCTCCTGCCGGACGGGCGCCTGGCGCGCTTCTACGAGCTCAGGACCAACCGGCCGCTCTACTTCACCCGGGAGTACGAGCTCACGTACAGCGACAACGACGTCCCGACGCACTACTCGTTCGCCGTGAGCTCCCGCCTGGATCGGATCGCGGAGGAGCACGAGCGGCTCAAGGGCGCCGACCTGAAGGCTCTGGCGGCGGCGAAGGAGGACGGCCCGCCGAAGCTCACGAAGGAACTCGCGGCGCAGGCCCGCGCCGCATGCGCGGCGCTCGACGCCCGCGGCCGCTGGATCGAGGAGGGCCAGCTCAAGTACCACAAGGCCCCGCCCGGGCGGGTCATCGACTGCGGGACGTTCGTCCGGAACGTCCGGGGAATCAGCCGCTTCCTCGCCGCCGCGAAGAACTAGGAATCGTCGTCCGCCTTGCCTGCTCCTTCTCCAGGGTCCGCGGCGTCCGTCCCCTCTTCCGGATCCTCCTCTGAACTCTCCTCCGGATCCACCTTCGGCTTGCGCCCTCTCTTCGGCTTGGCCGGGGAATCGGCG
>CAYNDR010000054.1:14587-24037 GCA_964395295.1 uncultured Planctomycetales bacterium
TTCTTCCGCGTCTTGATCAACCGGCCTTCGGCGAAGGCCGCGAAGGCATGGTCGTGGCCTTCCGGCGTGGGATCGAAACCGACCACTTCCTGGTCGAGATCGGTCGGGATCAGGAACCATCCCTCCTTGTCCCGGTACGACCGGCGCTCGATCCGGACGCCGCTGTCATGGATGAACATCGCGACCGATTCCTGCTCCCACCTTTTCGGAGGCTTGAACCGCATGAGGCCTCACCCCTGAACGGAATGACCGCGGAAATATTTCGGTCCCAGGCCGAGGCGTCCCTCGGAATCCCATCTGGCCCGCGTGCAGAAGTGTACATTCCCGGTGGGCTCGGCGCCAAGCCATTTTGCCGCTGAAGGTCACGGCCTCCCGCCGCGTTCCATCCGGTCCAGGGCCGCGCGGGCTTCCTGGCGCTCCCGCGGCGAGAAGGACTCCTTCGCGACCGTCTCCAGGATCCCCCGCGCCGCCTCCGAGCCCTCGCGCTCCAGGATCCGCACGGCCCGGGACCGCCGCAGGGCCTCCCCGGCCACCTCGGCGTCCTGCTTCTCGATGCGCTCCAGGATGTGCGTGGCCCGGTAACGGACCTCCGCCGAGACGTCCCCCTCGGTCGCCTGCCGGAGCGGAAGGTCGGCCGGCGCGCCGACGGACAGGAGATCCTCGGTCGCCTTCTGCCGGACGCCGTAATCCTCGTCGTCCAGCTCGCGGATGAGCCGGGCGATCCGCGCCGATTCCTGGGCGCCCGGCTTCGGCACCTTCACGCGGTCCCTGAGGAAGGGCAGGGCCTGCTCCCCCGCCCGGCTCAGCCTCAGGATGGCCTGGACGGCCCTGGCGTCGCCGGCGGCCAGGTCGTCCCACAGGGACGCCATGGACTCGGGATCGATCGGCGGGTCCGGAGGCCGCGACTTCAGCCCCTTCGACGAGACGTCCCAGACGAGGATCGTCGTGTCCGTGGACCCCGAGGCCAGCAGGCGGCCGTCGGGCGAGAAGGCCAGACAACGCACGCCCTCCCCGTGTCCCGGGAAGCGGGCGATCTCCTTGCCGGAGGGGATCTCCCACAGGGCGACGGTGCGGTCCTCGCTCCCCGAGGCCAGCAGGCGGCCGTCCGCCGAGAAGGCCAGGGAGCAGATGCCCTACATGTGGGCTTCGAACGGCGCGAACTTCGCCTTGGGATCCGCCGCCAGGAGGCAGAGGGTCCCGTCGTTCCTTCCCAGGGCCAGGACGAGGCCGTGGGGCGAGATGGCCATCGAGCGGATCGACTCCGGGCGCCCCGGGATCGAGTGGATGACCTTTCCCGAGGCCGTGTCCCAGAGGTCGATCGAGGACGATCCCCCCAGCGTCGCGGCCCACCGGCCGTCCGCGGAGAGGGCGTGCTCGGACGTCCCGGGACCGCTTCCGGCCTCGCTGGAGTCGTTCTTGTCCGCCGGGTCCCGGAGGCGGAACTCGAAGGGCCCCCTTTCCAGGCTCAGGAGGCGGCCCTGGGCGGAGAAGGACACGGCGGTGTTCCCCTCCCGTGCCGGGTACGCCTGCAGTTCCGCCCCGGTCCCGGCGTCCCACAGGACGGTCCGGCCGTCGCGGCCGAGCGAGGCCGCCTTGGCGCCGTCCGGAGAGAACGCGACGGAGGCGATGCTTTTCCCGTGCCTGGCCCGTGCCGGGATGCCGCGCCCCGTGGCGGTCTCCCAGATCCAGGCCGCGCCGTCGTCGCCCCCCGAGACCACCCGGCGGCCGTCGGGCGAAAAGGCCATCGCCAGGACGCGGTCCTGGTGGCCGCGCCCGAGGAGTTCCCGTCCCGTGCCCGTGTCCCAGAAGAGGACCCGCCGATCTTCGCCGCCGGAGGCGATCGACCGGCCGTCCGGCGAGAAGGCGACGCACCAGACGCGGTTGCCATGGCCCGCGAGATGGTGGAGCTCCCGTCCCGATCCCGCGTCCCAGACGCGGACCGTCCGGTCGAAACTTCCCGAGGCCAGCCGGCGGCCGTCCGGCGAGGCGGCCATGGCCTGTATGGGCTTCTGATGTCCCTCGATCTTCAGGGTCTCGTTGTCCTCCCGCGCCGACCAGAGGCGGATCGCGCCGTCGTCGCCGCAGGAGGCCAATCGGCCGTCGGCCAGGAAGAGGACGGCGTTGACCTCGCCCCCGTGTCCCGGCTTTCCCTGTCCGCCCCAGCGGCGGAGTTCCTTCCCCGTGGCCGTCTCCCAGAGGCGGAGCGTCTGGTCCTCGCCCCCCGAGGCGAGCGTCCGGCCGTCCGGCGAGAAGGCGAGGGCGCCGACTTTCTTCTCGTGGCCGGCAAGGCGGAGGATTTCCTTCCCGGCGTCCGGATCCCAGAGCCGGACCGAGCCGTCCTTGTCCGCCGAGGCGAGCGTCCGGCCGTCGGGCGAGAGGGCCACGGCCCAGACGCGGCCCTCCTGGCCTTCGAGGGCGCGGGACTCGCGGGCCGCGGCGAGGTCCCACAGGCGGACCTTGCCGTCGCCGCCGCCGGAGGCGAGGCGGCGGCCGTCGGGGAAGAAGGCGACCGAGGAGGTGCCCCCGGCATGGCCGGCCAGGGTGAAGATATCCTTCCCCGTGGCGGGGTCCCACAGCCGGATGGGGTGGTCCCATCCTCCGGTGGCCAGGATCTTTCCGTCGGAGGAAAAGGCCGCGGCCGTGATCGTGTCGGCATGGCGGAGCCGGCGGGTGCCCAGGCGGGCGATGGCGCCGGCGGGGAGCGGGTCGCCGTACGCGTCGGTCTTCGGGTCCTGGCGCGGGATTCCGGCGCCGGCGGACCCGGCCGATCCCAGGAGGAGGAGCGCGGCGAGGGACGGCCCCCGGAGGCTCGTCCAGGGACAGAGCGGACCTTGCGCCATGGGGGAATTATATCAGCTTGCGGGGGGCGGCGGGGGGGAGCCGCCTTAACCCTTCAGCACACTGCCCGGGGGGAGGACCACGATCGCGGGGTCGCCCACGATGGGACAGTGGTTCTGGCAATTTCCACAGCCGATGCAGAGGTCCGAGTCCACGTAGGGCCGCGACAGCGTGGCCTTCGTCCCGTCGCGGCGCGTCACCGTCTCCTCCCGCAGGAAGATCGCCTTCACGGGCGTGGGGCAGTGCTCCTCGCAGACCACGCAGTTCTTGTCCATCGCCCAGGGGAAACAGCGGCCGCGCTGGAACACCGCCAGGCCGATCGGCGTCTTCTGCTTCACCTCGATCGGCAGGGGCCGGATCGCGCGCGTGGGGCAGGCCTGCCCGCAGAGCGTGCAGGAGAACTCGCAGCAGCCGCGGTTCATGTCGAGGACGGGCGTCCAGAGCCCCTCGATCCCCGCCTGGAACGAGGCCGGATGCACGGCGTTCGTGGGACAGACTTTCATGCACTCGCCGCAACGGATGCACCGGGCCAGGAACTCGGCCTCCGGGGCCGAGCCCGGGGGCCGGATCAGGTCGGCGGCGGGCTTCCCGGGCGCGAAGCCGGCCCGGATCAGGGGGACGAAGGCGATCCCGCCCGCGGCGGCCGCCACGAACCGGCGCCGCTCGCGGACCTTCCGCGCCTCGTCCATTCTCGCGGCGGCCGCGCCGCCGAACCCGAAGCCCGCCTTGCGGGTGGGGCAGTCGGAGACGCAGTTCCAGCAGAGATGACACTCGTCCCGCTTCCAGCCGCCCTTCAGGTGCGGGTCGGCCGCCCCGGCGCAGTTCCAGGAGCAGACCTCACAGCCGCCGCAGGCCTCCTGCTTCCGGAGCCGGACCGGGGAGAGGCGTGCCGCCAGCCCCAGCAGGGCCCCGAGGGGACAGAGCACCCGGCACCAGAACCGGTGGCGGTAGAGGCTCAGGCCGACCACGAACAGGAAGAGGAGCCCGAGGAGGAACGCCTGGTGGAAGGCCGGCGCGGGGGCCGGGGGATAGAACGCGTCGAGCGGCCCGATCCCGAGGGAGGCGAGGAAGTCCAGCACCGCCCGCAGGGCCAGGCCGATCGCCGGAAAGACCGCCGTGGCGATCGACCGCGTCGCCAGCGAAAGGGGGTCCATGATCCCGGCCGGCTGGACGGAATAGACCGAGGCCGCGAGGATGAAGACGAGGATGAAGTACTTTACCCGCTGGGCCCCCGTGGAGACGTCCGGCTTCCGGGAGGGGTTGAGCGTGCGGCCCGCCGCGCCGGCCATGTGGCACAGCGTCCCCATCGGGCACACCCAGGCGCAGAAGAACCGTCCGAAGAGCGCCGTGAGCCCGAGCAGGCCGACCGCCCAGAGAAAGCCGTCCGGCAGGGCGTGCGCCGAGAGCGCCGTGGAGACCGCGGCCAAGGGATCGAGCCGGAAGAACCAGTTGACGGGGAAGGCCAGGACGTCGCTCCCCTCGTAGCCCGTCTTGAGCAGGAGCCAGAGGAAGAGCAGGAGGAAAAAGACCTGGGACGTCCGGCGGAGCATCCTCATGGTCAGGTCCGGATCTCCTTGACCTTGAGGCTCCCCAGATCCAGCGATCCGAGCCCGCGCCCGGCCGCGGCCTTGACGTGCCCGATGCGGTCCGGCGGCAGGTCGAACAGCGTGGCCCCGAACGCGTCCACCGAGGCCGGATCATGCCCGAAGACGAGGGTGTTCGCCTCGCGCACGTCCTCCATCCGCCCGCCCTGGGGGCCGTTCCGGAGGAGGATCCGCACCGCGTCCAGCACCGTGAGCGTGGGCCGCAGGCCGGCGAAGAACGCCGCCAGGTCGGAGATCGTCTCGTCGATCTTCTGGTGCAGGTCCCTCCGCTTCCCGCCCGCGAGGCCGAAGTAGCTCTTGAGGCTCAGGGTCAGCCCCGCCAGCGAGTGGTGCTTGGCGATCGGGGCGTTGATGACCTTGTCGAACTTCGGGTAGTCGGCGTAGGCCTCCCAGGAGTCGATCGCCCGGCCGCCCAGCCGGACCCGGACGAAGTCCCTCTCCCCGAGCATGGCCACCCGGGCGCCCGCCTCCTCGGCCGCCCGGCGGATGCCGCTCCGCTCGAAGGCGTTGACGGCGGCGTTGCAGGCATGGTCGGCCACGGTGACGGAGCGGGCGCCGGCCCGGAGGGAAAGGCGGACCAGGGCCGCGACCAGCTCCGGGTTCGTGTTGGCCGCCTGCTCCGGGAGGCGGTCCCAGGCGACGTTGGGCTTGACGAGGATGTTGTCCCCCCTGGCGATGAACTTCTCCAGGGCCCCCGACGCCTCCAGGCCCGCCTCCGCCATCTTCGCGGGATCTTTTCCGCGGACCACGACGAGGTCGAAGGGCCCGCGCGGCCTCTCCCCCCTGGGCTTCCACTCGAGGGGACGGCCCGACTCCCCGGAGAACCGCCGATGGCCGAAGACCGCGGCGATCGCGGGGGCGCCGGCGGCCGCGCCGGTGGCCGCGAATCCCGCGCGTTTCAGGAAGGAGCGCCGGTCCATCGCGGGCCTACGCCTGGAGCTCCTTGACCTTCAGGCTCTTCAGGTCCACGGACCCGAGGCCGCGCGCCGCGCCCGCCTTGACGTGGCTGATGGCGTCCGGCGCCTTATCGAACAGGGTGGTCCCGAAGGCGTCCACCGTGGCCGGCGCAAAGCCGAAGGCGATGGTGTTCATCTCCTTCACGTCCTCCAGGTTGCCGCCGCGGGGGCCGTTGCGGAGCAGGATCCGCATCGCGTCGAGCACGTGGAGCGTGGGCCGGAGCCCCGTGAAGAACGACGTCAGGTCCGAAAGCGTGTCCTCGAAGGGCTTGTGCAGGTCGCCGCGCTTCCCGCCCACGAGGCCCAGGTAGTTCTTCAGGCACATCGTCAGGTCCGCCAGCCGGTGGTGCTTGGCGATCGGCACGTTGACGACCTTGTCGAAGGCCGGGTAGTCCGCGTACGCCTCCCACTCCTTGACGGCCTTGCCGTTCATGGGGACCTTGGCGTATTTCATGGTGACCACCTTGGCGCCCGCGGCCTCCGCCGCCGCCTGGATGCCGCTCATCGGGAACGTCTTTTCGGCGGGATTGACGGGGGTGTCCGTCACGGTCACCGACTTCGCGCCCGCCCGGAGCGCCCAGCGGACGAGCGCCGCCACCACCTCCGGGTTCGTGTTCCCGGCCTGTTCGGGCGTCCGCTCCCAGGCGATGTTCGGCTTCACCAGGACGTTGTAGCCCTTGGCGATGAACTTGTCGAGGGCCCCCAGGGCCTCCAGGCCCGAGGTGATCATCTTCGCCGGGTCCTTGCCCTTCACGACCACGAGGTCGAAGGCGCCGGCGGGCTTCTCTCCCTTCGGCTTCCAGTCCTGGGCGGGCAGGGAGGGCAGGCCCAGCGTCGCCGCGGCCAGCCCGCCGCCTGTCTTCTTCAGGAACTCGCGCCGGTCCATGTCCGTCCCGCCGCACGTGTGAGCCATGAAGTCACCTCCCGATGTTGGCCTGCAAAGAGTCCAGGATCTTGGTTGCCTCGGAGTCGTCCAGTTCGCCCCGGATGCCGGCCACGTGCGCGCCCGCCTGCCGGGCCACGATCCTTTCCCGGCCCTCCCTGGCGCGGGCGGAGAGGCCGCCGGGGCGGGACTCCACCGTCCAGCGGTCCTCCAGCTCCTTCCGGAGTCCCTCGACCGCCAGCCGCGCGCGATCGGCGGACTCCAGGGGCGCGAGGAACAGGGTGGCCTTGCGGCCCTGGAGGGCGTAGTCGGCGAGGTACGCGCGGGGGAGCGATTGGAGCCCCAACGGATTCTGAAGGATGAGCCGGTGGCTCCCGGCCACCAGATGGTCCGCGGGGAAGGCCTCGATCGCCTCGATCCTCCCCGGCGGGCCCGGGATCAGGGAAGCCGTACGGAGGGCGATGGGCCGCGCCGCGCGCGCGGTGGCCCCGGACAAATCGTTCGTCTCGATCTTGACGTAATAGCGGCCCCGCCGGAATGCAAGGCTGGTCGTCAGGACGATCCCCTCCTCGCCCACGGCCTCGTTCGAGGGCCGGTCCCCCCGTTCGTAGCCGTAGATCCCGAAGGCGCCTTCCGGCGTCCCCATGTCGTAGAGGTCGATCGTCAGGAAGCGCCGGGGATCGTCCTTCCGGGCGTACTCGGCGTGGAGGAGCTTCTGGAATCCGTAGTCGAGGTACTGGTCCGCCCCGCCGTTGATCAGCTCGAAGAGGTTCTTGCGGACGTAGACGACCGGGGCTTCCCGCGGCGCCCAGTCCGCCATGGCCTCTCCGGACGGGAGGAGCGAGGCGTCCGCCTTCCCGGCGACGGGGTTCGAGGAGGCGGCGTGGGTGACGCGGCGCCCCTCGGCGCGATGGGACAGGACCAAGGCCGCGACGGCGAAGAGCGCGCCGCCGCAGATCGCCGAGAACGCCGTCGATGAAAGGAAGGACCGCTTCTTCATGAGGAATCGCCAGTATAGCCCTTGAAGTTCCCTCCCGCCAGCAATCAGAGCCTGGAGACCAGATCCTCGACGAACTTCCGGGCCTTCTTTGCCTCCTCCAGCAGTTGCGGCCGCTCCCCCGGCGCCAGGCATTCGATGACCAGAGGGCCGCCCGTGAAGCCGCCCTTCTTGAGCCGCGCCATCACCGCCGGGAAGTCCACCTGGCCCGTCCCCGGGGTCAGCGCCACGTTCTTCGGGTGGCGGTAGTCCTTCACGCTCATCCCCACGACCTTCCCGTCCAGCTCGGCCGCCTCCTTGGCCGGGTCGAGCTTCGCGCCGGAGTAGTACAGGATGTTGCCCGGGTCGTACCAGACGCCGAAGTTCCTCTTCCCCACGGCCTCGCAGATCCTGCGGCACTGGGCGCCGTCCAGGTTCAGCCCGCCGTGAGGCTTGACGCTGATCCCCATCCCGTGCTCCGCCGCGTACGCGCAGGACTCCGCGACGGCCTTGTAGTAGTTGTCGTGGAGCTTCGCGTCGCCGGTGCCGCCCATCAACAGGTCCTTGGCCCCCACGGCGGCGCAGGCGTCGATGAGGCGGCGCAGGTCGTCGATGCCGGCCTGGAGCCCCCTGGCCACGCCGATGTCGCCGCCGTAGACGCTCGGGACGGAGAGGTCGCGCTTCTTGAGTTCCGCGGCGACCTGCTCGGCCTCCTCGACGGGGGTGGCGGCGGAGATCACGAGGCGGCTTTTCGATTTCGTCGTCATGAGGCCCGCGTGCCGGAAGCCCGCCTCGGCGATGGCGTCGAGGGCCGCGCGGTAGTCGTGCTGGTCCCAGGGGCGCGTGTAGCATCCGATCTGCCAGCCGGCGCCGGCCGGGAATCCGGCCCCGAGGGCCGCCGCGCCGACGGCCATAGACCGGCCCAGGAACTCGCGCCGGGAGAGGGGGTTCATCACGCGCAATTATATAACGACGATGCCGGGCCGGTCGAGCCGCCGGAGTCGCCGCCCCGTCACGCGGACCGGGCCCTCCCGGATCGCCGTCCCCGTGCCGAAGACGGGGCACTCGCGCTCCTTGCTGTCCCGTCCGGCCGGCGGCGTCAATGGTGCGGTTGAATTCTGGATACAGAACCCGAATTATCGTCAATAATTGCAGGAGTCGAGTCCACGAGGAGGGTTTGCGCATGACCGCCCGGGCGGCCCTGGCCGCCGTGTTCGCCCTTTCGTCCGGCCTCGGGGCCCAGGACAGGAATCCGCCGCCGGGCCGGGCGGACGAGGCGCGGATCAACGCCGCGATCAAGAGGGGCGTGGAGTCCCTCAAGGGACGGTCGTGGAGGGGCGGGGGCTTCTCGGGGATGGCGCGCGAGCTGGTCCTCCTGGCGATGGTCCACGCGGGCGTCCCGCCGGGAGATCCCGACTTCGCCGCCCTCTTCAAGGAGATGATCGAGGAACGCCCCGAGACCACCTACCGCACGGCGCTCCGGGCCATGGTCCTGGAGGAGGTCGAGCGGGTGAAATACCAGCTCAAGATCTTCGAGTGCGCCCAGTTCCTCATGGACAACCTCTGCCAGAACGGCCAGTGGAGCTATGGGTCCTCCACCACCTATCCCGCGCCCACGCCCGCCGGCAAGAGGGACGTGGCCACCGCCCCGCCGGCCCCCGCGGCCGGGACGCTCGTCGTCTTCACCGATCCGTCGGGGAACGCGAAGCCGCCCGTGGTCCAGAGGATCGCGGTGAGGAGACAGCGCGAGGGCCCCCCGTGCGGCGACAACTCGAACTCGCAGTACGCGGCGCTGGGCCTCCGGGCCTGCCACGACGCCGGCATCGTCTTCCCCAGGGAGGCCGTCACCCGCGCGGCCCAGTGGTGGCGCGAGTGCCAGATCAACGACTCCAGCTCCTCCCGGGGAGGGAGGGTGGCCACGGGGGGCGGCCCCGGTCCCCGCGGCTGGGGCTACCGCGGCCCGGGAGAGGAGCCCTACGGGTCGATGACCGCCGGGGCCGTCGGCGCGCTGGTCATCTGCGACTACATCCTCGGATCGGACTGGAAGAAGGACGAGAACGTCAACGCCGGCCTCAGCTGGATCCGGGACAATTTCTCGGCCATGGAGAATCCCCGGCGCGGGCGGGGCCACCACAAATACTATCTTTACGCGCTGGAGCGCGCCGGGATCCTCTACGGCACGGAGACCTTCGG
>CAYNDR010000055.1:0-23992 GCA_964395295.1 uncultured Planctomycetales bacterium
TCGGGCTTCCTCCACCTCAACCTCCCCACCCTCCTGGTCGGCTCGACGATCGGCCGCTCCCTGCGCTTCTTCGGGCTGGGGGCCCTCTGCTTCTTCTTCGGGCCGCCCGTCAAGACGTTCATCGAGAAATATTTCAACTGGGTCTGCCTCGGGATCGGCCTTTTGGTGGCGGCCGCGGTCCTGTTCCTGAAGCTGGCCGTCCGGAGGTGAGGCGGACCGCTCACCGGGTAAACGGTCCCCGCGGGGGACCTACTCCTTCTCGAAGACCTCCACGTCGTCCACCACGACGTACGCCTTCTGGTCCCCGTAGACGTCCTTCTGCTGGAGGGAGAAGCGGAGGCTGTCGATCATGTCCCGCGGGCCCACGGTGAGGCTCGCCGCGCCGTCGTCGCGCCGGAAGTTCAAGCCCGCCAGCGCCAGCGGGACCGTCGCCGCCTGCCACTGGTTCACGTTCCGGCGCTCGACGGCGATCGTCTTGAAGAGCGTGTACTTCCCCTCCTCCACCCGCAGGGCCGCCTGCAGGGCCGTGGCGTTCGTCATGAACCGGAACCTCAGCACCAGCCCCTCGCGCCAGCAGAAGCGCGGATTGGGGCTGATCGCCGCCGAGCACGTCCGCCCCGCCCCCTCCCGCGAGAGGAGCGCCTCGCCGCGGAAATAGCCGCCCTCCTGGACGAAGACGTGCCCGCGCCGCGCGTCCGCGGGATCGCAGCTGGCATAGAAGACCGTCCTCTGCCGGGGCCGCCCCGCGTCGAAGAAGGCCTGCTTCCTCCGGACGTCCGCCGGGTCCGACGCGCGGACCTCCGCGCCCGACCGGCCCACGGCCAGCTCCTGCCCCGCGGCCACCCGCCAGGCCCGGCCCCCGTCGGGATGGACGTGGAGCGGCTCCGAGACCGCCATCACCACGAGCTTCTCCTCCGCCGGGAAGACCGCGAAGCGCGCCACCGCCTTGTGGACCGCCACCGACACCCGCCCGTCGCTCACGATCCACCGGGTGGGCCCCGTCGAGTCCACGACCGCCTCCCCCGAGTGGAGACGCAGGTAGGGCGCCTGCTCCTGGGCCGCGTAGGCCACGGACGCCACGGCGCCCTCGCCCAGGACGACCGGATGGTCCCCCTCGATCCGGAATCCCGAGGGCTTTTCGGCCGAGAGCACGTCCCCCTCGCCCAGGCGGGCGGCCCCGGCGAGTTTCTCCTTTGCCCCCCTCCTGCGGCCCGAGAGCGCCCCGCTCACGTCCGTGACCAGGACGGGGGAGAGCGCGCGGATCGCCATCGCGGGCGCGGGCGGCGGCCCCTCGGGCCGGGTCTCGCCGGGCCCCGGCTCCGGCCGGGGAGGCGGCTCGGGCCGGACCTCGGGCCGGGGCGCCGGCTCGCCCTGCGGGACGGGCTCCCGGACCTCCGCCGGTCCCGCCGGCCGGGGGCGCTCCTCCGGAGGCGCCGGGGGAAGCGGCTCGGGCGCGGCCTCCGCGGGCGGCGGCGGGAGATCGGGCGGCGCGGGGCGGATCTCCGGGCGATCCGCGGCCACGGGCCGGGCCGGCCCCGGCCGCGCCGTTCGGAGCTGGGCGAAGATCGCCGCCCCCGCCAGCGCGATCAGGATCGCCGCCGCCGCGGCCACGCCGTACCGCGGCCGGGGGCGCGCCCGGCGCGCCGCGGTCGAAGGACGCGGGCCGCGCTCGCGCTCCACCGCCCGCAGGACCGCCCGCCGGACGCGCGGGGAGATCCCCGCCGGCGGCGGGGAAGAGAGGACCTCGCCGCGCGAGAGCATCAGCATCGCCAGCTCGCGCCGGCAGTCCTCGCACTCGGCGCAGTGCTCCAGGAAGGCCGACTCCTCGGCGGGATCGAGCCGCCCTTCCGCGCAGGCCGCCGCGCGCTCCGAGCCCGGACAGTTCATGAACGACATCGCCTCTCCTTGGACACCGCGGAAGCCGCTCCCCGTACGATCATCCCGACGCCCCCGCCAGCTTCCGGAGCGTCTCCTTGGCCCGCACCAGGAAGGGCGACACCGAGTTCACCGGGATCCGGAGCACCTCGGCGATCGCCTTGTAGGGAAGCCCGTCGAAGTAGAAGAGCTTCAGGATCAGGCGCTCGCGGGGAGGAAGCCGTTCGATGGCGCCGTGCAGGCGCTCCCGCTCCTCGGCGCCCGGCGGGAAGATCTCGGCCGGATCGGCGACCTCGCCCGCGGAATCGTCGAGAGGGCCCAGCCGGAGCGATCCCTTCCGCTTCTCCGTGCGCACGTAGTTGAGGGCGAAACGGCAGGCGACGCTCGTGAGCCACGTCCTCAGGCTCGACCGGCCCTGGTAAAGCTTGAGCCGGTGGAAGCCCTTCTCGCAGAGCGCCAGGAGGACCGCCTGCGCGACGTTCTCCACGTCCTCGTCGCGGGCCGCCCCCAGGACCCGGCGGAGGGTGAACCGCGCCGCATCGGCCACCGCGGGCCCGTGCCGGTCGAGGAACAGGTCCCACGCCCGCGGCTCGCCGCGGATGAGCCGTTCCACCAGGGGAAGGTCTTCCATGGGACGCGGGCCATTGTAGACGAGCGGGCCGCCCGCTGTAAACCGGGTGAACGGTCGGCTACGGCCTCCTGTGGCGCTCGTCCAGCGCCATGCCGCAGGTGGGGCAGGGGCCGGGCGCCTGCCGCGTCGCGCCGTCGTGCGGACAGCGGTAGGCGGCCGCGGGGGCGGCGGGGGCGCCGTGATCGCCGCCGCAGCAGCCTCCCCCCGCCCCGTGATGGAGACAGCCGCCGAGCGCGAACGGCACGGCCAGGAACAGGGCCCGGGACATCCATCGCTTCAGCATGGTCGATTCCCCTTTCTCACTTCATCCCTTTCATCCCGCCGGACTCCCCGCCGTCGCCGGACGCCGCGGGGCCCGGGCGGCGCGCGGGCGAGGCGCCCATCGACCTCAAGCCCGCGGACGGCATGGCCTCCACGTCCACCGTCGCCCACGTCTCGATCGCGGCCAGGGCCCTCTCGCGCTCGATCCCGAGGCGCGCCCGCGCGAGCCGGACATCAAGCAGTGCCTCCCGCGCGGTGAGGAGGTCCGCGAATCCCGCCCGATCGGAGGCGTGGGCCGACCCGGCCAGGCCGATCCTCTGCCGGGCCAGGGGGAGGATCGTGCCCTCGAACAGGGCGGCCTGCCGCTCCGCGTCCCGGAGCACCGCGAGGTTCAGCACGAAGCTCGCCGCGAGGTCGCGCGCGTACTGCTCCCGGGCCGCCTCGGCGGCCTTGACCAGCGCCTGGGCCTGCTCGATCCCCGCGCGGATGGCCTCGAAGCGCAGGGGGACCGTCAGCATCCCTTCGAGCATCCTCTCGATGCTCCCCTGGACCGAGAAGGAAAGCCCGAAGTCCGGGATGTAGGCCTGCTTGGCGAGACCCAGCGCCTCTTCCCGGCCGGACACCGCCCGGGCGAGCGCCCCGAGCTCGGGGCTGCGCTCGGACCCGAGCCGGATCAGGTCGGCGTCGGCCACCGGCAAGGCGCGTGGGGAGGGCAGGGCCGCCGGGAGCGGGACCGGCGCCTCCGCCGGGCGCCCGACGAGGGCGTTCAGCTTCGCCGCCGCCGGCGGGGCCTTCGAACGGAGGGCCCGGAGATCGTTCTCGCCCAGCTCGGCCGCCGCCCGCGCCTCGACGAGTTCGCGCTGGGGCGACAGGCCCGCCCCCAGCCGGGCCTCCGCCTGCCCGGCGGCCATCCGCAGGAGGGCGACGCGCTCCTCCTGGATGCGGATCGTCTCGGCCAGCAGGGCCAAGTCGAGGAAGGCCGACCAGATCCGCCCCTGGAGCCTGAACTTGGCCGCCTCGAACCGGAGCCCTGCCGCCCGCGCTCCTTCAAGGGCCCTCCTGCCCGCGGCGGCGAGCTTCGTGGGAAAGGGGATCATCGTCCCCGGATCGTTCGAGATCCCCAGCGTCGTCCGGTCCCACGCCTTCATCTTCTCGGAGCTGAAGAGGTAACCGAAGGACACCGCCGCGTTGGGGAAGCTCGAATCCTGGGGGATCTGCTCGATCGCCGCCCGCCACTCCCAGTACCGCTCGCGGAGTTCGGCGTTGGAGAAGAAGGCGTGCCTCAGGTAGTCCTCGGCCCCCGGCCGCTCCGGAAGCGGCGGGGCCTCGATCGGCTCGGTGAAAGGCCGTCCCGCCTCGGCGGCGCGGGAGCGCTCCTCGTCCTCCCCGGCCGGGCGGATCGCGCAGGCGGCCAGGGACAGGATCGCGAGGCTTGCGGCGGTACGGATCATGATCACGCTCCCTTCGGCGCCCCGAGGATCGGCCCCAGCGCCTTCGCCAGCGCGTCGAGGTCCACGGGTTTCTCCAGATAAACCCATGGCGGAGGCAGGCGGTCGGTTTCCAGGAACGCATGCACGAGAACCCCCCAGTCGGGATTGTCCCGGATCAGCCCGGTGACGACGACGACGGGGACGTCCCTCAGGGCCGGGTCGGACTTCATTTGCCTATAGAAAAGCGCCCCGGACTTCCCCGGCATCTTGATGTCCAGGGTGATCGCGTCCGGGCGGCGCGCGCGCACGGACGCCAGCGCCTCTTCGGCGCCGTGGGCCACGCCGGCGTCATAGCCCAGCCGGAGGATCATCGACTCCATCAGGGCCGCGAAGTCCGGCTCGTCCTCCACCACCAGCACGTAGGGACGCGTGCCTTGGCTCGTCATGGTCCTTCCTCCGTTCCCATGCGGGGCAGGCGGAATCGAAAAAGGGCGCCGGGCCCCGGTTCGGTATCGCACCAGATGCGGCCGCCGTGCGCCTCCACGGCGGTCCGCGCGAAGGACAGTCCCAGGCCCGTCGAATCCGGCGAGGCGGGGTCCCCGGATCGGAACGGCTCGAAGAGGGCCGCCTGGCGCTCCGGGGGAATGCCCGCGCCGTCGTCGCGGCAGGAAAAAACGACGTGGCGCCCGTCCGCGTCCGGGCGGGCTTCCAGGACGACCCTCACGCCGGGCGGATTGTGCTTGATGGCGTTGGCCACGAGGTTCGCCAGCACGCGCCGGATCAGTTCGCGCTCGGCCGACACGGACGGGCAGTCCCGCGACGATTCGACGATCTCGATCCGGGCCTCCCGTCCGGACTCCGCCGCCTCCGACGCGACCGATTCGAGGATCTCGACGGGCCGGACCGCCCCCCTCCGGAGGGCGGGGGTGTCTTCCAAGCGGGATAGGTCGAGGAGGTTGTGGACCGACGCCAGCATGGACCGCGCCTGCCGCCGGATGCGCCCGAGCGCCTCGCGGGGGGAGGGGCGGTCGTCTTCGATCAGCCGGTCGGCGAAGCCCTCGATGCAGTTGAGCTGGCCCTTGAAGTCGTGGACCAGGAAGGCGATGTGGCGGCGCTTGATGCGCTCCAACCCGGCGTTGCGGTCCAACTGCGCCTTCAGGGCCTGCTTCTGGGCCCCGTAGACGAGGCCGATGGCCGCGCCCAGGAGGCCGAAGGCCAGCGCCATGGGCAGCATGCCGAGATGGAAGGAGTGGAGGAAGGGGCGCCAGACGGACTGCAGGAGATCCTCGCCGCCGTGATGGGCATGCGACCCGTTCGTCAGGGCGAAGATCACCATGGCGGCCGGGTGCAGGACCAGATAGCCGTTCAGGAAGCCCACGGCGGCGGCGAGGGCGAGGCGCCGCCTCCGGAGGGGAGGGTCCGCCCGCGCGCCGGTTTGCAGTTCCGTGAAAGCCATCGATCAGTGTTCCTTCAACTCGGGAATGGGCAGGGTGCTCACGTCCACCGTCCCCTGCTTCATCTCGAACCGCCACTTCCAGACCGCGTAGATCGCCGGGTAGACCAGGAGCTCCAGGAGGAAGCTCGTGAAGAGGCCGCCCGCCAGCGGCGCGGCGACCCGCTTCATCATGTCGGCCCCCGTCCCCATCGACCACATGATGGGCATCAGGCCGATGAAGGAGGTCCCCACGGTCATCATCTTCGGCCGGATGCGCTTGACCGCCCCGTGCACGATCGCCTCGGTGAGGTCCGCGAAGGTCTTCATCTTCCCCTCGCGGACCCGCTCGTAGTACGCGAGGTCCAGGAAGAGCAGCATGAAGACGCCCGTCTCCGCGTCCAGCCCCAGGAGCGCGATGATCCCCACCCAGACGGCGATCGACGCGTGGTAGCCCAGGGCGTAGAGGAGCCAGACGGCGCCGATCGCCGAGAAGGGGACGGCGAGCATGACGATGAGCGCCTTCACCACGGACCGCGTGTTCAGGTAGAGGATGAAGAAGATCAGGAAGAAAGTGATCGGGAGCACGACCTTCAGCCGCTCGCGGACCCGGAGCATGTTCTCGTACTGGCCGCTCCAGAGGAGCGTGTAGCCGGCGGGGAGGGACACGCGCTCGCGGACGGCCGCCTTGGCCCGATCGACGTACCCCCCGATGTCGCTCTCCCCGGTGTCCACGTAGACGTAGCCGGCGAGCATCCCGTTCTCGTCGCGGATCATTCCCGGCCCGTAGGTCATCCGGATGTCCGCCAGCTCCTGGACGGGGACATGGGCGCCGGACATCGTGGGGACGAGCACCCGCCGGAGCTCGTCGAGGTCATCGCGCAATTCGCGGGCGTAGCGGACGTTCACGGTGTAGCGCTCGCGCCCCTCGACCGTGGTGGTGACGGCCTCCCCCCCGATGGCGGACATGATGACCATCTGCGCCTCGTCGACCGTGAGGCCGTAGCGGGCCAGGCGGTCGCGCTTGAGGTCGAAGTCGAGGAAGTAGCCGCCCGCCGTGCGCTCGGCGAAGACGCTCCGGGTCCCCGGCAGGTCCTTGAGGGACCGCTCGATGTCGGCGCCGATCGCCTCGGTCTTCCCGAGGTCGGGGCCGAAGATCTTGATCCCGATGGGCGTCCGCACGCCCGTCGTGAGCATGTCGATGCGGGCCTTGATCGGCATGGTCCAGGCGTTCGTGACGCCGGGGAACTGCATCTTCGCGTCCAGCTCGGCGATCAGCTCATCCTTGGTGATCCGGTCGGGCCAGATCGTCCGGAAAGGGCCCTGGAGCCATTCCGGAATCCGCGCGCCGTACCACCTCTCCTTCTTCCGCCACTGGTCCGGCGGCTTGAGGAGGATGGTGGTCTCCATCATCGAGAAGGGCGCCGGGTCGGTGGAGGTCTCCGCGCGCCCCGCCTTGCCGAAGACGCGCTCCACCTCGGGGACGCTCATGAGGACCTGGTCCTGGGCCTGCAGCAGCCTCTGGGCCTCCGTGACCGAGATCCCCGGCAGGGTGGTCGGCATGTAGAGGAGGTCCCCCTCCCAGAGCGGCGGCATGAACTCGGAACCCAGCTTCAGGTAGACGGGGACCGTCGAGAGGACCAGCAGGACAGCGACGGCGATCGTCTTCTTCCGGTGCCGGAGGACGAACCGGCAGGGGCCCTCGTAGAGCTTGAAGAGGATCCGGCTGACCGGGTGCCGCTCCTCCGGGCGGTACCGGCCCACCGCGACCGCGTTGACGAGCCACGCGAGGGGACGGGGCCGCTTGAGGATGGGGTCCGCCCGGGCGAAGAGCATCCGCACCGCGGGGTCGAGAGTGACCGCCAGGACCGCCGCCATGAACATCGTCAGGTTCTTCGTCCAGGCCAGCGGCTTGAAGAGCCGGCCCTCCTGCTCCTCGAGCGCGAAGATCGGCAGGAAGGCGACCGCGATCACCAGGAGCGAGAAGAAGACCGAAGGGCCGACCTCCTGGAGGGCCTTGAGGCGCACCTCGTGGAAGTCCCCCGGCCGCCCCGCCGCGAACCAGCGCTCGATCTTCTTGTAGGCGTTCTCCACCTCCACGATGGCCCCGTCCACGAGGACGCCGATCGAGATCGCGATCCCCGAGATCGACATGATGTTCGCGCCGATCCCCATGAAGTACATGGGGATGAAGGCCAGGAGGACCGAGATCGGGATGGTGATGATCGGCACGAGGGCGGAAGGGAAGTGCCAGAGGAAGATCAGGATCATGACGCTGACGACGACCAGGGCCACGATCAGCTCGTCGGTCAGGGTGGAGATCGATTCCCGGATGAGGTGGGAGCGGTCGTACGTGACGACGACCTCGACGCCTTCCGGCAGGGACGGCTTGACCTCCTCGATCTTCGCCTTCACGCGGTCGATCACGGTGAGGGCGTTCTCGCCGTGGCGCATGACCACGATCCCGCCCGCCGTGTCCCCGAGGCCGTCGAGGTCGGCGACGCCGCGGCGGATGTCCGGGCCGAGGGACACGCGGCCGACCTGCCGGACGAGGATGGGCGTGCCGGCGGCATCGGCGCCCACCGCGATCTCCTCGATGTCCTTGACCGACTTCGCGTAGCCGCGCCCGCGGACCATGTACTCGGCGCCGCCGAACTCCACGAGGCGGCCGCCCACGTCGTTGTTCCCCTTCCGGATCGCCTCGACCACCTTCATCAGCGGGACGTTGAGGGTCAGCAGGCGGTTGGGGTCCACGTTCACCTGGTACTGCTTCTGGAAGCCCCCGATGGAGGCGACCTCGGCCACGCCCGGGACGCTCTGGAGCCAGTAGCGGAGGTACCAGTCCTGGAAGCTCCGGAGGTCCGCGAGGCTGTTCTTGCCCGACTTGTCCACGAGGGCGTACTGGAAGACCCATCCCACGCCGGTCGCGTCGGGCCCGAGCTCGGTCCGGACGCCCTCGGGCAGGCGGGGCTGGATCTTGCTGAGGTACTCCAGGGTCCGGCTCCGCGCCCAGTAGAGGTCGGTGCCGTCCTGGAAGATGATGTAGACGAAGGAGTAGCCGAAGTCGGAGAACCCGCGGATGGCCTTGACCTTCGGCGCCCCCAGCATGGCGGTGACGATGGGATAGGTCACCTGGTCCTCGACGACGTCCGGACTGCGGTCCCACCGGGAGTAGACGATGACCTGCGTGTCCGAGAGGTCGGGGATGGCGTCCAGGGGGATGTGGCGCACGCAGTAGATCCCCCCGGCCACCGCCACCGCCGCGACGACGAGGACGAGGAACTTATGCCGCGCGCAGAACGAGATGATATGCTTGACCATCTTGTCGGTTCACTTGCGGGTCCCGGCCTTCGCCGCGGCCTCGTCCAGGATCTTGAGGTACTTGGCCGGATCCTTCTCGAAGTCCTTGACGCACCCCTCGCAGCAGAAGCGGACGAGGCGGCCCTGGTAGACATGGTTCACCGGCTCGCCCATGCCGCCGAGCTTCTCGCCGCTCACCACGCAGGTCTGGATCGGGTAAGAGGGGATCTGCTCCTGGATGATCTTCGCCTCATCCGTCGCCGGCGCGGCCGCCGGGGGTTTCGCGGGCGGGAGGGATCCCTGGTCGCTCCCCAGGAAGGCCGACTTGATCCGGCTCTCGGAATCGATCAGGAAGTTCCCGCTCACGACCACCCGCTCCCCCTCCTTCAGGCCCTTCCGCACCGCCACGAAGCCGTCCGCCCTCGGCCCCAGCTCGACCTCGCGGGGCTCGAACCGCCCCTCGCCGAGGTCGGCGAACACGATCCGGCGGGCGCCCGTGTCCATCACCGCCTCCTCCGGGACCGCGATCTGCTCGCCCAGGTCCACGGCCATCGCCACTTCGGCGTACATCCCGGGTTTCAGCTTCCCCTCCGCGTTGGGGACCTCCAGCCGCGCGCGGACCGTCCGCGTCGCCTCGTTGAGATAGGGGTAGAGGTAGACCACCTTGCCCTGGACCGCCTCGCCGGGGAGGGCGGAGAGGTGCGCCGAGGCCGCCTGGCCGACCTTCACCTCCGGGACCTCGTATTCGTAGACGTCCGCGTGGATCCAGACCGTCGAGAGGTCGGCGATCTCGAAGAGGCCGCGTCCCGGCTCCGCGTAGGCTCCCTGCACGACGTTCCGCCGGGTCACGATCCCCTCGACCTTGGACAGGATGGGGAGGCGGACGAAGGGCTCCTTCTTCTCTTCGAGGGCCCGGACCTGCTCCTCGGCGACGTCCCAGAGGAGGAGGCGGTCGCGGGCGGCGCGCAGGATCCCTTCATCGCGGGCCTCCCGCGCGATCAGGAAGTTCTTCTGCGCCTCCAGCAGGTCGGGGCTGTAAAGGGCGAAGAGCGGCTGTCCCTTCCGCACCGCCTCGCCGGTCGATTTCACGAAAAGCTCCTCGATCCAGCCGCCGACCTTGAGGCTGACGGCGGCGAGAGTTTTCTCGTTGTATTCCACCCGGCCCGCCGCCCGGATCGTCTTCCGTACCGCCCGCTTCTCCACGGCCGCGGTCTTGACTCCGATGAGCTGGCGCTGTTCAGGCTGGATCGTCACCCTGGCGTATCCCGGGATGCCGGATCCGGCCACGGCTTCCTGCTTCAAGGGGACGAGCGACATGTTGCAGATCGGGCAGTCTCCCGGACGGTCGGAGATGTACGTCGGGTGCATGGGGCAGTAGTACCGGACCGGGCCGGGCGCCTTCCCGGGAGGCTTGGGCGGGGGAGGGGCCTGGGCCGCCTGGCCGGCGGGAGGCTTGCCCTTGTGCTTCGTCTGCGAGAGGGGGACCAGGTTCATGCCGCACTTCGGGCAACGCCCGGGGGAGTCGGAGCGCACCTCGGCGTCCTCCTCCATCGGGCAGGCGTAGGGTTCGCTCGCCTGGGCGGCTTCAAGGGGGCGGGGGCCTCCACGGGGGGCCGTCGCGTTGAAGACGATCCCCCCCGCAGCCCCCAGGGCGAGCGCGGCGCCCGCCAGCACGGCGGCCTTCCACAGGATGGTCATGGCGGGCCTCAGGGATGTCCGCCGCAGCAGCCCCCGCCGGCCGGCGCGGACTGATGCTGATGGCCGCTCTTGGGAGGTTCGATCTTGGTGCCGCCCTTGCCTGGCGCGCCCAGGTACTTGAGGGGATCCTTGCGGACCTTTCCGATGCATCCCTTGCAGCAGAGCCGCAAGAGGCGCCCGGCCACGACCACGTCCACGGGCTCGCCCATCTCGCCGAGCTTTTCGCCCGTGACGACGCAGGTCTTCAGGGCGTACGATGCCTTCTGCTTCTCGATCGCCGCCGCGTCCAGCTTGGCCAGGTGCTTGCCGGGATCTTTCTGGAACTCCTTGACGGCGTCGGGGCCGCCGAGGCGCACGAGGCGGTTCCCGGTGACGAAGTCCACGGGCTTGTCGCCGAGCTTTTCGCCGCTCACCAGGCAGGTGTCCAGCGGGTAAAGGGGGAGCTGCTGCTTGACGATCGCCTCGTCGATCTTCTTGAGGTATCCGGCCTTGTCCTTCTCGTACTTGCCGATGCACCCTCCGCAGCAGAACCGGACTTCGCGCCCGTCGTACTGGCGCACCACGGGATCGCCCATGGAGCCCAGCTTCCCGCCGCTGACGGGGCAGGTCTCCAGCGCGTAGGGATCTCCCGGGGACGGATCCCCGGCGGGGGCGGCGGAAACCGCGGCCGCCAGGATGCCCGCCCCGGCAACCGCCCAGGCCACGCTCAGGATTTTCATGACGACGCTCCTAAAAAATGGATTTCAGTGTTTTTCGTGGGGCGCCGGGCCGTCGCGGCGGCCCGCCGCCCGCATGGTATCGAAGAGAGCGGACTTTTCCAGGCGCCCGACCCAGAGGTGGACGGCCTTGGCGCAGGGGCAGGCGGCGACCCGGACGCCCCGGCTCTCGAACAGGTAGACCTCGCGGCCTTCCACGAGCCGCTTCTCCCCCCGCTCCAGCTCCACGGACCCCATCCTCGACGCGTCCACCGCCAGGCGCGTCACGAGCTCGTCCCCGCACCGGTAGACGGAGCAGGCCCCCTGCCGGCACACCGCCGGGTCCGCGCACTGGCAGGCGCCCTTCGTCGCGCAGCAACAGCCTCCCGGCCCCGGGGCGGATCGCCCCTCGACCCGCTCCGCGAAGAACTCCCCCAGCGCCTTCGGGTCGCTGGTATCGATCCGGCCCGCCCGCGACCTCTCCAGGAGCTCCTCGTGCGCCGAGATCGTGGACGCGATGAGATCGGGCACCGCCGGCCCCGGGCCCGCCATGAACAGGGCCGCCACAGCCACGACGATCCCGGCCGCGACGGCGGCGGGGATCCAGCGCCGGCCCCGGAACCGGCGCACGGCCGCGGGCGGGGCCGCGGCGTCGAGGGACCGCCGCACCCTCTCCTCAAGGCCCGCGGGGGGGACGTACGCCCCCTTCAGTCCCCGCAGCTTCTCGTTGAGCGCCTCCGCCTCCGCCAGCCGGAGGGAGCACCGGCCGCAGGCCGCGGCGTGATCCCTCAGCGCCCCCGCCCGGGCGGGTCCGACCTCGCCCAGGGCCAGCAACTCCACCTCGTCCAGGAACTCTCGGCATGTCATGGTCCTGCTCCTGTGCTGTCCCAAGAACGAACCGCCAGCATGAAGCGTTGCGCGAATCGGCGAGAGGGGAGCCCTTTCCGCCCTGCCTTAACATCATCCCGCACTTGGGGCAGGGCCCGGGCGTCGATCGCTCCCCCCCCGTCCATCGAACACCGGTAGACTCGGCCCTCCTGATGCGCGGGAGAATGTCCATCATGGCCGGACCCAATGGTTATGCCGCGCAACCTGATCCGGAATGTTTCCGCGAATCACCATGCTTGAAGATCCGAGGCAAATCCCGCCGCCAGGAAATTCCCGCATTCGGACTTGAACTGGGTCTGCTGATCGTGGCCCTGGCAATGCTCGATGGTCAGGCGCAACCCGCGTCCATCTGTTTGAAACACGACCTGAATCGGAAGTCCCGTCTAGTGGTGGCCCCCTCCCCCCTGAGGCCGATCCGTCGTTTTCCGTGTTTCTTTTTCGCTCTTTTCCCTCTTCCTTCTTTCTCTTTCCGCCTCATCGACCATCATCGTCATCCCGCACTTAGGACAGACTCCGCCGGTTTCGGCGGCATAACACCCCATCGGGCATTTGAAGAGTGGAGGAGCAGAAGCGCAACTCATGGCTATGAGCGCCAGGAAGGCCGCGACAAGGGCCAAAGCAAGCCGTCTCATGATGAATCCGGCCGAAAGCACCGTCACCCGTGGCTTCCATCCTTTCGGGAACGATGAGGCGTGCCGATTCGTTGCGTGAATCCGAAGGCCTTGGAGGATGGTGGTCCTTCGCCGAGGAGCCGGTCCCGAGCCGCCCTATCGCGCCGGCGGATTTCCCGGCGCGAGCCGCCTTCTCAGTTCCGCCTTCGCCCTGCAAAGCAGAGACCGCACCGTGCCTTCGGGGCATTCCGTCGTCCGCGCGATCTCCGTGCAGGGGATCCCTTCGATCACGGCCAGGGTGAGGACGGCACGCTGAGCCTCCGGCAGGCCGTCGAGGGCGCGAGCAAGGCGATCGTCGAGGATCTCGCGGACGGGAAGGGGCGCGTCCGGCGACGGACCCGCCGCGGGAAGCTCGGCGAGGGCATCGAGGGAAAGAGGGTCCCGGCCCCGCCGCCGCATCCGGTCGCGGAAGGCATTGAGCGCGATCGTGACCAGCCACTTCCGCGCGTCCGTCCCCGGCTCGAAGCGGCCGAAGGACGCCCAGGCGCGCAGGAAGGTCTCCTGGACGAGATCCTCGGCGTCGGCCCCGGGACCGAGAAGCCGCTCGGCCAGGAACGAGACGGAGGCCAGGTGGGCGAGGGCGGTGCGGTCGAAATCCTGGCGGCGGTCCGGCGGCATCCGGCCCACACTCTATAGGAATCGCGGCGGGGCCGTCAATGTCCCCCGGCCGAGCGCCGCGCCTACCGCCCCGTGGTGAAGGACCACTCCTTGGACCACGGGGGGTTCCCGTCCACGCCGCCCTGGCGGCAGGCGATGCGCACGGTGTAGGCCGTCGAGGGCTTGAGCTTCTCCCGGGGGATCAGGCACACCGCCGTGGGCTGGGGGCGGTCCTTCCGCGCGGGCCGCTCGGGCGTCGAGACCCAGCACGGGACGTCCCGCCCGCCGATCGAAAGCCGCGCCTCCGCCTCCAGCGGCCTCCAGCCGGACGCCGAGAAATGGATCGTGACGGGATATCCCGCCTTCGCGCCCGGCTCGGGCACCGGGTTCGGCTGTTCCCCCGCGCCCAGGCCGAACTCCAGGGGGACCTCCGTCTGGTCGGGCCCGGGCCAGAGGAGCGGGACCGTCCGCGGGGCCTTCGGCGGGCCCGGCGCGCCCAGGTCCAGGACCAGCTGTCCCATCCCGTCCCTCTTGTAGGCCCATCCCACGCCGATCTCCGTGGCCCCCGCCTCGAAGAGCCCGACCCGGTGGTAGAGCGTGGCCAGGATGCCGTCCACCGCCTCGCGGGGCGTCTCGATCGGGCGGAACTGGCTCAGGAGCCCCCGGGCGCCCGACCGGGCCCCCTCCGGCGTATAGCCGACCCCCGAAGGGCTCTCCTCGTGGGCGGCCAGGCCGTAGACGGGATTGCGGGCCACGTAGAGCGCATGGAGGTCGCACCCCTTGGAAAGCTCCGCCGAGAAGGCGAGCCGGGACAGCCCGGCCTTCTCCCGGATCGCGTTCACGTGCCCCGCCACGTCCTGCGGGGTCGCGCGCGGCCGCGGCGCGATGGCCAGGCGGTAGTAGGGCCCCCCGTCCAGCCGGAAGAGAAGGCCCTCCGGGGCCCGCTCCGTCCTCGTCTCGAAGACCGGCCCGCGGTAGATCTCCGTCTCGGTCCCATCCTGGGCCGAGACCGAGAGGACCAGCGTCTGCTTCCGGCCGTCGTCCTCGACGACCTTCTTGAGCGCCGGCTTCAGGTCATCCAGGTAGACGGGGGGCCAAGCCACGGGCTTCTGGAGCGACGGAACGGGGAGCCTCGCGCGCTCCTGCCCGTCCACGGCGATCACGACCTGTTTCCACCCCTTGGACTCGGCTACCGTGACGTCCGCCTTCTGCCCCTGGCCCTCGTAGAGGAGCCTCTCGTCCACCCAGACCTTGGCGCCCTCGATCCGGACGCGCCGCGGGAAGTCCTCCTGCGGGGGGACGCCCGCGGCCAGGGCCGCCAGGACCAGGAGGGCCCGCGGGAACCCGCGGCGCCTTCCGCATCCTTCAGGGACCATCCTTCCTTTATTATAGGACGCCTCGGAAGGGTCCCTTCGGGCTTTTTGACTTGATGGGGAGCGCGGTTTCCCTATAATAGGCCCCATTCATGAATCCCGTCGTCCGCTCCCGGCGCGCCTTCGACCGGCCCCCCCGGGACGGGGGAAGGTGACGGCTTCTTAACATGGACTCCTCCAAACGCCTCGAGAAGCTGGAAAAGGACTTCTGCAAGGAGTGGGTCCGCCGCCACCCCCTGCTGGGGACCGCCCTCGGGCTCCACGGCGAGTTCGACGCCCTCATGCCCGATGGATCGATCGAGAAGGAGCTGGACGACCACAAGTTCCTGCACCGCACGCTCTCCGAATTCGAGAAGATCGAGGCGGGCCGGCTCCCCCCGGGGAAGGCCGTGGAGCGGGACCTGGCCATCCACGTGCTGAAGAACTGGATCTTCGACCGCGAGGTCCTCCGCCCCTGGGAGAGCACCCCGGAGGCCCCCCAGCTGGTGGGGCAGGCCGTCTTCCAGATCCTCTCGAGGAACTACGCGCCGCTCCAGCACCGCATGAGGGCGATCATGAAGCGCCTGGAGCGGATGCCGCGGTACATCGACCAGTCCCGGTCCAAGCTCCGGGCGCCCACGAAGATGGCGGTCGAGATCGAGCTGGAGACGATCACGCGCCTGCCGGGCTTCTTCAACATCCTCAAGGACATCGGCCGGGAGCACCTCCCGGCCACGCCCCAGCGCGACCTGAACCGGCTGATCGACCACGCGCAGAACGCCCTGGAGCGCTACAGCGACTGGCTGATCGTGGACGTCCTCCCGGACTGCCGCGAGGAGCACGCCCTCGGCGAGGAGAAGTTCAAGCGGCTCCTCCACGTCCGGGGGATCGACCTCTCCCCCGGCCAGATCTCGGCGGCCGCCGAGGCGGAGATCCCCCGCCTCCAGGAGCGGCAGAGGGATCTGGGGCGCGAGATCCGGCGCAAGTCCGCCCTCGAGGACGTCCGGGACATGATCAAGCAGCAGCACCCCGAGAACTTCGACGGGGTCCTGCGCTACGTCCGCGAGTCCGCGGGCAAGGCCCGCCAGTTCGTCACGCGCTCGCGGTTCGCGGCCTTCCCGGAAGGGGAACAGCTCTACGTCATCGAGACGCCGAGCTTCCTGAGGCACCTGCTCCCCTTCGGCGGCTACTGGCCCCCGGCGAAGCACGAGGGGCGGATGGACGGGTACTTCTTCGTGACCCCCGGCGACTGCGACAGCGACAAGCTCAAGGAGCACAACTACCCGGCGCTGGCGAACCTCACGGTCCAGCAGGGCTACCCGGGCCGGCACCTCCAGATGGCCTGGGCGGCCCGCCACCCCTCGCCCCTGCGGGCCCTCTACGAGGACCCCGCGACGGGCCCCGGGTGGGCCGTCTACTGCGAGGAGCGGGCCAAGGAGCTGGGATACGACGACACGCCCGCCGCCCGCTTCATGCAGCTGCACGCCTCGGTCCTGGCCGCGATGCGCGCGCTCCTGGACGTCCGGATCTCCACGGGGCGGACGGGCTGCCAGGAGGCGGTGGAGAACCTGATCGACCGGCTGGGGATGGACCGGGTGTGCGCCGAGGCGGAGGTGCGGCGCTACCTCTCCTCCCCCGGGGCCCACGCGGCGCCCTACTGGGGCCGGGACCGGCTCCGGGAGCTCCGGCGCTGGGCGCGCGACCGGATGGAGGCCCGCTTCGGCGAGACCTTCTTCCACACCGCCCTGCTCCAGTCGGGCCCCATCCCCATCCCGCACCTCAGGCGCGAGATGGAGATCAAGGTCGCCGAGGAGCTCCGGCGGCCCCCCGAGCGCCCCAAGGAGGACGTCCGGAAGGCCTCCCCGGCCGGCTCCGCGCCGAAATCCGCGGCCTCCGCCGCGCGCCCCGCGCCCAGGGCGGCCGCCCCGAAGCGGCGCCCCAAGCCCCGGCCCGCCCGCCGCCGGCGCTGAACGATTCCCCCCCCCTCCCCCTGCCGCGCCGCGTATAATAGTTCGGTCGCCAAACTATTCGGAAACCGAACGAATGAGGAGCGCCGAGGAGATCGACCTGCTCTTCCGGACCATGCTGGCGCGCTTCTTCTCCATCCCGGCCCGCCAGCCGGCCTATGGCCCCGTGACCTTCGCCCAGATGAGGATCCTCTGGATCCTCGAGATGCGGGGGTCCATGACCCTGGGGAAGATGGCCGAGGCGCTGGGGGTCTCCCGGCCCACGATCACGGAGCTCGCGGACCGGCTCGCGGCCGGCCACCACGTCCGGCGCACCCCCTCGGTGCGGGACCGCCGGCAGCACCTCCTGGAGCTCCGGCCGCGCGGCCGGAGGATCCTCGCGGAGCACGCCCGGCGCCGCCAGGAGCGGTTCCGGAAGCTCCGGAAGATCCTGGGCCGAGAGGACCTCGAGGGGATGGCCCGGGCCCTCGAGACCCTCAACGCGGTCCTGGCCAAGTGGAACGGGGGGCGCGCATGAGACGGGGCTGGGCGCTGGCGCTCCTCTTCCTGCCGGCGGCGTGCCGCGGGACGGAGGAGCGGGACCGGTGGCGCTACGAGCGGATCCTCTACGAGCCGGACCCCTCCGTCCGGTCCCGCGACGGCGCCCGCGAGCGCTACCGGCAGATCGCCGCCCTGGCGGAGATCACGCTCGAGGACGGCTACCGGATGGCGCTCTACCGGAGCGAGGCGCTGGCGATCGACGGGGAGGAACTCGTCCGCATCCAGACCCAGTACGACCGGGCGCTGGCGGCCCTCCTGCCGACCGTCTCCTTCAAGGGGAGCCTCACCCTCCAGGACACCGCGGACGTCGCCGGCGCTTCCAGCGTCCAGAAGAGCTTCACCCAGGAGAAGAGGGCCCAGTACCAGTTCACCGCCCGCCAGCCCCTCTTCAGCGGGCTCCGCGAGTTCTACGCGCTCCGCCAGGCGGGCGCCCTCTACGAGGCCAAGGAGCACGGCCTCCGCCACGCGCGCCTCCTGCTCTACGCCGACACCGCGGGCGCCTTCTACGACGTCCTCCAGGCCGAGCGCGACATGGCCACCACGGAGGCCGCCCTCCGCCTGGCCGAGGAGCGCCTGGAGGAGCTGGTCCAGCGCAACCGCGTGGGCATCTCGCGGCGCTCCGAGGTCCTCGCCCAGGAGGCGGAGACGGCCTCCACGCAGGCCCGGCTGGAGCGGCTCCGCGGGCTGTTCGCGGTCTCCTGGGAGGCCCTCATGTTCCTCACCGGTCTCGGGGAGCGCCGCGCGCTCCGGGACACCCACCCCGACCCGGATCGGGCGCCTCCCGTGGAGGAGTTCGTGGCCCGCGCCCTGGAGGCGCGGGAAGACCTCCGGGCGCTGGGGCGCCAGGAGGCCGCGGCGGAAGAGGCCGTGGGCATCGCGCGGGCGGGGTATCTCCCCACGGCGGCCCTCGAGGCCGACTACTACACGCACCGCGAGGGGGTCTCCGCCGACGTCGACTGGGACGTCCTGCTGGCCTTCGAAATCCCGATCTTCGAGGGCCTGGCCACCCAGGCCAAAATCCGCGAGGCCTGGTCCACCCGGCGCGCCGCCGCCCTGGCGGGCCAGCGCCTCCGGCGCGACATCGAGCTCTCCATCAAGCGCGCCCACGCGGACCTCCTGTCGTCCGTGGCCGTCCGGGCCTCCCTCGATAAGGCGGTGGCCAGCGCCCAGGAGACCTACGAGATCGTCCAGGCGGAGTACCGCCGGGGCATCTCGACGAACGTCGAAGTCCTCACCGTCTTCAACACCCTCCAGCAGGCACGCCTGGAGTTCGACCGGGCGCGGTACCAGTCCAAGCTCTCCCGCATCCGGCTGGAGGTCCTGAGCGGCACCCTGCCGGGAGGAACCCCATGAGGAGATTGATCCATTGAAGATTTTGCCATCGATCCATTGGGGCCCCTCCCCCTCTCTCCCCCCACAGGGGGGAAGGGCGGATTCCTCGAAGGACCCATTGCCAGGGACTCGCGGCAGGGCCGTGCTGAGGGTCCTCCTCCTGGCCCTGGCCCTGGCGCCCGCCGCGTGCCAGAAGAGGGAACAGCCGAAGCCCGGGGGCCAGCACCTGCGGAAGCCCAAGGTAGCCCTGGCGGAGGCGGTCGTCCGCGACATCGAGTACACGGTGGAGGCCGTGGGCTCCCTGGAGGCGGCCGAGGAGATCAGCATTCCCGCCCGCGTCTCGGGCCCGCTCGACGCGGTCCACTTCAAGGAAGGCGACGCCGTCGACGAGAAGACCGTGCTGGCCGAGATCGAGGTCGAGAAATACAGCCTGGGCGCCGAACGGGCCCAGGCCGAATTCGAGCGGGCGCGCGCCCAGGCCGCCCTCGCGGAGACCGTCTACAAGAACCGCCTCACCCTCTACGAAGAGGGCAAGAAGCAGAAGAAGGAATGGGTCACCGAGGAGCAGATGGCGACCTGGCGGGCCGACTCCGAGAAGGCCAAGGCCGACCTCGAGCGCTCCCGCGTGGACCTGGAACTCGCGAAGCGGAGCCACAGGGACGCCCGCGTGACCTCCCCCATCGCCGGCCTCATCAACCGGAAGCTCGTCTCCAAGGGCGAGTTCGTCAAGCCCGAGACGATCGTGGCCACGATCCTGAACGTGGCGACGCTACGCGTCCGCTTCACGGCGCCCGAGCTGGAGGCCTCGCGCCTCCGGGTCGGCCAGGAGATCCGGTTCTCCATCCAGAGCGCCCCCGGGACCCCCTTCAAGGCGAAACTGTTCTACATGAGCCAGAAGGCCGATCCCGTGACCCGCGCGGTGGATTGCATCGCGGAGGTCCTCGACCGGAGCGAGATCCTGCGGGCCGGCACCTTCGCCGCCGTCCGGGCCGTCACCGGGAAGCAGAAGGGCATCCTCGTCCCCGAGCGCGCCGTGCTCCCCTCCGAGAAGGGCTTCCTGGTGCTCGTCCTCAACAGCAGCCGCGTGAAGGGCCGCACCGTGAAGCTCGGCCTCCGCGTCGGCGGCGACGTGGAGGTGACCGAGGGGCTCTCGGCGGGGGACCGCGTCGTGGCCGACGGCGGCGCGGGCCTGCGCGACGGCATGGAAGTCGAGGTCGTGGAAGGGGGCCCCAAGTGACCCTCGCCGACCTCTCCATCCGGAACCCCGTCTTCGCCTGGATGCTGATGGCGTTCCTGATCGTCTTCGGCGCCATCTGCTTCTCGAACCTGGGCATCAGCGCGATGCCGGACGTGGACTTCCCCAACGTCAGCGTGACCGTGACGCTCGAGGGCGCGTCCCCCGAGATCATCGAGAGCGACGTCATCGACCCGATCGAGGACGCCGTGATGCGCGGCCAGGGGCTCAAGGAGATCTCCTCCTCCGCGCGCCACGGCCGCGCCTCCTTCAACATCGAGTTCGACCTGAACCGGGACATCGACGTGGCCGTCCAGGAGGTCCAGACCCGGATCGCGCAGGCCCAGCGGCTCCTGCCCCGGGAGATCGATCCGCCCATCGTCACGAAGACCAACGCCGACGACAGCCCCATCCTGTGGGTGATGGTCTCCGGGCACATGCCGTACCAGGACCTGGTGATGCACGCGCGCTACCGGCTCCGGGACCGGCTCCAGACCGTGAAGGGCGTGGGCGAGATCATGATGGGCGGCTTCCGGGAACGCGCCATGCGGGTCTGGATCAGGCTCGAGGAGATGGAGGCGCGCGGGATGGCGGTGGAGGACGTGATCGCGGCGCTCCGGCGCGAGCACGTGGAGATCCCCGCCGGCCGGATCGAGAGCGGGACGCGCGAGATGAACGTGCGCTCGCTCGGCGAGGCCCCCACGGTGGAGCAGTTCAAGAAGATCGTGGTGGCCTGGCGGAACGGCGCCCCGGTCCTCCTGGACGAGATCGCGGTCATCGAGGACGGCCTGGAGGACCGGCGCCGCATGGCGCGCGCCCTGGGCGTCCCCGCCGTGGGGATGGGGATCAAGAAGCAGTACGGGGCCAACGCCGTCGAGGTGGCCCGCCTCGTGCGCGCGAAGGTGGAGGAGCTCCAGACGGGGCTGCCCCCGGGGATGGCCCTGGAGATCAACTCCGACAGCACCGTCTACATCGAGGACTCGATCCAGGAGATGCAGTTCACGATGGTCCTCTCGGTGATCCTGACGTCGCTCGTGTGCCTCCTCTTCCTGGGCTCCTGGGCCTCGACCTTCAACATCCTGCTGTCGATCCCCACCTCGATCGTCGGGAGCTTCATCCTCATCTACTTCCTGGGATTCACGCTCAACATGTTCACCCTGCTGGCGCTGTCGCTGGCCGTGGGGATCGTGGTGGACGACGCCATCATGGTGCTCGAGAACATCGTGCGCCACCGCGAGAAGGGGGAGGAGCGCGTGAAGGCGGCCAGCCGCGGGGCCCGGCAGATCACGCTGGCCGCGGTCGCCGCCACCCTGGCGATCCTGGCGATCTTCATCCCCATCGCCTTCCTCAAGGGCATCATCGGCAAGTTCCTCTACCAGTTCGGCGTCACGCTCTCGGTGGCGGTCGCCCTCTCGCTCCTCGAGGCGCTCACCCTCACCCCCATGCGCTGCTCCCAGATGCTCTCCGCGGGCGCGCGCGGCTCCGCCGCGGGCCGCCTCCTCGACCGGGCCTATCGGGGCCTGGCCTCCGGCTACCGCGCCGCGCTGGGCCTGGAGCTCCGCGCCCCCTGGCTCGTCCTGCTGGCCTCCGCGGCGGTGTTCGCGACCTCCTTCTCTCTCTTCACCCGGATCCGGCAGGAGATCGTTCCCCCCCAGGACCAGTCCCTCCTGATCGTCCGGTTCCAGACGCCGGTGGGCTCGTCGATCGACTACACGGACTCCAAGCTCCAGCAGTGCGAGAAGTACCTCGACGCGCACGGCGCGGTGAACCGGTACTTCGCGGCCATCGGGGGCTTCGGCGGCGGAGAGGTGGACTCGGGCATCATCTTCATGACGCTCAAGCCCCCCAAGGAGCGCCCGGGGCGGAGGACCCAGCAGGAGATCATGGACGAGCTGAGGGGCCGCTTCAACGCCATCCCCGGCTTCAAGGCCTACGTGAACGACCTGTCTCTGCGGGGGCTCACCGGCGGCCGCGGCGCGCAGTTCCCCATCGAATTCGCGATCACCGGGCCCGACTGGGAGGAGCTCGGCCTCCTCTCCGAGAAGATCATGGAGAAGATGCGGGAAACGGGCCTCATGACCGACGTCAACAGCGACTTCCTCCTGGGCATGCCGGAGCTCAAGATCCTCCCCGACCGCAAGCGGGCCGCGGACCTGGGCGTGAGCGCCCAGTCGATCGGCGACACGCTCTACGCCCTCGTGGGGGGCGTGCGCGCGGCGAAGTTCCAGGACGCCGGACACCGCTTCGACGTCCGCGTCCGCCTCCTCTCGGACCAGCGGTCGCGGCCGGACGACATCCGGCGCCTCTACGTCCGCAACCGCGAGGGCAAGCTCGTCCGGCTCTCAGAGGTCGTCCAGCTCCACGAGGCCGCCACGCTCCAGACGATCACCCGCCGCAACCGCGCCCGCGCGATCACCCTCCGGGCGAACCTCGTGCGGGGGGCCTCCCAGAAGACGGCCAACGACCGCATCAAGGCCATTGCGGCGGAAGTCCTGCCGGCCGTCTGCGGGATGGAGGTCACGGGGTCGTCCCGGCTCTTCGCGGAGAGCGGATGGGCCTTCCTTTTCGCCATCGGGCTCGGGATCGTCGTGGCCTACATGGTGCTCGCGTCCCAGTTCAACAGCTACGTCCACCCCCTGCTGGTGCTCCTGGCCATGCCCTTCAGCGTCACGGGGGCGTTCGTGGCCATGTGGTGGGCCGACATCTCGCTGAACCTGTACAGCATGATCGGGCTCGTCCTGCTCATGGGCATCGTGAAGAAGAACTCGATCCTGCTGGTCGAGTTCACCAACCAGATGCGCGAGCACGGGATGGGGGTGCGGGACGCGCTCCTGGAGGCCTGCCCCATCCGCCTGCGGCCGATCCTGATGACCTCGGTGGCGACCATCGCGGCGGCCGTCCCGCCGGCGCTCGCCCTCGGTCCGGGGGCCGAGACGCGCGTCCCCATGGCGATCGTGGTGATCGGGGGGATGGCGCTCTCGACGCTCTTCACGCTCTTCGTGGTGCCCTGCGCCTACCGGCTCGTCCCGGGGCGGGTGCGGGAACACCCGGAGGAGGACGTCCTCGATTCCGCGGCCGCGGGCCTGAAGGCGAACGGCGGCGGGATGGCAAGGGCCTGATTCAGGCCGGCCCCGCCGCCGCCTCGAAGGACGGCGGCTCGGCCATGGCGAGGTCCAGCTCCACCGGCTCCGCCAGGGCGGTCCCCTGCGCGTCCGTCAGGATCGCGATCACGGGCTTCTCCGGGATCTCCGGGTTCGCCCGCATCACGCGCGCGAGCTCCCCGCCCCCGAGCCTGATGTAGCTCCCGACCGGATAGACCGACACCGCCCGGACGAAGAGGCGCACCAGGTCCCAGTCCAGCATCCCCTGAGCCCCGGCGTCCATCACCGCATTCATGGCTTTGAACGGCAGTTCCGGCGGCCGGCCGGCCCGCGGGGAAACGAGCGCTTCGTAGGTGTCCACGACGTTCACCAGCCGCGCGTAGAGGTGGACCCGCTCCTTCTTCCCCTCGGCGGGGCCGCCGGGGTGCTCCGGAGCCACCCGCGCCACGACGTGGCGCAGGACCGCCTCCTTCGTCAGCAGGACCTGCCCGCCGGCCGGGTGGCCCTTCGTCCGCTTCCACTCCTCCTGCTCCTCCGGCGGGCTCCCGGCCAGGATGGATTCCTTCTCCCGCGCCATCCCCGCGTCGTGGAGGAGCCCGCAGATCGCCGCCTTCTCGATCTCCTCCAGGGCGATGCCCAGCTCCCGGGCCAGGAACATGGCCAGCTTGGCCACGTTGATGCAGTGCCGCGGGAGCCGCCGCCCGGGATCCAGGTACCTCAGGTCCAGGAACTCCACCGGCGGGAGGCGATCGAACATGTCGAAGAGCTCGCCGACGACCTTCCGCACGAAGGCCATGTCGAGCTCGCCCGTGGCCTTGAGTTCCTTGAGGACGATCATCGTCACCGGGATGAGCCACCGCCGCTCCGCCGGGGGAGGCGCCACGAGGGCCCCCGGCGGGCCGGCCGGCGGCGCCTCCGCCGGCTCGCGCTCCTCCGCGGGGACGGACATCACCTTGGTCTCCGCCTCGCCGGCGGCGTCGATCCAGTC
>CAYNDR010000056.1:0-23543 GCA_964395295.1 uncultured Planctomycetales bacterium
CATTCTCGATTCTTGATTCTCGATTCTGGCCACGACCAGGGACTGAACGCATACGGGTATTTCTTTGTGTACTTCGTGTCTTTGTGGTGAGTTTCGTTAAGGACCCTTCGGCTCGAAGAGGCCGATCGTGGGCTGGGTCTTCCGCCGCGCCGTCCCCCAGAAGTCCGCCGCCACCTCCTTGAGAGGCATTCCCCGGCCCAGGAGGGGGGAGGCCGCCGCGAGCTTGAACCCGTCCGGGAGGCCGGAGTCCGGCTTCAGGAAGAGGGGATCCGCCTTGATGCTGGCGGGGTCCTTCGCCGCCGCGGGGATCCCGTCCGGCCAGCAGTTGTTCGAGAACGTCCACGCCGAGGGGTTGCCGAGCGAAAGCCCCCCGCCCTTCTTCCCCTTGTAGAAGACGTTGTTCCGCGCGGCGCACCCCGTGGGGACGGGGCTGGTGTCGGGGACCTTGTCGAATCCCAGCGGGTCCCAGTGGACGTCCTTCACCACGTTGTTCGCCACCAGGATGTTGCGGTACGTGTTGTGGGGCTTCCTGTTGGAGGGATCGCACCAGGAGCTGATCCCGTGGCCTGACCCGATCACGAGGTTGTTCGAGACCACGATGTTCTCGTCCGCCAGCGGCGGGATCTCGAAGTCGTAGTGCTCCGTGGAGAAGTGGATCCCCGCGGGCGGGCTCTTGAGGTCGGTCCGGTAAAACCGGTCGGAGGTGATCGAGCAGAAATTCCGGTCGATCCGGAGGTTCTTCGCCGTGTCGACGTAGATGAGCACGCTGTAGCAGTCGCGGACCACGTTTCCCTCGATGGCGCCGCCGTCCAGGAACCACGCGTCGATCCCTTCCCCCCAGCTGTCGCGCACCTCGTTGTTGCGGAAGACCACGTCGGTGGAGGCGCGGCGGTCGTCGCGCATGGAGGTCTGGACCACGGCGGGCCAGCCGCCCTTCTTCCCCGACTTGATGAAGGCGTTCTCGGCGTTGACGAGGCAGGCGTTCCAGACCTTGTTGCCCTCGAAGAGGAGCTTCTCGCCGCTCCCGCCGAGGGCGCGGCACTGGACGTCGTGGATGGAGCAGTTGCGGACGACGACGTTCGCGCACTCGTGGAGGTTGATCCCGCGGCCGGCGGCGTTGCGGACCTCGAGGCCGTCGACGACCACGTGGCTCGACTTCGTGAGCTCGAAGAGGGTGTCGTAGAGGTCCATCTTCACGCCCGTGCCGTCGAGGACCGGGGTCTCCTTGGGGAAGGCGCGGAGGGTGACGGGGGCGTTGGGGGCGCCGCTGCAGGAGGCGCGGACGCGGCCGCCCCCGTAGACGCCGCCGCGGAGGAGGATGACCTCGCCGGGCCTGGCCCGGCGGAGGGCCTTCTCGATGTCGGCGCTTCCCTTGGAGGGGTCGGGGGCCACGACGGTCTGGGCGGCGGCCGCGGCGGGGAGGAGGAGGGCGATCAGGGACGGTCCGGCGCGGCGAAAGGAAAGCACGCCTACTATACGCGGACGCGGCGCCGGACGGCGAGGAGTGCCAGGACGAGGAGTTCCGGCCCCAGCAGGCCGCAGGCGTGCGAGGCGCCGCTGGGGGCGCGGGGGGGATATTCAATCACCAGCCCCACGTCCCCCATGCTCATCAGCGTCGCCCGCGCCAGGTCCTCCCCCGGCTGGACCACCTGCCCGAAGAGCGGGACCCACTTTCTCTCGGTGTCGTCGAACTGGTAGATCCTGAGA
Organism: uncultured Planctomycetales bacterium; assembly: GCA_964395295.1. GTDB lineage: Bacteria > Planctomycetota > MHYJ01 > MHYJ01 > JACPRB01 > CAYNDR01. Next base: position 1,708 of record CAYNDR010000056.1, read on the forward strand.
CTGCTCTTGTCCACCTTGAGGTCGTCGAGGATGCCGTTGGGATTGATGTCGTAGAGGGCGATCTTGGAGGGCTGCTGGAGGCCCGACCCGCCGTCCAGCGCCAGCCGGCGGAAGGAGCCGGGGACGAACTGGAGCTGCTGGAGGCGTGCCTCCAGGGGATGGGGATTGGAGAAGGGGCGCTCCAGGCGGATGGTGGTGTATTCCATGCCGAAGGCGTGGGGGGGGAACTCGATCGCGGTGTCCTGGGCGATTTCGGAGCGGGTGGGGATGTTGGGGTCGATCGTGTGGGTGCGGACCAGGATGTCCCCGAAGTTCTCCTCCTCGTCGGGGGCGACAGGGTCGACGGTGACGACGACCTTTTGGAGGGCGTCGGAGAAGGCGGTGTTGTCGGAGGTGTCGGTGGCCACGGCGAGGATTTCGTAGGAGGATCCGGGGACGAGGCCGGTGACGTCCCAGGGGACGCTGAGGGCGGTGTAGGGGGGAGGCACGGCAGTCCCGATGGTCGTCCAGGGATCCGCGGATCCGTCAAGGCGGCAGCGGAACTCGACCATCCGGGTGAGGACGGCGGGGGAGGCCTTGGCCTGGAGCGAGACGTGGTTGCCCCAGACGCGCTGGCCGTCGCGGGGCTGGGCGATGAAGCACTCCAGCGGCGCCGTGCCGGGGGCCACGTTTACGGTGAAGATGGCCTCGCCGGAGCCGCCCGTTGTGTCGATGACCCGGGCCCGGGCGACGAAGGTCCCCGGATTGCGGTACTGGAAGGAGGCGGGGATGTCGGTGACGCTGTTGGTGTTGAGCGGGAGCAGGTTGTCCAGCTGGTCGCGCAGGCCGTCCCCGTCGAAGTCCCAGAGGATCTCCTTGAGGACCAGGTTGGCATCTCCCGAGTTCCCGGCGGTGGCGAGGAAGTTCACCGCATGGCCCACGCGGATGTTCACGGGGGAGGCGGCGGGGGCGCCGTCGGCCGCGGCGGTCAGGGTGATCGGGATAGGAGTCACGACCATGCCGGTCGGGATTTCCATCTCGAAAGGGGCGGTTGCCGTCGGGTCGGTCCCCGTCTGGAAGTCCACGGTCACGGTGATCGTGGGCTTGCAGTTGTCGGACGGATTCACGGTGATGGTGGCCGAGGAGGGGTAGGTCCGGTCGTCGGCCGCGTCTCCCGTGATGTCCCAGTGGTATCCCAGGATGGTATCCCCCGGAGGGACGAGCGTCATGACGGTGTAGGTCGTCAGGTACGGGGCCAGTTTGTGCCGGGCCAGCAGGGCGGCCGGGGGATTGCTCACCTGCACGGGGAGGGTGGCCGATGTGGAATGGCCGGCTTCGTCCGTGACCGTGGCCGTGACGGTGTAGTTCCCGGCCGCGGCGAAGGTGACGCTGGCGGAGCCGCCGCCGGCGTTCACGGTGCCCGTCCCGCCGCCGAAGTCCCAGTCGTAGTGGTCGATCCCCCAGCTGGTGGTGGAGGCCAATACGGTCATGTCGACGGGGACGCCGGGGCTCGTCAGGCGGCTCAGCGCCTGGGTGAAACAGATAGCGGGAGGGACGCCGGTGCGGACCACGGTCGAGTCCTTCCCGGCCAGCCCGCCGTTGTCCACGGCGGTGACCGTGACGGTGTAATCCGCCAGGGGAAGGCCGAAGGAGGACGCGGCGGTGGCCGAGGGACCGCCGGGGCTCGAGGTGTCCTCGATCCCGTCGTTGTTGAAATCCCAGGAATAGGCGACGATCGAGCGTCCCGGAGAAGGGACGGCCGCGGCGGTGAAGGTGACGTTTTGGTCCGGGAGCGTGGGGTAGGGACTGAACGTGAGGGCCACGGTCGGGGGCGCGGCGGGGGGATAGACGGTGATGGTGAAATCGGTGTCGGTGGCGGCGCCGGTGATCGCGTCGTAGATCCGGAGCCGGGCGGTGTAGGTTCCTTGAGCGGGGTAGGTGTGGCTGACGTCCTCGCCGATCTCGCTGGAGTAGTCGGGGACGAAGCCCTCCGTGCTGTTGAACTGCCACTGGTAGAAGGAGCCATTGGAATTGTTGGGGGAGAAGGTCACGGCGAGGGGGGCCTCGCCGGCCGTGGGGGAGGCGGCGGGGGCGGCCTGCGGAGAGGTTCTCCCGGTCAGGGGGAAGGCGAGCGCCAGGATCGCCGCGACGCCGATGAGCCTTCGAACAGGGCGTGAGGTCATGGAAGTCTCCGGAATCCGTCTTGAGGATGATACCCCGCCCCGGCCGGAGCGTCTACTCCTTGATTCTCGGATGCCCCGGTTACGATAAATCTTTGTGTGCTTCGTGCCTTTGTGGTGAGTCTTCGTTAGGGACTCTTGGGGAGGCGGAGCTTGCCGCGGACGATCTCGCAGAGGGCATGGAAGGCGGCCTCGTCCTTCTTCCCGCCCTGCCGGAGGACGGCCAGGAACGGCCCCTTCCGGTACTGGGCGGAGAAGGCCGGCCCGTCCCGGTCCGGGGGCTTCCCGGCCACGGCCGGCGTCCCTTTCTCGTCCCTCAGGCGGAAGAGGTCGATCTCCGTCTCGCTGGGATCCACGACCGCCTGCCACCAGTCCTGGATGTCGGGGGAAGGGCTTTTAGGCTTGCGGGGATTCCCCTCCGGGCCCCGCCGGAGGTACGTCGAACCCTGGGGCAGGCGCCTGGCCGGGATCGCGAAGTCCTCGACCGCCGGCGGCCCCATCCGCATCTTCCGGCGGAGCGTGGCCTCGACCTGCTCCAGCGCGGGCCAGGCGGCCTCGGGCCCGCCGACGTAGGCGACCACGGTGTCCTTCACCAGGAGGATGTCCCCCGGCTTCCAGGGCAGTTCCTCCTTGACCTTCTCCAGGATCCCGTAATCGTGGGTCTCCTGCGCCTTGACCTGGAGCGTCCCCTGCGGGCCGTTCAGCTCGCAGGAGAAGTTCCTCTGGCTGATGGCCTCCTTGGACAGCGTCCAGCCGGGGGGGAGGTCCTCGGGGCGGAGGCGGACGTGGAGGAGACGGACCGGGCGGGGGCGGTTGCGGTCCCACCCGAACTTCTCGCGCATCCGGTTCTCGAGGGTGTCGAGCGTCTCGTCGTCGGGCCCCTCGATCCCGAAGACCCAGGGGGCGCCGTCCCAGCCGGCGCCCTTCTCCTTGATCTGCTCGCGGGCCGCACTGCGCGCCGCGCCGTCTTCGATCTCCAGGAGGGTGACGGCGCCCGGGGGCTTGAACGTCGCGCGCCAGGCGCGGGAGACGTCGGCCGGCCGGACGCCGGAGAGCGCCAGCTCCTTGAGGACGGCGTCCTTGTCGTTCACGATCCCGGCGATCGCGTAGCCGGCGGGGATCTCCCTCAGCGACAGGGCGAGGGTCTCGAAGGTCTTCGCCGGCAGGCCCAGCCACAGGCGCATCCTGGAACGGACCTTGACGTAGGCGCCCACCGGGTCGCCCTTGAAGCCCATCGCCACGACCGTCCGCCCGATCCGGAGGACGTCGTTCCACGCGGCGTCCCCCCGGAGGTCCTTCTCGGCGAGGTCCGCCTCCCCGCCCGGCGGGAACTGGCGGACATCGATGCTGATGGCGGCGTCCTTCCCGGGGGCCTCCGCGGTCCACCCCGCGGCGGCGCGGCCGGCGGCCGGCTTCAGGTCGCGTTCGAGCAGGGGCCAGCCGTCCGGGAAGTCGTCCTTGTCGACCGCGAGGTTTTCGAAGGGCACTTCCGGCGCCTCGGGGGGGAGGCCGAGCTTCTTCTGCAGGCGGGCCACGAGGTCGTTGAAGACGTCGCGGCGCTCCCGCGTGGGGGCCCAGGCCAGGACGAGGAGACCGCCCCGGCGGTGGGCCCAGCGGTTCTCGATCCTCTTGAGCGACGAGAACTCCCGCTCATCGCGCTCGGCCACGGGGGTTGCCAGGGCCACGAACGCCGCCTCGCCGCGGAACCAGATGGACGCGTAGCCTTCCTTGACGTCGGAGCGGGCCAGGTTCTGGATCCCGACCTTGTCGAGGTACTGGACGAGCGCCTCGATCTCGGGGGCCTCCTTCGCCGGGAAGGGATTGCGGTTCAGGGAGCCGCGGGTGTCGGCGTAGACGTAGTTCCCCGGCCGCTCCTCGGGGCCGAAGTGGAGCCTGGAGAGGTCCGCCGGCTCGGGGGCGGGCGGGGTCGGGGCGGCGGCGGGAGGCGGCGGCGCGGGCGCGGGGGAACGGGAGAGGACGGCGGCGAGGGCGATGGCGACCGCCGCCGCGGCCACCGCCCCCATCGCCCAGAGCGCCCGGCTGGGCTTCCGGGCCGCGGGGACGGGGGTGATGACGGTGGGCTTGTAGGAGTCGATCTGGGTCGCGCGCGTCACGTCCTCCTTCACCTGGGCGGCGGACTGGTAGCGCCGCGAGGGCTCCTTCTCGAGGGCCTTGAGGACCACCTCGTCGAGGCGGACGTCCACCTGGACCTTCTTGGAGGGGACCTCGAAGCGGCCGATCGGGAGCTCCCCCGTGAGCATCTCGTAGAGGACCACGCCCATCGAGTAGATGTCCGCGCGGTGGTCCACGGCCTTGGGGTTCTCGACCTGCTCGGGGGCCATGTAGTGGGGAGTGCCCATCACCATGTTGGTCTGGGTGAGCAGGACCTGCGCCTCGGCCCCCACGAGCTTGGCCAGGCCGAAGTCCGCGATCTTCACGCGCCCCTTCTTGTCGAGGAGGATGTTCTCGGGCTTGATGTCGCGGTGGACCACGCCTTCGCCGTGGGCGTACTCCAGCGCGTCGCAGAGCTGGGGGACGATCTTGAGGGCCTGTTCGGGGTCGAGACTGCGGTCCCGGAGGAGCTTCCGGAGGTTCACCCCGTCGCCGAACTCCATGACGAAGAAGAAGAGGCCCCCTTCGGCGCCGAAGTCGTGGACGGCCACGATGTTGGGGTGGGAGAGGGCGCCGAGGGCCTTGGCCTCCCGGATGAAGCGGCCCTGGAAGTCGGGGTCCGCGGCCATCTTGCGGGGGAGGATCTTGAGGGCCACCAGGCGGTCGAGCGCGGGCTGGCGGGCCTTGTAGACCACGCCCATCCCGCCGCGGCCGAGGAGCTCCACGACCTCCAGGCCGTGGAAGGTCTGGCCCGGCCGGAGGGGCAGGTCCTCGGAGGGCTCCGTGGGCTTCGTGGGGGCGGAGCCCGTCCCGCACCGGGAGCAGATCTCGCCCGCGTACATGGCCCCGCAGGCGGGGCACTTCTTGAGGGTATCCATGTCCCTTGGAAATAGATACCATGTTATGGAAGCGGCGTCGTAGTTTTATTGACACCCCGGAGGGGAGGCCGGCGATGGCGGCGGCGAGGATCCTGGCGGTCGACGACGACCCCCGCGTCCGCCGTTTCGTCACGCGCGCCCTGCGCGAGGCGGGCTATGAGGTCGTGGCGGTCGAGGACGCGGAGTCCGCGCTGGCCCAGCTCCTGGCGACGCGGCCCGACCTTTTCCTCCTGGACATCAACCTGCCGGGGATGAACGGGATCGTCCTGACGCAGAAACTGCAGGAACAGCGCGGCACGCGGCAGGTCCCGGTGGTGATCCTCTCGGTCCGGACGGATCCGCGGGACAAGGTGGCGGCCTACGCCTCGGGGGCGGTGACGTACCTCGAGAAGCCGTTCAAGAAGCAGGACCTCCTGGACGCGGTGAGGCTGGCGCTGGAGCTCTCCCCCCGCCGCGCCCGGGGCGCGGGGCGCTAGTCCACCCGGGCCGGGAGCGGGCTGGTCCCCGAGACGTTGCGGTCGCAGACGTTCAGGACCATCGAGGAGGGACCATGTTCGATTCCCGCCGCCTGTTCCTGCCGGTCGCGCTCGCCGCGGCGCTGGCGCTCCTGCCCGCCGCGGGATCGCCGGCCGTCCCCGTCCGCATCCTCTTCGACTCCGACATCGGGCCGGACTGCGACGACGCGGGCACCGCGGCGCTCCTGAATGCCCTGGCCGACCGCGGGGAGGCGACGGTTCTGGGGATGGCCTGCTGTACCTCCAGCGAGTGGGGGGCGCCGTGCCTGGACGCGATCAACACGTGGTACGGGCGGCCGGACGTCCCGGTCGGCACCCTCAAGAAGGCGGGATTCCTCGGCGGGAAAGGCGATCACAAGTACAACGAGCACGTGGCGAAGAACTTCCCCAACGACCTCAAGTCGGGGAAGGACGCCCCCGACGCCGCGGAGCTCTACCGGAAGATCCTCGCGGCCCAGCCGGACGCCAGCGTGGTGATGGTGGCGGTGGGGCCGCTCCCCAACATCGCGAACCTGCTCTCCTCCGGCGCGGACCTGGTGAAGAAGAAGGTGAAACTCCTCGTCGTCATGGGCGGCCGCTACCCCTCGGGCAAGGAGTGGAACTTCGAGCAGGACGGCCCGGCGGCGAAGAAGGTGAACGAGGAGTGGCCCACCCCGATCGTCTTCAGCGGCGGCGAGGTGGGGGAGCCGATCGGGACGGGCGCGCGGCTCTTCACCGAGACGCCGCCGGAGAACCCCGTCCGCAAGGCCTACGAGCTCTACAACGGCGCGGGAAAGAACCGCTCCAGCTGGGACCAGACGGCGATGCTCTACGCGATCAAGGGCGAGGCGGGGGTCTTCAAGCTCTCGGCCGAGGGGACGAACGCGGTGGCGGCGGACGGGAAGAACACGTGGTCCGCCGCCCCGGGCGGCCGCCACCGCTACCTCATCAAGACGGTGGGGGACCGGGAGATCGCCAAAGTCATCGAAGACTGCATGGTCCAGCCGCCGCGCCGGAAGTGACGGCCTCCCCGCCGCCGTCGGGCTAGAATTGTCTCGGAGGGACGTGCCTCTTTGAGAGAACAGCCGAGCGGCCCCCCGGGAAGGAGGCGCTGGTGGCGATTCGCTGGGCGAGCGGCCTCAAGGAAGCGGGCCAGAAGGCGCGGGAGCTGAACTGGAACCTGCTCATCCATTTCTTCAGCCCCGCGTGTGAGGGTTGCCGGGCGATGGACACCCGGACCTACCTCGACGGCCGGGTCGAGGGAGAGATCGCCAAGGACTTCATCCCCCTCCGGGCCGACGTCTCCCTGGCCACGGACCTGGTCGCCAAGTGCGGGGTGGCCTGGACGCCGACCCTCGTCTTCTTCGACACCCAGGCCATGGAACATCATCGCGCGGTGGGATTCCTGACGGCCGACGACTGCCTGGCGCATATCCACCTGGCGCACGCCAAGATCGCCCTCGCGCGGGGCCATCACGAAGAGGCGGTGCTCCGGTTCAAGCACGTCGCGGACTCCCACACCAAGGACGAACTGGGGGCGGAGGCGCTGTACTGGCACTACGTGGTCAAGTTCAAGCGCACCGGGAGGATCGAGGGCCTGAAGGAGGGCTGGAAGCTGCTGCGCGCCCGATATCCGGACAGCTCGTGGGCGCGGAAAACCCTCTTCCTGGCCTGAGAGTGACCGGCCCGGCCCGCCGTATCAATTCATGGCAGGGAACGATTAGGAGTCATAACCATGATCCCATCTCTTCGCCGGCTGATCCTCGGCCTGGCCGCCTTCCTGGCGATCTCCGCTCCGGGCCTGCCCGCCCCCGCCGCGGACGAGGCCGATGAGATCCTGAAGCGGATCGGCCTCCGGAAAGGGATCGGCGTCGTCCTGGGCCTGCCGAAGCCCGACGATGCGGCCTTCGTCGCAAGGCTGGCCTCCGGGAACGATCTGACCGTGTACTTCCAGGCGCCCGGCGCGGCCGAGGTGCTCGCCGTCCAGCAGGCGGCCGAGAAGGCCGGCCTGCTGTGGAAGCGGATCTTCGCCGACCGCGGCCCGTGGGACCGGATCCTCCTGGCCGACAACCTCGCGGGCGCCGCCTGGGTTGCCACGGCCGCGCGCGACAAGGTCCCTCGGGCCGAGATCCTCCGCGTGCTCCACCCGGAAGGCAAAGCCCTCGTGGGTGATGAGGAGATCGTCAAGCCGTTCCCCGAGGGGATCGATTCCTGGAGCCAGCCGTTCCACGGCCCGGACAACAATCCGCAGTCGAAGGACCGCGTCGCGCGGGCGCCGTACGCCACGCAGTTCCTGGCCGAGCCCGTGTTCAGCCCCATGCCGGAGGTCACCGTGGCGGCCGGCGGCCGGGTGTTCAAGGCGTTCGGCCACATCGCCCTCCTGGCCAACCAGAACGCCGTGCTCAACACGCTGATGGGCGTCAACGGGTACACCGGGACGATCCTCTGGCGGCGGCCCCTGCGCGAGGGCTTCTGCATCCACCGGAACACCCTCGTCGCCACGCCGGACACGCTCTACCTGGGCGACGACCAGTCCTGCAAGATGATCGACGCCCGCACCGGCGAGCTCCGGGACCAGATCGTCGTCCCCGACGGCCTCGGCGACGGGAAGGTCTGGAAGTGGATGTCGCTGGAAACCGGCGCGGAGGGCCGGCCCGTCCTCTACGCCCTCGTCGGCGGCGAAGAGGTCCGGCCGAAGACCGTCCCCTCGCAGGCCGGCGGCCTGGGACACTGGCCCTGGGGCATGTGGGAAGGGCACGACTACAAGGACCCGAAGACGAGCTTCGCCTTCGGCCGGACCTTCGTCGCCATCGACCCGCGGGACAAGAAGATCCTGTGGAAGCACGGCGAGGAGGACCCCGTGGACGGCCGCGGCGTCTGCATGAAGGGCGCCCGGATCTACTGCTACAGCCCGGAGAAGTCCCTGGCCTGCCTCGACGGTTCCACGGGCCAGGTGTCGTGGAAGAACTCCGACCCTGATCTCCTGGCCGCGATCGGGCCCACCGGCCGCGCCCAGAATCCGGCGCAGGGCTATTCGACCACCTCGTACCTCAAGTGCGACGACCGGTACGTCTACTTCGCGGGCCCCCAGCGGCCCAACTTCGTGGTCGCCTCGGCCCGGGACGGCAAGCTCGTCTGGCAGAGGAAGGACGGCAACCTGCACCTGGTGCTGCGCGACGACGGCTTCTACGGCATCGGCCCCGGCGGCGCGAAGTTCGCCTACGACACCTGGGAGGCCGTGGCCCGGATGCCCAACCGGCGCTCGTGCACCCGGGCCACCGGCAGCATGGACAGCATCTTCTACCGCGCCGCGGAAGGGACGATGTGGATCGACACGGCCGACAACGCCGCCCGCCATATCGCCCCCATGCGGCCGCCCTGCCAGGACGGCGTGGTGATCGCCAACGGCATGCTCTACTGGGGGCCGTGGATGTGCGGCTGCCCCCTGGCGTTCTACGGCCACGTGGGCCTGGCCCCGGCGGGCGAGCCCCGGCCCGACGGCGCGCGCCTCGATCCGGGCGAGGGCGATCCGCGGGCCGTGAAGGATCTGCCCGTCCGGCCCGGCGACTGGCCGTGCCTGATGGGCGACAACCGGCGCCGGTGCGTCTCGCCGGCCGCCGTGCCCGGCAAGGTGAAACTGGAATGGACCGCCGGGCGGCCCGACGCGGGGCGGCCCACCGCCCCGGTCACGGCCGGCGGGCTGGCCTTCGTGGGCTACGAGAACGGCGCGCTGGCCGCGCTGGACGCCGCCACCGGCAAGGACGCCTGGAAGGCCTACGCGGCCGGCCCGATCTACGCGGCCCCGGCGGTCTGGGAAGGGCGCGTCTTCGCCGGCTCCGCCGACGGCCGCGTCCACGCCTTCGAGGCGGCCACCGGCCGGCGCCTCTGGACCTTCCGCGTCGCCCCGGCGGCGCGCCTGATCCCGGTGTTCGGGAAGCTGATCTCCACGTGGCCGGTCTCCGGAGGAGTCGTCGTACAGGACGGAATCCTCTACGCCGCGGGGGGCATCGCCGACTACGACGGCACCCACGTCTGCGCCCTGGACGCCGTCACCGGCAAGCCGAAGTGGCATAACGATTCCTCGGGCGCGCTCTCGGCCTCCCTGAAGACGGGGATCTGTCTCCAGGGCGAGCTGTACGTGGAGGGCGACGAGCTCCGGTTCCCCTCCGGAAGCGTCCATGAAACGGCGCGTTACGACCTCCGGACCGGCCGGTGCCTCAACGAGCCCGCGAGCCAGGCGGGTTCCCGATACCGCACGGCGTACCACGCGTATTACCCCGAGTACGGGCAGTTCACGCCGCTGGAGCACGACTTCCCGGACGGCCGGACCCTCAGTTACCAGCTGCAGTTCGACTGGAACCGCCATGCCGCCCTGGCGATGCTCCGGCCTCTCAAGCAGGGCGACCCGCCGCCGGCGCCCGGCTGGAGGCTGGCGCCGAAGAGGGGCCAGAAGCCGCCGCGCGAGACCGTGTGGCAGCAGCCGGCCGCGCGGAAGTTCAACGCCTTCATCGTGGCCCCCGACAAGCTGGTGGCCGCCGGGCAGGAGGAATCCCGGGCCTTCCTTGAGGCCATCGACCTCCTGGATGGCTCCGTCCTGTGGCGGGAGGAGCTCCCCGCCCGCCCCGTCAAGGGGGGCCTGGCCCCGGACGCTCAGGGACGGGTCCTGGTCTCGCTCGTGGACGGAAGGATTCTCTGCTACGGGCCGGTGAAATAGATGGCGGCCTCGCGGTGGCGCGGGTCCCTTTTGGCGCTCCTGGCGGCCTGCCTTGTGGCCGCCGGGCAGGCCCCGACTCCCCTCGCCGACCGCATCGGCTTCACCCACGTGGATCCGAAATACCACTTCGGCGGCCGGCCCGTGCTCGTCGAGGGCGCGGAGCGCATCCTCGGGCTCGGCAGCCGGGTCATCAAGCTCTGGCTCACCCCGAACGCCCCGGAGAAATACGCCGCCAACGACGCGTGGCCGAAATGCGACAGCCTCGTCGCGCTCGCCCAGGCGCCCTCCTTCAAGGCCGTCTTCGCGATGCCGTTCACGGCCTACGTCCTGGAGACCTACCCCCACGGGCGGCCCGACCACTACTGGCGCAACGGCGTCAGCCCGGAGCAGAAGGCGCGTGAGGTCGCCGACTTCGAGGCCCTGGCCTCCCACTTCCTGGCGGCCTACAAGGGGACCGGGAAGACCTTCATCTTCCAGAACTGGGAGGGCGACTGGGCGGCCGGGAAGATCGGCGACCCGGGCGCCGCGCCGACGCCCACGGCGGTCCATGGCATGATCGAATGGCTGAACGCGCGCCAGGAGGGCGTGGAGCGGGCGCGCGAGCGGCACCCGGACGCGGGTTGCCGGGTCTTCCACGCTGCGGAGGTGAACCTGATCGGCATCGCCCTCGACGGCAGGCCGCACGCGATCGTGGACACGGTGATCCCGAAGACGCACTGCGACCTCTACTCGTACTCCGCCTACGACACCGCCATCCCGCAGGCGCGTTTCCGCCAGGCGCTCGAGTACTACGCCGCGCGCGCCCCCGACAGCAAGGCGTTCGGCGCGAAGAACGTCTACGTCGGCGAGTACGGGATTCCGGAGAACGATTTCCCGCCGGAGAAGGTCCGGGCCGTCATCCGCGACAACACGGAGACGGCCCTGGCCTTCGGCTGTCCCTACGTCCTCTACTGGCAGCTCTACGACAACGAGGCCCGCCGGCAGCCCGTGCGGGCGAACGCGGACTGCCGGGGCTTCTGGCTGGTCCGCCCGGACGGCTCGAAGAGCTGGGCCTGGGACTACTTCGCGGGGCTCCTGCGGGAAGGGCGCGGGGGACGGTAGGGGGTCGGTGTCTACCTTGCCTCGCGGCGAGCGTCCGGCGACAGGATTTCCTTGAATTCCGTGTGGCCGCGGGCGATCAGCCGATGAATGATTCGCTCGGCCGATCCCTTGATGGGGGCGGCGTCGGAGCGCATCGCCTCCTTGAGAATCGGATGCACCCTTCGCTTCCAATCATGGATGCCGAAACCGGGCCCGGCGCCCTTGACCATCAACTCGATGCAGTCGAGCGCCTCGGCCGGCCGTCGGCGATAGAGATCCACAAGCTCTTCGACCACCAAGTAGTCGGGATCCGTGGTTCCTGCAAGCCTCAGGCTTTCACGAAGCTGATGGAGCGCCCAGTCCGCGTCCAGCTTCCCGGAGACGAACCACCGGCCGAAGGCCGCCATCTCCCTGCGGAACTCGGGGACGAAGCCCTTGCGCGCCGCGGCCAGCCGCCAGCTCCAGAGAGCCTTGAGTCGCTCCATCACGTCGGACGGAATCTCCGGGGGGCCTTCTTTCATGGTTCTTCCCGCGACATCGAGGAGGAGGCCCCGTTGACGGTCATCGGCGCAAGCGTAGAACCGCTTCAGCAGGCCCTCCTGTTCGCCGAGGTCCAACAGTCCCCAGGCATAAAAGGTCACCAGGTGCCCGATGAGGTGGTTCTCGATCTCGGCTCCTCGATGGCGACGGTTGTGGTCGGAAAGACCCTTGATTGCGCGCTCATACTGCGCCCTCAGCAGCTTGAGCACATTGCCATTGGGTCTGGAGTAGACGAGGTAAGTCTCCCACGCTGCGTCTAGGAACCTGGCTGAGTCGGCGTGCAGGGGGAATATCTCTTCCGTATGGGCCCGTGCCCATTCTCCATCGAGGTCGACGATCTGGGGGAACCATTGCCCATAGACCGAGCGGACCCCCAGGCTGAATTCGCGGTCCACGTTCAAATGGGCGTCCAGAACCTGAAACGCTTCGGACATCTCCCGGGATGCTTGGCGGAGCTGCTTCTTGCCGCCGGGCTCCAAGCCCAGGTGGTGCCGGACCCATAGGGCGTAACGAATGACGGCATTCAACGCCTGTCCCCGCGTGGAGTTAAGGGCCAGCTCCACCGCAGGCCTGTCGTTGATCGCGTACCTCTCCTCCTGGACAGGAGTAGGATCCGGATCCGTCGTCAGGGTATAGAGAAGAGCCCATACCCTCTTGCGCTCAGAGAAGGGAATCCCTGTCGCCTTCTCATGAAGCCCCGCGTTCAGGAGATCGGCAACGGTTCTCCGTCCACTATCCTGCTGGTTCTCCGCCGCCTCCCTTGCTTTGACGATCGACTCGCACAGCGTCAGAACCTCGGGCCATGCGAACGCCTTCCTGTGGCGTGCGGCCCTTTGCAGGCCCCAGAGAAGAGCAGCCGAATAGAGACGAGACAATGGGGCGAATGAGCCCGCCGAGGCCGCATACTTTTCCGGATTGCCGGCCACCACGTCGGTGAGGATTTGTCCAAGCCCCCCGGCATCGGGACCGTCAAACTCCCCTGAAGGACTCCAGGTGGCGAGATAATGGATCAGCGCCGGAACCTCCATGCCGGCGAGCTCTTCGGATGTCTTAGGGCTGCGCGGGCCGATCCACATCGTACTGACCTCGTATTTCGGCCTGGGGGCCGCAGGCAATCCTTTCAACCACTCGGCATGCTCGGCGCGCCAGTCATCGGGGAGTTCATTCACGATGGGAGACAGGAGGGCCTGCCGCCAGCCTTCCAGCTCGCTCTCGCGGATTCGACCGCCCAGTCCGGATTCGATCTCCCGCAGCAGCTTCCTCCGATCCTCCGGTACCATCCTGCCGAAACCGGCGGCCATGAGCTTGCCGAGTTCCGTCTCGTGACCGTAGAGTTCCAGGATGCGTGTGTCCACCAGTCTCGACGCGATGATATCGACAGCTTTGTCCGAGAGGGCGGCGAGTACGTGGAGGGCGATCCGTCCATGAATCTTCCAGGATTCTCCTTCAAGCACCTTGAGAACAGGCTGAATCCGCTTATCGTCGTTCCGTGCTATTTCCAGCGCGGTGTCTCTCACGGCTCGCGCCAGGAGGGCCAGGGGGTCCCTCTCGCGATGATGTTGGAATCCATCCACGTCGCCGTACCAGGTTTCCGAGAAATCCTCGGGGATGCCCCGGTGGCTTGCGTAGGAAGATGATTCGATGGCGGAGGAGAGCAGCTTGCACAGGACTCCCAGGGCCCTTTCTCCGGCGGCCTTGGCAACGTCGGGCCAATGGCTCTCCAACAACTGGTTATACTCCCAGGCATCGAATTGGGCCTGCGGCTCCCCTCCCTTATCCCGAGAAGCCTTGAGGGCGAACAGGGCGCGGGCGAGATCGAGCGCCGCGTCGATTTCTCCTCCCTTGGCCAGATGGCTCATGAAGTCGCCCATCTTGTCAGGCAACAGGGGGGTCATTGTGCCTTTGAGCCAGTCCTCAGCATGAGGGACCAGCCCCGTGTCCATTTTCGGTGGATTTTTAAGGGCGGCGTCCAGGCAGTCCTCTATCACAAGAGTGTTCCTCGTACCGGCGATCCGCAGCAGGATCGGATGGACGAGGTCCGGCGCCCGACCGGCCATGCGCGCCAGGAACCTGGATGGGGGCCACACTTCGAGGCGTATCGAATCACCCTCTTTGATCGAAGCAGCGGGCTCGCTGAAATATCCTCCGTCATCGAGCAGAGGTATCCAGGCAGGATTGTCGAGTTTGTCGAAGAAATAGCGCATCGCCACCGAGGGGTCCGGGACGCTGCCCTTGAGTTGCTTCAGGTCATTGTTGGTGGGATTCGCAACAGCCAGCAGGCGATCCACTTCATCGAGGTGCGTCCCATAGTGCGCCTCGAAATGCTCCAGGACGATATCGAGCACCTGTTTGACCTGTTCCCATGTCCTCTGGAAATCCTGACCCACCGGTCTGGGGGCCCGGAGGTTATCCCGATGGGCGGCCTTATGGAGTTCCAGCTCCATCCAAGTCTTGGCGGTGGGAGAGTCTTCGTGGATTTCCAGCTTCTTCAGGATCCATCCGATCGCTTCCTTTCCCTTCAAGTCCACGGGGCCCTTCAAGACATCTCTTAGCGCGCTTTCGAGTTCCCTGAGGAGATGCCCCACGACATGGGTGATCGATTCGATCATCGGCTCGGCCGTCATGAGGCGACAGGCGTCCCTGTAGAATGCCGCCGGTCCGGGCCCCAGGAGCTGCAGGCGCCTCAGGAGGCGCGCTTCCCTCGGATCTTCGGGAGAGACCTCCCTGGCCGGCGTCCCGAATCGAATATCGAACCGGGCCAAGAGACCGCGGAGCATCGCGTGGACCGATTCCTCAAGTGAAGAGGCTGTGCCGTCCAAGTCCAGGGTGATTCCCAAGGGGAGTTCCGCCTCAGACAGCTCCTGCCAGGCACTCTTGGCCGGCGCTCGCAATTCGGACTTCTGGAGGTCGTCAGACGCCTTTGCTATGTCCTGCCTTCTTGCGAAACGAAGGAGGATGGCCAGGCCCTGGAGCAACCGCACCCAATGAATCCATTCTGGCGTATCGCCGGCTGTTCCGGATGCGCCCAGGATCGCCTGTCGACGCAACGGCTCCAGGCCGTAGTACTTCTCCCTGTGACGGCGCGTCGTGACAAGCAGGCCCGAATCGGCCATCTCGCGCAGCGCCTGTTGCACGCCGACCGACGAGTAGGCGCTCGCCCCGGTGATGTCGATCGCGTGTCCCCACGGGTGGGTCGCCAGGTACGCCACCGCCTCGGCTCGGATCCCGATTCCGAAAAGGCTTCGCAGCCTCAATCTGAGGCAGGCGGGGGGCTTGAGGGGGACGCGGCCGGAAAGCCCTCGCGGCTTGAATTCGGCCCTGACATATCCGGCCTGGGCGAAATGCGGGTCCGGGGATCGAACGGCCCTCAAGGACTCCCCCTCGTTCCCCGTGAGGAAGAAATATTCCTTGTTCCCGGTTCCTTGGATTTCCAGCCCAGCCAGGCGACTCCATTTTCCGGAGGTGTCCTCTCCGACAGGATTCGGGCAACCGACCGGAGTATATTTCGTGGGAATCCCGCATCTCGATCGCAGATGTTCTTCAGCCTCTGGATGTCCAGGGAGGCGCCGTTGGTCACAAGCCAGTCGAGAACCTCATCGAAAAGCCGGGGCTCGCTCCTCGCAGCCTCAAGGGTGAAGAGCGTCAGCGCCTCGGGATCCGCGAGCCACCGATCCTCCGGCGGCGCCGTGGCGGACACGCCGAGGAGGGACCACTGCTTCCAGAGAAGCCCGTGAACCGCCTCCTCGAGGCGTTCCCTAAAGCCTTGTAGCCAGCTTCTCATATCCCAGACGCCTCAGACACAGCCGGATTTCCTGTTTGATCGGTTCCGGATCCCTCTCCTGGGACATCACCCACCGGGCCGCGGCTTCGAGCTCGGTCTCGGTGGGAGCGAAGGCCGCCAAGTCGTTAAGGTGACGGCTTTCATGGTTTCTGTCGGCGGCGGCCCACAGCTTGAAGAAGATCTGGTCGTATCGGTCAAGGTAATGGATGACCAATCGTGGCCCATAGGCCACCGGGTGGAGGCGCGCCGTCAATCCGTCCGGCAATGTGCCGACGTCGATACCCCCGGCCGCGACCATGTTCAGCCAGTGCTTATCCCCCAGCCCGAAATCCTGCGCTACGGTTTCGATCTCCCGTTGGAGGAATTCCGGGAAACCTTCGCACTTCTTCAGGGAAGGACCGGAACTCGTTCGTACGACATAGGCAAACACATCGATATCCTTGGTTGCTGCAACGGTTCGTCTCATCAGCCCCATGACTTGAAGCGCAGACCCGCCGCAGACGGCCAATTCGACTGTCGGCACCTTTGCCAGGTCGAGCCGCTCAGCCAAGGCCCGGAGCAGACGCTCCACTTCTTCTCTTGATCCAAACATATATATACTATACCAATGCTATTAGGAAGGAACAAGTATATATAACCAAGAGATGGGCCAAATCGCGCAGGATTCTGAAGTATTTTCAGAGAGAATCCCAAGGCGTTTGGTCCTTGTTTGTGGAACGAAACCTCTGGTCCCCCACCACCGGTCAGAGATGGGTCACGCCTTCAGCGCCCGGTCGATCCGCTCGATCGCCTCGTCCACCTCGGCGGGCGTCTTGAAGCCGATGACGCTGGCGTCCACGAGGCCGGACTTCCAGACGAACTGGATGGACTTCTCGCGCTCCTCGGCCTCCTTGAAGTCGCCGTTGGCCAGGAGCTTCATGCCGAGGATGCCGATCCCCGCCTCGCGGACCTTGCGGATCCCGGCCACCGCGTCCGCATGCTCCCCCGGCTCCTTCCAGACGCCGGTGTAGCCGTCCATGTACTGCCCGGTGTGGTTGATCCGGCAGAGCGCCACGTCCACCCACGCGGAGGCGGCGGGCACCTCGCGCAGGGTCTGGATGCTGTGGACCGAGAGGCCGTGCGCGCGGATCAGGCCCTTCGCCTTGGCGTCCGAGAGCTCGTCGCGGTGCTTCGCCAGGTCCGCCGCCCAGCCCGCCTTCGTCACGCCGTGGAGGAGCGCGATGTCGAGATAATCGATCCCCAGGGTCTTGCGGATGTGTTCGAGCTGAGGGGCGACGCCCTTGGGATCGGACCACGAGACCTTGGCGAGGATCACCAGCTCCTCGCGGGGCAGGTCCTTGAGGGCGCGGCGCATGAACTCGAAGCACATGTAGTTGGGGGCGGTGTCGATGTAGCGGACGCCGCGGTCGTAGGCGTGGCGGATGAGGGAGGCGAGGCCTTCCTCGCCGAGCATGCGCTGGATCCGGCCGCCGTTGGTGCCGGTGCCGAACCCGAGGCGGGTGATCCGGACCTTCGTCTTCCCGAGCGCCACGCGGTCCAGCGCGGTGCGCCGCTCCTGGGTCGTGGCGCAGGAGATGCCGCCAACCGCGGCGGCCGCCCCCGCCAGCGACCTCCCGATGAACTCCCGGCGGCCGATGATGGGGGAGACCATGACAGGCTCCTTAACGGATCCCCGGGCGGGAAACCTTACGACGGATATGTTAGCGCGGAAGGGGGGCTTATTCCTCTCTTATATTCTTGCAGGCGCGGAGAATTTCAACTGCGTATCGGAGGCACCACTTGCCTTCGCGCTGGGCGAACACCAGGTGCTCCTCATACCCCCAGTGGGCATACGTGACGGAATACCGAACCAGGGCCCGCCGGCCATCGAATCCCAGGATCGGCTTCGAGAAGAGGTTGCTTGTCCTTCTTTCCTCGGGAATCCCGGCGAAGACGGCCTCCCGACAGCGCTCGCACGCCTCCTCGACCGTGGCCCCCTCGATGGCGACCTTTGCCGGGCGGGCCCATTTCTCCTTCGCCAGCCATTCCTTCAGGAGAGGCTCGTCCTCCGGCTCGCCCCAGTAGGCCAGGAGCCGGAGGGCCCGGCTGTGGGGGCTGAAGTCCCGTTCGTCCCGCTTCTTGAACAGCCCCGACCGCACCACCCGGAGCAGGTCCGTCCGGATCCTCCCGATGTCCTTGTAGAGCGTCTCCATCTCGTCTTGGGCGCGATTGCGCCGCGGGCCGATGATCTCGAAGAGGAGCCAGAGCCGGGCCTCGGCGTCCTTCTCTTCGGCCAGGGACTCGATCAATTCCGCGTTCACCTCGCGCTCCAGCATGACCTCCCGGTCGACGACGCCTCCGTCGAGCTTGCCGCGCGCCCAGCGCACGAATCCGGGGGCCTTGACGACGAGATTCCATCCGCCTGCCTTCCTTGCCCTCAGGGCCGCGGCGAACTTCCCCTCCCGGTCCGTCTCGGCCCAGCCCAGCGGACCTTCCTCCGTGAAGTGCGTGATCTCGACGGCCGCCCCCTCCACGGGATTCCCCCGGCGGTCCACGACGCGGCCCGTGGCGATGCCCCTCGTGTCCAGCAGGATCCCCGAATCGCGTCGGGCGTCCCCTTCCTCCGCCCGGGCCAGTTCCTTGACGCGGGCGTGGTAGGCCCTGGCGAACGAGGCGATCTCCTTGTCTTCCTGAGGGGCTTGAGTCGCCGCAAGCCATAAGACGAGGGGAGCGGTGATGGACATCGTCAGGGCTTATACGACTTCACCGCCGCGCGGGTTCCCTCAGCTCCATCGCCGTCTCGATGAGCGCCCGGACATTCTCCCAGGGGAAGCCTGGGTCGATCTCGATGTGGAGCCACGAGCCGCCCGAGAGCGTCTCGAAATCATCCGCCAGCCGCCGGACATGGTCCCGCACCTCCTGCGGGCCGCGGCGCTGCATGATCTCGCCGCGGTCCGGCTGAATCTGCACCGCCAGGCCCAGCGTGCGGCAGAGGCGGGCGAGGTCGCGGTGGTTGAAAAGCGGCAGCTGGGGCCAGACGGCCGTGGCCCCCGCGGCGCGCAGGTCCTCGAAAAATGGCCCCACGCACCCGCACGAGTGGAAGAAGATGCCCTTCCCGGCCTTCACGACCGGCCCGAAGAGCGCCCGGTAGCGGGGCGCGAAGAACCGCCGCCACGCCTTCGGGGACATCATCGGCGCCTGCTGGGTGCCGAAGTCGTCGAAGACGGCGATCGCGTCAGCGCCCACCGCGAGCGCGTTGGCGATCTGGACCGAGTGGTACTCCATGAGCAGGTCGGCCAGGCGGTTGATCTCCGGGGTGTCCTGCGCGATGTCCACCAGGACGTCGTCGAACGGCCTCAGGTTCTGCATCGTCTCGAAGAGGCTCACGTTGGCGGCCAGGTGGAAGTAGGTCCGGCGCTGGACTTCCGCGGCCGCCCGGGCGCGGGCCAGTTCCTCGCCGGCGAGGCGGGCGATCGGGGGCGGCCTCCAGGCCGCCAGCCCGGATAAATCCGCGAGCGGGTAGCCGACGCGATGCCCCCAGATGCCGAAGATGCGGTACTCCCACGTGGTGCCCCACTCGTCGGCGGCGATCCTGTGGTAGCGGCCGTCGGGATCGAAGTCCGCGGCCGGGGCCTCGGGGAGGCGCACGTGTCCCAGGTCGTCGAAGTCGTGCCCGCAGGAGCGCATGAGGTCGAGGAGCTTCCGGCCGTGCTCGAAGAGCCCGCCGGGGGAGGGGTGGATCTGGAGGGGGACGGCGTCCACGGGGCGGAACGCCAGCGCCGCGAGCACGCGGTCACGGGGAAGCATGGGCATGCCATCCTAGCCCCTGCGGCGGCCCGGAGTCAAACGGCGGGCGCGCCCGGGCCCGCCCGAAGGGCGCCGTATTGCCGCCGCGCTCCCGGTCGGACCCGGTCTCCGGGAGTGTTACGGACCCTAGGGAATCCCCTACTTGTAGCCCCCCTTGCAGGAGAGAACCTTCCCCTGCTTAACCTTCAATGAACCGTCATCGTTCACACGGAATTCGTAGGATTGAACATACTCGATGTAGGGATCAGTCAGGACGGGGCAGGAGACAATCCATTCCGCATTCATATGGGACAAGGTCAGCGTCCAATCCCCTTCCGGGAAGCCCTCAGCCTTACAGTCTTCTTTCCCAATCATGAAGCGATAGCCCCGCAACTCAACGAAGGCTTCGATCCGGGAGACCCCATCGCTCACACCTCTTACCTGTCGGCTCCCTATGGACAGGGCCTCTGCCGCCGAAGCGTCATCCTGGATAAATATATGCTTCTGCCCGACGACAACAATCGCATGGACCAACATGGGCCTTCCGGCGATCGCGCTTTTCGGATTGAATACCTCCGCCCGATAGACACGTGATTCGCCAGGGATGCTGGACAGGCAAGGGCTTTTCAGGGGAACCAATCCACGAAGATCCTTCCACCGCGCCTTGGCCGCATCCCGCACTTCGGCGGGGATGTCCCCAGGATCCTGGCCGACCAATGTCACGGCTACGAAGAATAGGCTCACAACGATAGGTCCTAGCGATGCCATGCAGGGCCCCATAGATATCACCTCCAGACCGTTTGACGCCTGTTGAGGGACATGAGTTCCACATCCTGCGCGAACCCACCGCGCTCGCCGTCGGAGCCCTTCTCCGGGCCTCGGCCAGACGCCCCCTTTGGCCCCCCGGATGGCTATCACTTTCTCCCATCGAGCCCTCCCCTGGGGTATGATCCCGCGGGAGACGGGCCAATGAAGGTCATCGTAACGTGATGAGATTCGCGATGACTACCCCATGGGGCAGAGACTACATTATCTTTGCCTCTTTCGGGGCCCTCCTTCCGGGCTCGATCCGGACCTTCGGGATTCCGCCCTGCCGGAGGAACCGACTTTCACTTCCGATGATCCGTCCCCGGTCCCTATAATCGCCGAAAAGAGAGGCGTCCGAGACGCCTTCTCTTGTCCCGCGCGGCCGGCCTCTTCAACCGTGGGAGAATGCTCATGGGTCATTTCAGCAGGCGTTCCTTCCTGAAATCCTCGGCCCTGGGCGCGGCCGGCGGCATGATCGCCGGCTGCGCGGCCGCCCCGAGACCATCCGCCGGAGCGAACACGTTCCGCATGATCCGCGACATCCCCGTCGAAGACGGATTCGACCTTGTCGTCGCGGGAGGCGGCCCCGCTGGCGCCGCGGCGGCCGTTTGCGCGGCGAGGCTCGGGGCGAAAGTGCTGCTGGCGGAGGCGACGGGGTGTCTCGGCGGCATGGGCACGTCGGGCCTGGTGACCGCCTTCGATCCGATGGCCAATGGCGAGGAAATGCTGGTCGGCGGCCTGATGCGCGAGATCGTAACGACCATGCACGAGCGGGGCTTCCTCGCGCCCCACGTGACCCGGGAGTTCTACAGCAAGTGGTTCCACTGCTGGACGCCGTTCAATCCAGAGGGATACAAGCTCGTGCTCGACGACCTCGTGACGGCCGCCCGCGTGGACGTCCGGTTCTTCACCCGGGTTGTCGACGCCGACGCGGACGCGGGCGCCCGCGCCGTGCGGGGCGTCATCCTCCACAACATCGAGGGCTTCCGCCTGGTCCGGGCGAAATGCTTCGTGGATGCGACGGGCGACGCGGTGCTGACCGACCTCTGCGGCGCGCCCTGCCGGGAAGCCGGGCGCGACACCCCGAACATCATGCCGCCGACGCTGTGTTCCATCGCCGCGGGCATCGACTGGGAGCGCGCCAAGAAGAGGCCCGCCGACAACGGGCCCGCCAACCAGCAGTCGCTCGTGGAAAAGGCGTTGAAGGAGGGGCACTTCAGCAACAACGACCGGCATGTCCCCGGCATGTTCCAGACGGGCCGGACGCTGGCCATGCTCAACACCGGCCACGTCTTCAAGATGAACGCGCTGAAGTGCCACAGCCTGAGCGACGGCGTGATGCGGGGCCGTAAAATCGTCCAGAAATTCATCGCGTTCTACAGGAAGTACGTGCCGGGCTGGGAGAACATCGAGCTGGCCGCCACCGGGAGCCTAGTCGGCGTCCGGGAGTCGCGCCGGATCGTGGGCGAATACGAAATGACGTTCGATGACTATATCTAGCGCCGG
>CAYNDR010000057.1:0-23428 GCA_964395295.1 uncultured Planctomycetales bacterium
TTCCATGCCCGGGAGGCTGATCGGTCTTGTTCCACTCCGGCTTCACCGTATACAGATCCTTGGGATCTAAATGTTGCTCAAGAAGAGGATGGGCCCTATTCACGCCGGTATCCAAAAGGCAAACGGCGGGTGCATTGCCCTTGGAGGGCTTCACCCTTGCAAGCAACTTATTCATCCGCTCGCGCTGCTCTTCGGAAGGCAGGGACAGAATGAGTTCGGCAGTCTCCTTGGCTTTTCTGACCTCCGCCAAATCACCGAGGATATCAATAGAGGAACTCAGTTCTTCAGGGGTCGCTTCGACCATCGTCACGGTGCGGTCAGGAAAGTTCAGCCAACGATCGAGAACCTTGATCTTTGTATGCTCTGCAAGGGCCTTTAGCCGATCAAGCTCCTTCCCGTCATATCCATGCCGAAGCCACACCTCCCACCACACCTTCTGATTGGCATTGGGGAATAGGTCAGGGGTGTCCGTCCAAAGGGCTCGCAGCGTGCCGGCTCTTAACCGTGCAATGCCTTCGACGAGATCCATGTTCTTGGGATGGCCTTTCGGGGTTCGATCGCGGACGTACGCTTCGAACTTCATAAGGAAATACTTGACCTTCCCGTCGGGAACGAACACCGTCGCCCTCTGTACCTCCCCTTCCTCGCGCACGGCGACAATCTCGATCCCCTTGCCCCTATCCTCTAGGTTCTTCAATGGCAGAGGAAAGCGCTTGTGGGACTCAAACACGACATACAAACCGGGTTGGGCCCCATGAACGGAGACCTGTAGCCCTTCCCGCTGTTGGATCGCACGTTCTTCAATTGCGCGCAGCGTATCCCCCAGGATGGCCGCATGCTGAGCAGGATTGGGGAATCGCGGGTATGGTTTCGTCTCTACCCTGCGGGGATGAGGGAGGTACTTTTCTGCTTTGCCCGGATCTCGAACGAAGATGTGATCACGATCGCGTTTATTCCCTTCGCCGGCACCATTCGTCATGATGAGCCATCCTTCTCTCTACCAAGGCTGCCACAACATCGGCTGTAGCAACTCGCGTTGTGCGTCTCAGGATGGCTCTCTTGGCTGCAAGCTCGCACGCGCGCGCAATATCCCCATGGCTCAATCCCCGAGACTCACGGGCACACGCCCTCCAATCAACATCTTTCGTCTCGGCCAAGCCTAGACGGGCACGCATGATGCTCTCGGCGATCTGAGCTGCTGGAAGCGAGTAACGGAGTACCGAATCGAAGCGACGAAATAAGGCCCTGTCGAGAAGATTGGGGTGGTTCGTAGCCGCCACGATCAGACTGTCGGAATCTTCCTGCTCCAGGAACTGTAGGAATGAATTCAGTACCCGGCGGATCTCACCAACGTCATTCCTCGCCGATCGCTCCCCTCCGACTGCATCGAATTCGTCGAACAGGTAGACTCCTCGGGTCTCGCTAATGGCTTCGAATATCAGTCGTAGCTTCGCTGAAGTCTCGCCCAGGAACTTCGTGATGAGCCCGTCAATCTGGATTGTAAAGAGTGGAAGAGCCAACTCACCAGCAAGAACCAATGCGGTCATGGTCTTACCCGTCCCCGGTGGCCCCAGAAGCAGGAGCTTCCGGAGAGGCTGATACCCGTGCTCGCGGATGTTCTCTCTCTGGCGTTGTTCGAGGAGGATCTCTTCGATCTGGGCCCGAACTTGCCGATCTAGAACCATATCCCCGAGGCGAGCTTTTGGATAGGCGGCTAATAGAAGCCCCGCCAGTTCTCCTTGCGGCTGCACAATGGGAATAGGCTTGGAATGCTGAGAGAGATGGTGCTTGCTGCGAACCAGTACTACTAGATCCCGAAGCTCTTGGGCGAACTTCGCGTGGCCCAGACGAGCCTCCTGGGCCGCCATTTGCAGGGCAACCGAAAAAAAACGCTCCTCGTCACCATCAGCGTGGCTTTGAATGAGCGCTTTGACGTGAGCTGAATTCGCCATCCTGTCCTGCCAACGCCCGCACTAGCTTGGGAAGACCGGGAGGACCCGGCCAGGGGAAACCATCTGCATACTACCTATCGCCCGAATCGGCTCCAAGGCTTTAGAGAGCACCGGGTGAACCGGCCTGCACCGCACCCCTCATGTATTATACCACCATGTCAATATAGGACATGCGTTTCAGCGAGGACCCATGACTCCCAGGGACGCCCCGGCCAGCCAGCGGTCGAAGGCCGCAGGGGCCAAGTCGCGACGGATTCGGCGACGAGGACTTCCCCGTCGGGTCCCTTCACGAGCAGGGGGAGGCGTAGGAAGTTTAAAGCCACTCCCGATGGAAACTATAGCCTCCGGGGGGGCCCGGATCTGGAGAAGCTTGGCGTTGCAATATAAGCAACTGGCGTGCTTGCCGGGTGAGAAATCAGGATCGCGCCTGCAATCTTCTTTGCCGCAAGCCCTTGGACAGGCGTGACCCAGGATGACACCAGGAGCCACGGCGTCACCCCGCGTTGCGAAACGAAACACGGCGCCCCAGACGGGAGGCGAGCAGGAGCATGAGGAGCCCCTCCACCCCGAGCGCGCCGCAGCCCCCCCCGCCGCCCCCTCCCCCGCCGCCTCCCCCCGCGGGGACCGCGCCCGGCGAGGAGTCGTCCTGGTTCAGCACCCCGTCCCCGTCCCAGTCGTCCAGCCCGTCGGGCAGGCCGTCGCCGTCCTCGTCCGCGGCCGCGGCGTTGAAGCCATGCGACGCCTCGAACGCGTCCGCCATCCCGTCGCCGTCCGCGTCCCCCGCCGCCGCGGCCCCCGAGGGCACGCGGATCACGGCCTTGCGCTGGGCCACCGATACGCCCGTGGGCACCGTCCACGAGGCCGACGACACCCCGGCCGGGATCGCGCGGCTGAAGACCTTCTCCGCGCCATCGTTCCATCCATACGTCACCACGGTCGGCGCGGCGGGCGCGGGGACCGCGTACGTCCCGTACAGGCGGAGATACCTGATGGACGCCGTGTAGCCGCCGTTGTAGGTGGTGAACCGGACGAAATAGGTCGTCCCCCCGAGCGGCGCGTCCCCCGACCGCCCGTAGGCCCAGTAGGAGCTCAGCTCGTTGTCCGCCGGCGGCGCGGTGTCCGCGATCTCCGTCCACGGGCCCGAGGCGCTCGGCCCTACCTCGATCCGCCCGTAGGGTCCGGCCGTGGGAGGCACGCGGACGCCATAGTTGGCGGCGGCGCGGATCTCCTTCCACGCCGCCCCCGCCGCGGCGAGCGCGGGCGGCACCGTGACCTGGTACGTCAGGGAAATCGGCTGGTTGTCGGCGGACGTGTACGCGAACGTGGAGCCGCCCCCGTAGTAGACCGCGTTCAGGTTCCCCGAGTCGGCGACCTTCTGGACGTAGCCGGTCGTCGAGGTCGCCGAGGCGCCCGTCCACAGGTCCGGCGAGAGGTCGATCGCCCCCTGGTTCGCCGCCGAATAGGTGACGAGGCTCCCCCCTTCCTTCAGGTTCGGGTAGACCGCCGGGTTGAGCATGGTGACCGTCCGGAGCCGCAGGCTGTCGAGGCCCTCCCCGTTGTCGAACGCAAGGCGGAGCAGGTACGCGTTGCGGCCCTTGACGGAGTCGGTGAAGTCGATCGAGGCGGAGGCGCCCGCGAGCGAGCCGATCGAGGCCCAGGTGGCCCCCGCGTTCGTGGAGACCTCCACGGCGACGGTCCCCGACGCGTTGGCGAAGACCTTCGCGCCGTCCGAGGAGGCGGCCGCGGGATCGGTCCCGCCGTTCGGGCGGGCGGCGATCGTGTAGGGCGTGAAGTGCTCCAGGACGAGCGTCGAGGCGCCGGTCGAACGCAGGGCGGGCGAGCCGCCGAAGACGAGCGTCCCGGAGACCGCGGCGGCGCCGTCGAGGTGCTCCCCGAGGGCGAGGCCGGGCTGCCAGTCGAAGCAGGCGTTGCCGTAGCGCTGGTTCCCCTGCGACTCCTCGGCGCCGCCGGGCACCTCGTCGCGGGCGGGCGCGTTCTGGACGAAGGACCACGCGGAGAGCGGCCCGTTGGCGTCTCCCCTGAAGCCCCACCAGATCCGCCCGGCGAGGGAGAGGTCCGCCGGCGCGCCGGCGGGATCGATCCAGCGGGTGAAGGCCTCGCCCCGCTTGAGGCGGACCGCGATCGGCGCGGCCGTGTACCCCTCCCCGTACATCTTGTAGCTGTTGGCCGGGGGCATGTTCCAGACGTTCTGGTAGTAGTCGCGCCACTGGAGGGAGCGGTTGAGGACCGTCCGGGTGGCGCCGACGAAGTCCTGATAACTCCCGTGGGTGTTGGCCTGCGGGAGCCGGTATCCCATCCCGAGGTCGGGATTCCACTCGATGTAGCGGTGGTTCGTGGACATCACCTGGTCGAGCGAGGCGAAGTGGGCGGCGGCGGAGTCCGACAGGAAGTGGAGGGTGTACTGGTCGGTGTTGACGTAGCGCCAGCCGCCGTCGACGAAGATCTCGTAGCCCGTGTCGCCGTTGAGGGCGCGGCGCCGGTCGGTCCACCCCGCGGCCTCGGCGAAGGCGCGCATCTGGCCGTGGTTGGTGCCGCAGAGGCCCCAGCCGTAGGAGAAGAGCGCCCGCATGGAGTCGTAGTCGATCATGAGAGGGTTGTCCGCGGTCGGATCGGGGGTGACGCCGGGCAGGTTGTAGACGGCGGGGGAATAGAGGTGCGAGAAGGTCTCCGCGCGCCAGAGGAAGAGGCGGATGAGGCGGTCGCGGTCGGTGGAGCTCCCGAGCGACCCGCGGGGGATGGACATCGCGTGGCTCACGGCGCGGGCGGGGGTGGAGACGGCGCCCTCCCCGGCGTAGTGCGGGTGGTCGGTGCGAAGCTGCGGGTCGCCGGTCTGGGCGGCGGCGGAGGCCGCGCACCCGAGGACGGCCGCCAGGACGGCGGGGACGGATCGGGACATGGGCACCTCCTCCGAGCGGAAGGGGGACCGCGCTTCTTCTAATAGGGTGAAGGGGCCGGGCATCGTTACAGGGAATCCTCGGAGCCGGGCGGACTGTACTGGATTACATGCGGGCGATCCTCCTCTGGTCCGGCCTGTGGATGGCGGTCCCGTCCCAGGACGAATGGAAGGCGGAACTCCTCGACGTCCGCATCCCGATGCGCGACGGCAAGGATCTCGCCGCGGACGTCTACCTCCCGCCGAAGCCGGGGCGGTATCCCGCGGTCCTGATCCAGACGCCCTACAACAAGCGGCACCTGGGGGCCCCCATCGGCACGGGCCGGGGAGACGGAGGAGAGGTGGGGCGGGGCGCCGTCTCGGACACTTTGGGCCTGCTCGACCGCGAGCACTATGCCTACGTGGTGGTCGACTGGCGCGGCTTCTTCGGCTCCAAGGCCGCGATGGAAGGCGTCTCGCGCGAGAAGTGGCGGCGGGGCCAGGACGGCTACGACTGCGTGGAGTGGGCGGCCGCCCAGCCCTGGAGCGACGGCAAGGTGGGCACCTGGGGAGGGAGCGCCCTCGGGAAACAACAGCTCGACACCGCCCTGGAGCATCCCCCCCACCTGGTCTGCTGTGTCCCGCTCATCGCCGCGCTGGGGCAGGAGTATTCCTTCTACTACCCGGGCGGCGTCCTGCTGGAGGCGCACGTCAAGACCCTGGACGTGCTCGGCTTCGGCGTGTCCCGGATGGTGCTGGCCCAGCCGCGGGAGGACGCGCCGGTCTGGAAACTGGCCGGACGCGCGACGTACCGCCCCCAGGAGATCCAGGTGCCCCTGCTCATGATCACGGGCTGGTGGGACCACTTCCCGGACCAGATCGTCCGGACTTTCGAGGACATCGTCTCCCGGGGCGGCCGGCAGGCGCGGGAGCACTCCAGGCTCCTCATCGGACCCTGGGACCACGTGGGCGTGGGCCTGTCGAAGCAGGGGGACCGCTCGTTCCCCGGGGCGGAGCGGGCCTCCGCCGAGGCGGCGAAGGCCTTCTTCGACCGGTGGCTGAGGGGCGCCGACAACGGCTGGGACCGCGCGCCCCGCGTCCGGTGGTGGCGGATCAACGAGGAAGGCTGGGGCGAGGCGGAATCATGGAGCGGCCTCCGGCGCGAGACGAGGGCCGTGCCGCTCGGCGGCGGGGACCGGACTTATGCCTGCGACCCCCGCGACCCCTCCCCGACCCTCGGCGGCGCGAACCTGCCCCCGCTCAAGCACGGCCCCACGGACCACTCGGCCCTCGAACGCCGCAAGGACGTCCTGGCGTTCTCCGTTTCCCTCGACAAGCCGGAGCGGGTGAACGGCGCGGCGGAGCTCTCCTTCGAGGCCACCGTCGACCGGCCGTCCTGCGATTTCATCGCCCGCCTCTGCGACGTCGTGGACGGGAAACCGATGCACCTGGCGGACGCCGTGCGCCGCGTCCGCCCCGTCCCCGGGGAGCGGACGCGTGTCCGCCTGCGCTTCCCGGCCACGGCCGTGACGGCCCGCGAGCTCCGGGTGTACCTGTCGTGCTCCAACTGGCCGCGCTACGAGCGCAACCCCCACACGGGCGCGGACCACTGGGACGAGAAGGCGGCGCTCCCGGCGGCGGTCACCGTGCATGGAGGGGCGGAGCTGTCCCTCCCGATCGAGAAGTGATTCAGGAATCCGGCGACAGGTGTTCCCCGGCGTTCAGGAGATCCGGTTGTTCCCGGGTGGCCATGCCCGCACGCCCACGGCTAATGCACCGAAGCCCAAGGGGAACCACTTTTCCAGGAGGCTCACGTCCCTCGCAAGTCGTGCCGCCTCCTCGACGGCTCGACGGGTTTCCAGCTCCAAGGAAGGCCTGGAAGTCCCATAAACGGCCTTCTTCAATTCGTTCTTGGTGTAGGGGAACGTCCCGGTCCGGAGGCCCTGAATCCATGCCGCTTCCGCGACATGGGGATCGTGACCGCACCGCAGCCACGCCTCAAGAGAGGGCACCGTGAGGCCTATGGCGGTTTTCAAGGAATCCTTCCCGTGAACCGGGCGGAGTCGGCTCAGCTCCGTATCGACGATGGCCTTGATACGACAGATCCTGCATGCCGGATCGACGACGGAGGAGTCGTGTGTCCCGCCGTGGAACGGCGAATGGTTCGAATCGACGACCACGACGAGCGCTTCCGCCTCCGTATGGTAGTGAAGATGCCTGATGACTGTCGGGAGCGCCTGGATCACGGAGGGCCAGCCCCTGGAGCGAAGCGGCGGGCCGGCCACGGGCCGAGTCGGGCTGCCCCGCAGAGCATCGACCAGCAGGCGGAACGCCGCCTCGTCTGCCGACGATTCCCCCAGGATCGCGACTCTCATCGGTTGGGCGGGACGCCGCCGAGGATCCCCGTGTACCAGACCTCGCCCAGGTGAGAGTCCCGAAGCAATTCCTCGATGTCGGGGCGATCGGACAGCCTTTGGAACTTCGCCTCGTTCCCGGATTTCTCGGCAAGGACGACTTCCTCGGGATGGTCCCGGTAGAGATCGAGGAAGTACGGCGAATGCGTTGTCGCGATTACCTGAACGGGCGGGCGCTTCTCCGCGTTTTGTTCGGGATAGGCCAACCGATAGAGAGCGTCGCGAACGTCGCGGAGCAGTCTTGGATGCATGCCCCTGTCGGGTTCCTCCAGAAGCACGAGCGTCGGCGGCTCGGGCAGGTACGCCAGCGTCAGCATCGTCAGGGCGAGAAGCGTGCCCTGCGACAGCTCCTGAGAACGGATGGAATGATGGCCCTCCCGAGTTCTCAGGAGGAGCCCACGAATTCCCGCCCCGGGCGTGTCGAATAGAATCTTATCGAACTCCGGCAACCAGCGACCCAGTTGCTCATTGAGATTATCGAATCTCTCCGGAGATCCATCGCGCAACTGGTCCAGGACTCCAGCGAGCATTCCGCCTTGCTCCGTCAACTCGACTCCTGGGCCAAGGCCCACAGGAGCGCAGATCGCGCGGGCCTCCAAGCAGTAGTATCTGACGCTGGATAGCCACCTGTTGATTTCATCAATTCGATGGGGATCACTGTGCTTGGGTTCGTGATTCCTTACGGACACTCCTTCCCCTCTCCAGACATTCCTTGTTGTGATCCCATCCAAGGGAGATTCCCACTCAACTGAAACCTGGCAGATTTCCTCCGGCTTTGCCCCCGCACTGTGAATACTCTTGGGATCATATCCATCCTTGCGCGCCATGCCGAGGATGCCCTGAAGCGCGGTGGTCTTCCCGCTCCCGTTAGGGCCCACCAGCAGGGTGAAAGGACCCAGGGGGAGCGTTGCCGCCCTCAGAGCCTTGAAGTTGCTGAAATGAACCGCTTTGATCATCTCTGAGACAGACTACCTCTCTCGAAACCGGAGCGCAAGGGGACTTTCGCCCGGGAACGGGGGCCGGAAGGCCCTCACAGCCGCTGGAGCGTCAGCCCGCCGTCGAGCGTGAGCACCTGGCCCGTGGCGTACGGGAGGTCGCCGCGCGCCAGCGCCGCCACCGCCTTGCCCACGTCCTCCGGCGTCCCCCACCGCCGCTCCAGCAGGAGCCCCTGCTGGATCAGCTTGTCGTACTTCTCCCGCACCCCCGCCGTCATGTCGGTGAGGATGATCCCCGGCCGGACCTCGTAGACGCCGATCCCGAACTCCGCCAGCCGCGTCGCCCAGAGCTTCGTGGCCATCGAGACCGCCGCCTTCGTCAGGCAGTAGTCGCCCCGGTTCACGGAGGCCACTTCCGCCGAGACCGACGAGACGTTCACGACGCAGCCCGCGAAGCCCGGGGAGGACTTCCTCTGGTCGATCATCCACCGCGCCGCCGCCTGGGTGAGGAAGTAGGGGCCCCGGAGGTTGATCGCGATCAGCCGGTCGAAGCTCTCCTCGCCCGCCTCCAGGATGTCCGCCCGCACCGTGGGCGCCACCCCCGCGTTGTTCACCAGCACGTCCAGCCGGTCGTAGCGCCGCCGCACGGCGTCCAGGAGCCGCCCGCGGGCGTCGCGGTCGGAGACGTCCGCCTGGACGTAGAGGACCTGCGCGCCGGCGGCGCGGAGGTCCACGAGGGCCTCGAACGCGGCCTCCTCCGGGCGGACGCCGCAGACCGCGAGGTCCAGGCCCTCGCGGGCCAGCGCCATCGAGATCCCCAGGCCGATGCCCCGCGCGCCTCCGGTGACCAGCGCCGCCCGCTTCGTCATCGATCCCCTTCCGCCGGCCCGAAGAAGGCCGGGTAGGGCCCGCCCCGGGCCAGCCGCTTCGCGTAGAGCGCGGCCTCGCGCGCGTGGTAGTCGCCCCACATCGAGGACTCGCCGCGCGGGACCTTCGAGCCGGGCGGGACGAAGTCCCAGCCGTTCGGCCGGTGGTAGACCGAGTGGAGGATCAGCCCCTGGTGGCCGTCGTCGCGGCTCAGGTACGGGTCGTCGAAGAGCGTCCGGAGGACCGTGAGCCCCGCCTGCGCGTAGCGGCGCCCGTCCTCCTTGAGGTGATGTCCCAGGCGGAGGAGGCCTTGCGCGGCGATGGCCGCGGCCGAGCTGTCCACCGGCTCGTGGTCGTTGAAGGGGTCGGCGGGACGGCCCAGGTAGTCCCCCATCTTCGCCAGCCCCGGGGCGCCCGTGTCCCAGTAGGGGATGCCGTCCGCGGGCGTGTTCCCGATGTAGAAGTCGCAGGCCGCCCGGGCGGCCTTGAGCATCATCGCCTCGACCGCGGCCCTCCCGCCGTGCGGCTCGAGCTCGGCGTCCTTCGCGAGCGGCAGGAACTCCAGCTCCTCCGCGAAGCCGCACATGATCCAGGCCAGCCCGCGGGTCCACGTGGTGAAGGGCGAGTAGCCCTGCTGGGAGTTCGGACAGCGGTAGGCCCCGTCGTTGACGTTGAAGACGCTCTCGTGGGCCACGCGGCCGCGGACGTCGTAGGCGTCGCGCCCCTCGCCGTAGTAGACGGCCACCTTCGCCGTGGTCTGCGCGTGGCGGAGACAGCGGTCCAGGAGCGAGACCTTCCGGTCGTTCTCCTCCAGGAGTTCGTGGCCCAGGAGGTGGGCCAGCGCGAGCGACCGGAGCGACCGGATCGTGTCGGCGAAGAGCGAGTGGGGGCCGTTGAAGGAATAGATGTAGCCGCCCCCGCCCGGGAGGGACGTCCAGCGGCGCGCCTGCACCGCCCCGCTGGACTTGAGGGCCAGCTCGTAGAAGGCCCGCTCCCAGGGATCGTCCGGGAGGCGCCCCTCGCGGATGAGGCGCCAGAGGTTCCCGTAGGTGCTGACGTTGTTGAAGCCGTGGTCGTGGACGCCGGCGTGGGTGAGGTGGCCGGCCATGCCCTTGAGGGTCATCTCGCGGCCCGCGCGGAGGAACTCCTCCTCCCCGGCGGCGTCGTACTGGAGGATCGCGGAGCCGTACTGGAAGCCGCGGGTCCACTCCGTCCAGCCGCGGGCGGTGTAGCGGCCGCGGACGGTGAAGACGGGGGAGGCCTGGCCGGGGGGGCAGGTCTCCTGGATCGAGCGGATCTTCGCCGCGGAGAGGGCCCAGAGGCGCTCGATCCGGGCGGACAGGTCCTGGGGCTTCAGGTTTTCGTCGATGCGCATCGCGCCGGGTCCAGTATATCGGCCGGCGCGCGAATTCCAACGCTTTCGGCGCCGGCGGCTCAGAAGGACCGGCCGAACTTGGGCTTCGTGTCCGCCTCCCTCACGGAGACCGCGGTCCCGCTCTGGATCCCCCGCAGGAGCAGGCGGAGGTCGCCGGGGTTGGTGGAGCTGGCCATCGCCTCCTCTTCCTTGACCGTCCCCGCCTTCACCAGCGCCGCCAGCGCCTGGTTGAACGTCTGCATGCGGTAGTAGTCCCCGGAAGAGGCGATCGCCTTCTCGATCTGGGAGGTCTTGCCGTCGGCGATCAGGTCCCGGAGGTTGGGGGAGTCGATCATGCCCGCGACGGCGGCCACGCGCCCCGTGCCGTCCGCGCGGCGCAGGAGCCGCTAGCTGACCACCGCATGGCGGGTCAGCGCGAGCATCGCGCGGATCTGCGGCGCGGCGTCCGGGGGGAACATGTCCGTGATCCGGTCCAGCGTCTGCTTGGCGTCGTTGGTGTGGAGGGTCGAGAAGACGAGGTGGCCGGTCTCGGCGGCGTGCATCGCCAGCTCGATCGTCTCGCGGTCGCGCATCTCCCCCACGAGGATCACGTCGGGGTCCTGGCGGAGGACGCGGCGGAGCGCCTCGTTGAGCGACCTCACGTCGCTGCCGAGCTGGCGCTGGTCGATGGAGCACTTCTTGTCCGAGTACTGGAACTCGATGGGATCCTCGATGGTGACGACGTGGAGCGGCTCGGTCTCGTTGATGTGGTCCACGACCGCCGCCAGGGTGGTGGACTTCCCGCTCCCGGTGGGGCCGGTCACCAGGATCATGCCCTGGGGGGCCTTGCAGACCTCCTTCAGGACGGCGGGCAGGCCCAGCTGGTCGATGGTCGGCGTCGCCAGGGGGATCGCCCGCAGGACGGCGCAGAACTGCCCGGACCGCTTGAAGGCGTTGACGCGGAACCGGGCCACCTCGGGGAGGACGTAGGAGGTGTCGCACTCGAAGTCGCCCAGGAGGGCCCGGTATCCCTCCTTCCCGAGGACCTTCCGGAGGATCGCGGAGAGGTCGCCCTCGTCGAGCGCGGGGTAGTCGCCCGGCAGGAGGTCGCCGGAGACCCTCAGGAGCGGCGGCCGGCCGGCCTTGACGTGCAGGTCGGACCCGCCCCGCCGGACCAGGTCGCGCAGGACGGCGTCGATGTCGACCTTGGACGGCCCCAGCCCCGCCTCGGCCTTGAGCCGGTCGATCTCGCCCTGCTGGCGCGACAGCGTGAGGGCGTTCCGCAGGGATACGGACAGGCGCTGGCCGTCGATGGGCTTGGTGAGGTAGTCCGCGGCCCCCAGCCGGACCGCCGCCATGACGTCCCCGACGGCCTGCGACGCGGTGACCATGATCACGGGGAGGCCGGGCCGCGAGGCCCGCACCTTCTCCAGGATCGCCAGCCCGGACGTGTCCGGCAGGGTGAGGTCCAGCAGGAGGACGTCGGGCCGCGATTCCTCGAGGCGCCGGAGGCCCTCCTGCCCGGTCCCGGCGACCTCGATCGCGTACCCCTCCTTCTCCGCGATGGCCTGGACGACCCGCGTCAGGACGGCGTCGTCTTCCACGTAGAGGATTTTCGGTTGAGGGGCGGACGAATCCATCGGTACCTCCTGGACCTCCGGCCTTCAATTAGTAACCGTTCGGGCACGTACAAGCAATAGCAATGGGAGGATTCGCCTGATCGCAACCTTCGACGGCCGTCGCCGCAAGACCACTCTCCGAAAGCAAGGAACCTCGCATGCTTCACCCTTTGTCGCGCCGGCAATTCCTCGGAACGGTCGGGGGCGCGGCCGCGGCCGCGCGGGCCCAGGACGCCGCGGCGTCCATCGCCGTCGACCCCGCGCCCCGGTTCGAGCTCTCCCCCTGGCTCTACATGCAGTTCATGGAGCCGCTGGGGACCACCGACGGCTCGGTCGAGGCCGCATGGGACCACGCCCGCGACCGCTGGCGGCCGGACGTGGTGGAGGCCACGAAGGATCTCGCCCCGCCGCTCCTGCGCTGGGGCGGCTGTTTCAGCTCCTACTACCGCTGGCGGGAGGGGGTGGGGCCGCGGGACAAGAGGGTCCCCATGAACAACCTCCTTTGGGGCGGCGTGGAGACGAACCAGGTCGGCACGGCGGAGTTCCTCGACTTCTGCCGCCAGGTCGGGGCGGAGCCGCTCATGAGCGTCAACTTCGAGTCCGACGGCCGCAAGAACTGGATGGAGTGCAAGGGGAGCGTGCGCACGGCCGGCCCCGACGAGGCCGCCGCGTGGGTCGACTACTGCAACAATCCCGCCAACGCGGAGCGCCGGGCGCACGGCCGCGCGGAGCCCCACCCGATCCGGCTCTGGCAGATCGGCAACGAGACGTCGTACGACAGGAAGGGGTACGACCTCGAGACCGCCGGGCGCCGCACCGTGGAGTTCGCCCGGGCGATGCGGAAGGCCGACCCCTCCCTCCAGCTTATCGGCTGGGGGGACAGCGGGTGGGCCCGCGGGATGATCGAGGCCGCCGGCGAGCACCTCCAGTACATCGCCTTCCACCACATGTTCAATCCCGACGACCCCAAGCGGCCGGCCCTCCGGCACTTCGAGTACCGGAAGGACCCCGACCGCGCGTGGGCCCAGCTCATGGAGGCGCACCGGATCCACGAGGCGAAGATCCGGGGGGTGCGGGAGCAGGTCGCCGGGACGAAGATGCCGCTGGCGATGACGGAGTGCCACTTCGCCATCCCCGGGCGCCACCGCTGTGAGGTCCTCTCCACGTGGGCCGCGGGCGTGGCCTACGCCCGGATGCTCCACGTCCACCAGCGCCACGGGGACGTCCTCAGGATCGCCACCGCGGCCGACTTCTGCGGGACGCGCTGGCAGGTGAACGCCGTGATGATCCCCGTCCCGGGCGGGAAGGCCTTCCTGATGCCCGTGGCCCGCGTGATGGCCCTCTACCGGCGCCACGGCGGCCGGCAGGCGGCCCGCGTGACGGCGGCCCCCGACGGACTCGATGTCGTCGCGAGCGGCACGCCGGGCGAGCGGAAGGCCTTCCTCCACGTCGTCAACACCCGCCGGACGCGGTCCGTGGAGGCGCGCCTGGAGGTGTCGGGCCGCGCGGCGGCGTCCGGCACGGTCCACCAGATCGCCGCGCCCCCGGAGGAGGAGGTGGACGCCTTCAACGCCGGCCTCCAGGCGCCCGAGTCGAAGCCGATGCCCGACCCGTCCCGCTGGACCTTCCCGGCGGCGTCGGTCTCGGCGGTGGAACTCACGCTGGACGCCTGACCGCCCTCACAGCCGCCGCTCGATGCGCAGGATGTGCGCCGGCCCGGCCTGCGGGTCCAGGCGGATGAAGTTGCGCTCCGACCACGTGTACACCGCGTCCGAGAGGAGGTCCCGCACCTCGTACCGCCCCCCCGGCGCCGCGCCCGACGCCTCCGGCGGCACGGTCACCATCGCCTCCCGGGGATGGTGCGGGTCCAGGTTCACCGCCACCAGGAGCACGTTCCTCCCGTCCCGCGACGCCTTGCGGTAGAAGAGGACCTGCTCGCCCTCCGCGGGCAGGAACCAGAGGTTCCCGAGTTCCTGGAGCGCGGGATTCTCGCGCCGGATTCGATTGATGCGCGCGACGAAGTCCTTGATGTTCCCCGGGGCGTCCCAGTCGCGCACCCGGATCTCGTACTTCTCCGAGTCCTTGTACTCCACGTCCCCCGGGATCGCGTGGTGCGCGATCCAGTCGGCCTCGCAGAGCTCGAATCCGCTGTAGATCCCGCAGGAAGGCGAGAGCGTCGCCGCCAGCGCGAGCCGCATCCTGAACG
Organism: uncultured Planctomycetales bacterium; assembly: GCA_964395295.1. Lineage (GTDB taxonomy): Bacteria > Planctomycetota > MHYJ01 > MHYJ01 > JACPRB01 > CAYNDR01. Next base: position 14,241 of record CAYNDR010000057.1, read on the forward strand.
CGGGCTTCCCGCCCTCGACGAGGATCTTCGGGAGGATGTCCGGCGTGTTGACGAAGAAGTTCGGGCGGAAATAGTCCACGCGGTCGGCCTGCGCGAGCTCGTTGAGGTAGTCCTGGAGCTCCTGCTTCGTGTGCCGCCACGTGAAGTAGGTGTAGGACTGGCTGAAGCCGAGCTTCGCCAGGTGCTTCATCATCGGCGGCCGCGTGAAGGCCTCGGCGAGGAAGAGGACATCGGGGCACTCCCTCTGGACCTCGTCGATGAGCCACTTCCAGAAGACCGGCGGCTTCGTGTGCGGATTGTCCACGCGGAAGATCCGCACGCCGTGCCCGGCCCAGAAGAGGACCACCCGCTTCATCTCCCGCCAGAGCGCCTCGCGGTCGTCGGTGTCGAAGTTGAGCGGGTAGACGTCCTCGTACTTCTTCGGGGGGTTCTCCGCGAACTTGATCGTCCCGTCCGGCCGGCGGTAGAACCACTCGGGGTGCGCCTTGACCCACGGGTGGTCGGGCGAGACCTGGATCGCCACGTCAAGGGCCACCTCCATCCCGTGCCGGCGGGTCTCCGCCACGAAATGGTCGAAGTCCTCCAGCGTCCCCAGCGCCGGCTCCACGGCGTCGTGCCCGCCCGCCTCGCTCCCCACGGCCCAGGGCGACCCGGGGTCCCCGGGCCCGGCACGGAGCGAGTTGTTGCGGCCCTTCCGGTTCGTGCGGCCGATGGGGTGGATCGGCGCGAGATAGACGACGTCGAACCCCATGGCCCGGATGTCCGGCAGGCGCCGCTCCGCCTCGCGGAAGGCCGCGGGGCGGCCCGGGACCGTCCCCTGCGACCGGACGAAGAGCTCGTACCACGAGCCGAAGACCGCCCGCGGGCGGTCGGCCATGACCTCGATCTCGGAGTGGGTCACCGCGTCCGCGCGCGGCTGGACGCGCGCCATCAGGGCCTCCAGGGCCTCGGCCGCCGCCAGCGCCGCCGGCCCCGCGAGGTCGGCCTGGCGGAACCTCGCGGCCGTCTCCTCCAGCGCGCGCCGGTCGCCCCCCTGGGCGCGGGACAAAGACCTCTCGACAAGCGCGGCGCCCTCGATCCGTTCGCCCCGGAGGTTCGCCTGCCCGGCCTTGACCCGCTTGCGCAGGTCCCCCAGCCACGTGGCGTAGGGATCGGTCCAGGCCTCGATCGTGTACCGGTACCGCGCGTTCTCCTCCAGCCGGAACTCCCCCCGCCAGAGGTCGAGCCCGGGATTGACGCATGCCATCGGGGCCTCGCGCCACGGGCCGTCCGGCGCGCGGCGCCACTTCAGTCCGGCGCGGATGACGTCGTGCCCGTCGCGGAAGACGGTCGCCTCGACGGGGATCGTGTCCCCTACGACCCGCTTGAGCGGGAGCCGGCCGCCCTCGAGGGACGGGCGGACCCCTTCGATGACGATGTGCGGGCAGGGCGCGACGGCGGGCTTCTCCTTCGGGTTGCGTGTCATAGGGAAGTGTCTTATCGGAAGATCGGCCCCGAGTCAACCCCCGCTGTCGCCCGCGCGCCCCTCACTGGGCGGCTCCGAACGAAAAGGCCTTTCTCCGTATCTTCTCCGTGCCCTCTGCGCTCTCTGTGGTTGATTCCTCTCTGTCTCCTCCGTTCCCTCACTTCCCGAAGCAGGCGACCGATCCGTTCTGGAGCGACACGAACACGCGCTCCCGCGCCGCGGCGATCCCGTCGTAGGTCGGCGGCGCCTCCAGGGGGAACTCCGCGATCTTCTTCCCGTCCGCGGCCGAAAGGATGACGAGAAAGCCCGCTTCCTTCGCGCCCCTGATCCGGCCCGCGTAGAGGACCGCGTCGCCGGAGAGCGCCACCGCCTCCACCTGCCCGCCGCCCGGGAGGCCCGGGCGCCAGGAGAAGTCGGGCTGTTTCAGGGGGCCCACCGCGCCTTCGGCCTTGTCCCGCGCCGCGGCGAAGGACGGGCCCGCCACGAGCGTGTCGCTCCACGCCAGGAGGTCCGCCATCGTCTGCTGTTTCTTCTCGTTGCCCTTCCCGATCGCGAAGGCGTTCCCGGAGCGCCGCTTCCCTACCATCGTCCAGGTGCCGTCCATGATCCCGCCCTGGGAGTGGTCGTTCGCCACGGGGGCCGAGGCCGCCGCGCCGCCCGTCTTGGGGTCGAGCCGCACGTGGTGCCACCCGATCGACCCGTCGCGGACGAAGAGCAGGTCGTTCATCCGCTGGGGCCCCGGGGCGATCGCCTTCGCCCAGGCCGTGGCGCCCGTCGCGGGATCGAGGGCCACGACCGCGATGCCGCCGTCGGACTCCGAGGTGCGCCCCGCGTGGGCGTAGGCCGTGCCCTCGTGGACGAGCACCGCGCCCACGGCGGGCCAGACCGACTCGACCTCGCCGTAGGCCATCATGCGGCGCTCGGCCGGGGCCACCCGCGCGCGCCAGGCGAGCTGGCCGTCCTTCGCGCTCAGGGCGTAGACGTATCCGTCATGGCAACCCACGAGGCAGAAGCCGCGGTGGACCGTGGGCGGCGTGTCCACGCGGCCGCCCAGCGTCGCCGTCCACAGCTTCTTCCCCGTGGCGGCGTCGAGCGCGTGGACCTGCCCGGCGTCCGTGCCCGCCACGAAGACCTGCCCGCCCGCCGCCACGGGGGCGCTGAGGCACGAGACCAGCCGCGCCTTCTGGGCCGCGCCCACGAGGCCCTCGCCGGCCGGAGAGGCCACGGGCGTCTTCCAGGCTTCCTTGAGGTGCTCGGGCAGTTTTCCGCCCGAGGCCGCGCTCCTCGCGGCGTCGTGGCGGAACGTGGGCCAGTCGTCGCCGGTGGAGCCCGTCTCCCCGGCGCCGAAGGCCGGCCCCTTCTCCACGGGGCGCGCCTTCTCGAAATCGGCCGCGCCGGGGACCTCGCACGGGCCGATCGCCAGGAAGCCGTAGATCTGTCCGGGGGAACAGCGGCAGTTGTTCTGGGACGTGTAGAACATCCCGTTGGCGGGGACCATCCCCTCCATGCAGCCGCCGCGGGCGCCGCCGTACTTGAAGTACTTCGCCCCGCCCTTGCCCTCGGGAGGCAGCTCCACGTAGCCGCACCCGCGGCTCTGCGTGATGTAGGGGCCCACGACCACGGAGGGCGTACAGCCCTGGTCGGGCACGCCCCCTCCCAGGTTGCCCCGCACCTCGCCGGTCTTCACGTCGTACTTCTTGTTGCCGTTCCAGAGGAGGCCGTCCACCACCGGCGTCCAGACGCCTCCGGCGGGCTTGATCTGCCAGAGCGTCTTCCCGTCCTGCGCGCCGAGCACCACGACCGCCTTGTCCTTGCGCTTCCCCACCACGAGGCAACCCTGCCCCGCGTAGTTCAGCTGAAGGTCGGGGTCGTTCCCGAAGGCGGAGCTGGGGAGGCGCCAGCGCTCCTTCCCCGTCTTGAGGTCCACGGCCACGACCTGCCGCTCCGTGGGGGGATTCTCGGCCTGCGTAAGCAGGTAGACCGCGCCCTCGGCCCCGATCATCTGGAGCGCGGGGAACGCCAGGCCCCACTTGGGCTTCCCGCTCTCCGCCTCGAAGGCCTCGACGGTCCCGACGTTCGACTTGGGGACCCAGGTGGCCCAGAGGCTGTCGCCCTCGCACTTCATCTTCGAGTCGGCCTTCCCCTCCCAGCCCGTCACGACGACGGTCTTCTCCAGGGCGATGAGCCGCACGGGCGGATGCTTCGTCGCGTAGTTGGCCACGACCTTCCCCGTCTCGGCGTCGGCCGCGATCGCCTTGTCCGCGGCGGGGGCGTAGACGCGCTTCTCGTCGGCCGCGAGGCCCGCGGCATTCCTCCAGGTGAGGTACGCGCCGTTGTCCGTGGTCCCGAGGTCGATCTTCCAGAGGAGGAGGCCGTTGAAGGCGTCGCGGGCCGCCAGGTAGTGGTTCTTGCTCCGCGAGGGCGGGAGGTTCTCCGGCTCGTTCGAGCTGAGCGTGTAGCAGCGGCCGTTGGAGACGATCCAGCCGCGGCAGGCGGCCCACTGGTTGATGTTCACGGGGAGGCCGTCGATCCAGCGGAAGCCGATGGGGAACTTGAAGACCCTGTCGGTGGAGACCATGTTGCCGTCGGCGCCGTGGTAGGGGTGGGTCCAGCTGTCCATCTCCTTCGGGCGGGGCTTGACCGTCTTCTTCCACGCGCCGCCCTCGCGGACGCAGAGGACGCCCTCGGGCGCCAGGACGCGAAGGACCTCCTCCCGCGTCACGCCCCTGGCGGAGAGCGCCGCAAGGTCCTCCACCACGACGAGGTTCGCCAGGTCCGGCAGGTAGGGGAGCGGCGGGAGTTCCGCCTTCTCCGCGAAGGCGCGGCCCGCCGCGTGCTTCGCGTCGATGGCCTTGCGGGCGCGCGCGAGCGACGCGTCGTCGAGGGCCAGGCCGTGGACGGACCAGTTCCCCCCCTCGGCGAGGGCGGCGGCAAGGCCGGCCGAGTCCGCCCGCCCGCACCCCAGGTGGAAGCACAGGCCGCCGCGCAGGCCGGAGGCCTGGAGGATCTTCTTCGCCTCCGCGGCGTCGTCGGCCGCGCCGGGGGAGGTCCCCGGCAGGAGGAGCGCCAGCAGGAACAGGCTCGTGCGGATCATGGTGTCGGCCCTTCAATAGCGGACTTCGAACGCCTTGAATTCCCCCGTCGCCGCCTTGGCTTCTAGAATGTATACGCCGGTGACCCGGGCCGCGGGCGGCCCCGAGGAAACCTTGTCCAGGAGCGCCTGCAGGGCGTCCGCCGTCCCCTCGGCCACGAGTTCGACGTCGCCGTCGGCGAGGTTCCTCACCCATCCCGTGACCTTGAGCGCGGCGGCGGCGCGGTCGGTGAAGTCGCGGAAGCCCACGCCCTGCACGGTCCCTTTGACCCTGGCGCGGACCCGCCGCGGGCCGGGCGCGGCCGAGACGGTCACGGCCACCTTCGTCCCCGGGGGCGGCGTCCGTTCCCGGTTGACCTGATAGGGGGAGGGGCCGTCCGGCGGGTCGCTCAGCGGATTCCGGAGAAGGACGTCCTTGTCCGCCTGGCGCAGGCCGTGGAGGCGCTTCCCCGTCCCGGCGAAGAGGAAGGCGTCGGCGGCGAGGGGCCGCTTCGTGCGGGAGTCGGTCACCATCTCTTCGAGGCGCGCCTTCTTCCGGGTCCCGCCTTCGTCCCATTCCACGGTCACGGCGATCCACGCGCCCTTCTCCTTCACGCCGATCTCAGCCAGGGCGTCGGCCGCTCCCCTGGGCGAGGCGCCCGCCTCGATGAGGGATTTCCCGGCGTCGGCGGCGATGCCGTACTCGAGGGCGTCCATGAAGGGGGCGATCCGGCCGTCGAAGGAGACGGTCTTCCTGTCCTTGTCGACGCGGAGGCCCTGGGAGGCGCAGGCGCAGAGGATTGCCGCCAGTGTCCCGTGGAGAAGTTTCATGAGGGACTTTCATATAATAATAGGCTGGCGGGCCGGGAATATCACGCCGCGGAAGGGGTGGGGCGGCGCTGAGCTGGACCGGGAGGGATGGCCATGAGAGAAAGGCTGCCCGAGCTGTTCCGGGCGATCAACCGGGCCCGGCGCTCCGGGCGCGACCTGAAGGACGCCGAGGCCCGGCTGTGGGAGAAGCACGGCACGACCTGCGCGGTGCTGGTCCTGGATTCCACGGGATTCACCCGCGCGACCCGGGCGCGGGGCATCGTCCAGTTCCTCGCCACCTTCCTGCACATGCGCGAGCGGGTCGGCCCGATCTTCGAGGCCCGGGGGTGCCTGTCCTGGCGGAGCGCGGCCGACAACCTGTTCGCCGAGTTCGCCGCGCCCGACGCCGCGATCGAGGCGGCCCTGGCCGCGCACCACGCCGTGGACCGGGCGAGGCTGAGGCTCGGGCCCGGCGAGCCCTACCGGGTCTGCATCGGCATCGGCTACGGCCGGTTGCTGTCGGCCGGGGAGCAAGGGGTGTACGGCGACGAGATGAACCTGGCGTGCAAGCTCGGGGAGGACCTGGCGGAGGGCGGGGAGACCCTGCTGACCGAGTCGGCCTGGCGCCGCTTGAAGCGGCGCAAGTCCATCGTCTTCGAGCGGCGCGAGTCCGTCGTCTCCGGCACGTCGATCGCGTGCTACGCCGCGCGGAGGTGACGGGAATCCGGGGCCGGCGGCCCTGTGGCCAAAATCAATCCGTCATTCCGCCCTCACGGTCCAGGCGTGGTCCCCCAGGAGCAGGCGGCGCAGGTCCGCCGGGCGCTCCGCCTTGGACTGCCGGACCTTCTCCTCGAGGGCGCCCTCGAAGGTGACCGCGTAGGTCCGCTCCGTCACGTCGCGGTACACGCCGATGGGGATGGGGTAGTCGGGGTACCTCAGCCGCGCCAGGGCGTAGGTCATCGTGGAGTCGTAGAGCGTCTCGTCGTGGACGATCACGCTCGGGTCGGCCGCGTCCACGACCTCGACATGGGCCGTGTTCTTCCGGAAGGCCAGCCCCTTCGAGAGGTCCTTCCCGAACCGCATGGGCTTCCCGTGCTCCAGCTCGATGATCCGGTCGGCGCGGACGTCCTTGTCGGTGAAATGGGCGAACGCCCCGTCATTGAACACCACGCAGTTCTGGTAGATCTCGACGAAGGCGGCGCCCTTGTGCACGGCGGCCCGGCGGAGCATCTTCCCCAGGTGGGCCGGGAAGGCGTCGATGGCGCGCGCGACGAATCCCGCCTTGGAGGCCACGGCGAAGCGCAGGGGCTCGACGGGATTCACGATGGCCCCCTGGGGGGTGGTCTTGGTCTTCGTGCCCAGGGGGGTCGTGGGCGAGGCCTGCCCCTTGGTCAGGCCGTAGATGCGGTTGTTGACCAGCAGGACCTTGACGTCCATGTTCCGGCGGAGGAGGTGCATCAGGTGGTTGCCGCCGATGGAGAGCCCGTCGCCGTCGCCGGTGACCAGCCAGATCTGGAGTTCCGGGTTCACGATCCGCAGGCCCGTGGCCACGGTCGGGGCGCGGCCGTGGATGGTGTGGAACCCGTAGGTGTTCATGTAGTAGGGCAGGCGGCTGGAACAGCCGATGCCGGAGACGAAGACGATCTTCTCCCTCGGCGTCCCCAGCTCGGCGAGCGTCCGCTGGAGCATGGCGAGGATGGCGTAGTCGCCGCAGCCGGGGCACCAGCGGACCTCCCGGCCGGTGGAGAAGGCCCGGCGGGCGGCCTCCTGGGGGGAAGGGGCGGCGTCCGTCACGGGATCCTCCCTTCCTTGAGGAAGGCCAGGGCGCCCTCCTCGATCTCGCCGACCAGGAACGGCTTGCCCTTCACCTTGGGGAACGGGACGGCGTCCACCAGGTAGCGGGAGCGCACGACCTCCGCGAGCTGGCCGAGGTTGAGCTCGGGGACGAGGACCTTCCGGAAGCGGCGGAGGACCTCGCCCAGGTTTTTCGGGAAGGGGTTGAGGTGCGCCAGGCACGTCCACCCCACGGAGAGCCCCCGCGCGCTCAGGAGCTCGCCGGCGGAGGTGATGGCGCCGGCCGTGCCGCCCCAGCCCAGGAGAAGCAGGTCGCCCTCCGGCGCGCCGCCCACGGCCGCGTCGGGGACGTCCCGGACCGCGCGGGCGATCTTCTGCGCCCTCAGCTTCACCATGCGCTGGTGGTTCTCGGGGTCGTAGGTGACCTCGCCGGTGACGTCCATCTTCTCCAGGCCGCCGATCCGGTGCTCCAGGCCCGGCGTGCCGGGGACCGCCCAGGGGCGCGCGAGGGTCTCGGGATCGCGGGCGTACGGCCGGAAGGCCGCCGGGTCGCGGGCGAACCGGACCGGCACCGGGGGGAGATCCTCCAGGGCGGGCACGCGCCACGGCTCGGAGCTCGCCGAGAGGTACATGTCCGAAAGGAGGATCACCGGCGTCATGTACTTGACCGCCAGGCGGACGGCCTCCAGCGCGGCGCGGAAGCAGTCCGAGGGGCTCGTGGGGGCGGTCACGATCACGGGGCTCTCGCCGGCGCGGCCGTAGAGGGCCAGGAGCAGGTCCCCCTGCTCCACCTTGGTGGGCATGCCGGTGCTGGGGCCGGCGCGCTGGACGTCCACCACGACCAGCGGCAGTTCGGCCATGACCGCGAGGTTGATGGACTCGACCTTGAGCGACAGGCCCGGCCCGCTCGTGCCGGTGATGCCGATCGCCCCGCCGAAGGAGGCGCCGATCGCCGCGCCCACGGCGGAGATCTCGTCCTCCGCCTGGAAGGTGCGGACGTCGTACTCCTTGAGGTTCGACAGCTCCTGGAGGATCTCGCTGGCGGGGGTGATCGGGTAGCTGGCGTAGAAGACCGGGATGCCCGCCAGCCGCCCGGCCGTCACGAATCCCAGGGTGAGCGCCTGGTTGCCGATGATGTTCCGGTAGGTCCCCGGCGCCAGGCGCGCGGCGGGCACCCGGAACCGGCTCGTGAACTGCTCGGTGCTCAGCCCGTAGGTGTACCCGGCCTTGAGGGCCAGCGTGTTGGCGCGCTCGACCGCCGGGTCCTTCCCGAACTTGGACCGGATGAACTCGAGGGTGCTCTCCATGGGGCGCTCGAAGAGCCAGAGGGCCAGCCCCAGGGCGAAGAAGTTGCGCGGCCGCTCGGCCAGCTTCCGGGGGAGGTTGAGCTCCTCCACGGCCCGCGTCGTGAGGGTCGTGACGGGCACGGCGACGACCGAGTACTGGCTGAGCGACCCGTCGCGGAGGGGGTCGGCCGCGTAGCCCGCCTTGGCGAAGTTCTCCTCCGTGAAGGCGTCCTGGTTCACCACGATCGTGCCGCCGGGCCGCACGTCCGCCAGGTTCACCTTGAGCGCCGCCGGGTTCATCGCCACGAGCATGTCGAGCCGGTCGCCCGGCGTGTGGACGTCCTCCCGGCCGAAGCACACCTGGAAGCCGCTGACGCCCGAGAGCGTCCCGGCCGGCGCGCGGATCTCGGCGGGGTAGTCGGGGAACGTGGCCGCCACGTTCCCCAGCGCGGCCGACTCCTCGGTGAACTGGGTCCCGATGAGCTGGGAGCCGTCCCCCGAGTCGCCGGCGAACCGGAGGGTCACGTGGTCGAGCGACTTCACCGACTTGTCCATGCCTGGCCTCTCATCGCCGGGCCCGTTTAAATTTCCCGCGGCGCGGGGCGTCCCCTATCCTGATAATACTCCTCCCGCCGACCGGGGCCTACACTAAATCGGGGGTATCCGTTCAGCCCTTGATTTGGTCCATAGCCAGGCGCCATCCCCCGCGGGGAGGGCAGGCGGGCGGACCCTTGATTCTTCCGCAGCCGACCGGTCGCCAAAC
>CAYNDR010000058.1:0-23011 GCA_964395295.1 uncultured Planctomycetales bacterium
TCCATCCGTTTTTCAAAGAGCCGGTCGACCCCACCCCCTTGCGGGAGCGGGGACGGCAGGACTTCAGTAGTCCCAGTAAGCGTACTGGAAGCGCGGAACATGGTTTCCCCTCAGTGACTTGCCCCTTTGGGGCACCCACTGTGGGGAAACATCCCCCGGCCGCCGGGGCGGATCAGAAGAGCGAGGCCGGAACGACGCGGAAGCCGTCGAGGAGCCGGCTCGACGCGGGGACGTCGCCCTCCGCGACGCCCGCCGTCTCGTAACCGGACTTCCCCAGGGCGAGGACCTCGATCTTCCCGGCCTGGAGATCCACCAGCCAGTACTCGGGGATCCCGTGGCGCGCGTACAGGGTCTTCTTGACCACGAGGTCGCGGTAGGCCGAAGGCTCGGTGAAAAGCTCCATCACCAGGTCGGGCGCGCCCCCGATGAACTTGGGGCCGATGATCCCCAGCCGCGCCGTCGCGACGAAGAGGATGTCCGGCTGGACGATGTCGTAGTCCGACAGCACCACGTCGCAGGGGGCGAAGTACACCTCTCCCAGCCCGCGCGCCCGCACGAAGGAGGCCAAGGCTTCGTAGAGCCGCGAGAGGACCTTCTGGTGGTAGGGAGTGGGCGCGGGAGACATAAGCAGATCCCCGTCGATGACCTCGCAGCGCTTCTCTTCAGGGAGGTGCTGGTACTCGCGGTAGCCGAACCGGACGCGGCTTTCCACAACCATGCGCACCACCATACCACGGCACGGCATGGGGCGCAAGGCCGGCCGGGGCGCGGCAGAACGGACGGTCTATTTTGCCGCCTTCCGGCGCAGGAGCCGCCGGAGGCGCGTCATGAAATCCACCGCGGAGAAGGGCTTCAGGATGTAGTCGTCCGCCCCCAGCTCGAACCCCCGCACCACGTCCTCCTCGCTCCCCATCGAGGTCACCAGCACCACCGGGACCTTCGCCAGCGAGGGGACCGCCCGGAGCCGCTCCAGCAGTTCGAACCCGTCCATCCGGGGCATCTGCACGTCCGAGACGACCAGCGAGACCGATTCCCTCAGCAGGGCCTGCAGGGCGTCGGCCCCGTTGGTATAGTGCAGGACCTCGAACCCCTCCCCCTCCAGGTGGTGCCGGACCAGCGTGGCCATCAGCTCGTCGTCCTCCACCAGCATCACCCGCGCCTCCGCCGCCGGCTCCGGCCCCTCCTCCCACGCCACGCGGTCGCGCCCGGCGGACTTGGCCCGGAAAAGGTACCGGTCGGCCCGCGAGACCGCCTCCTCCACCGGGACGGTCCTCGGGACGCCGACCACCCCCGCCGCGGCGGCCGCCCGGACCGGCTCGCCGCCGCCGACCGCGAAGCGCTCCCTCCGCAGGAGGCGCCTCGCCTTGTCCAGCGCCCGCGCCGCCCCCCGCCGCCCCGTGGCCGGGAAGAGCACCGCGAACGTCCCCCCGCCCCAGCGGGCCAGGCAGTCCGTGGCCCGCAGAGACGCCGAGATCACCGCGGCGGCCCGGCGGAGGACCTGGTCCCCCACCGCGCGGCCGTGCGCCTCGTTGATCCCCCGCAGGCCGTCCACGTCCAGGATCCCCAGCGACAGGGGCGTCGCCGGGTCCACGTAGACCGGCTGCATCCGCCCGTAGGCCTCATGGAAGGCCGCCCGGTTGGGCAGGCCCGTCAGCGGGTCCCGCCGGCAGGCCGCGGACAGGTCGGACCCCGCCGCCAGCCGGCCCGCCACGGCGACCGCCAGCGCGGCCGGGTTGACGGGCTTCTCCAGGAAGCCGTCCGCCCCCAGCGCCAGGCACTCGTCCCGCGCCTCCTCCACCCCCTTGACGGTCACCACGAGGACCGGGATCCCCGCGGTGGCGGGCCGCTCGCGCAGGCGCATCAGGAGGTTCCGCCCGTCCGTGTCGGGCAGGAGCAGGTCCAAAAGGATGAGCGAGACGGACCTCTCCGCGAGGATCGCCTCCGCCTGCGCCGCCGTCGAGGCCGTCACCACGTCGCGGTCGGGGCCCGAGAGGATGCCCTCCATGAAGCAGGCCTGGTCGGGGTCGTCCTCCACCACCAGCAGGGTCGTCCGGTCCGTGCGCCCCCCCGCGGCCGCTTCCCTCAGCGTCGCCAGGAGGGTCTCCACGCGGGCCGGGAACTCCTCGTCCCCGGCCTCCTCCAGGCCCCGCGCCACCTCCGTGATCTGCGGGAATCCGTAGGTGGCCCCCGATCCGCGCAGGGAGTGGGCGATCCGCAGGACCGACTCAATCGACTCGCCCGCCTTCGCGGCCAGCCGGCGCCGCGCCGTCTCCAGCGCGGCGATCCGGACCGCCAGGCGGTCCCGGTACCAGTTCTTCAACGCGATCATACGGCTACCTCCCTCGTTCCGACCCCCTTCGGCGCGCCCGCCCCGTCCGGCCCCAGGTGCACGCTGAACGTGGACCCCTTCCCCACCTCGCTCCGGACCGTGATCCGGTATCCCATCATATCGCAGAGCGCCCGGCTGATCGTCAGGCCCAGCCCCGTCCCGCCGTACCGGCGCGCCGTGGTGGTGTCCGCCTGCTGGAAGGCCTCGAAGACGGCCTCCCGCCGGTCCTCCGGGATCCCGATCCCCGTGTCGGCCACGTCGATGCGCGACGGCCGGCCCTCGTCCGGGCCGGCGTGGACCCGGACCGTCACCCGGCCCTTCTCCGTGAACTTGACCGCGTTGCCCACGAGGTTGAGGATCACCTGCCTGAGCTTGCCCGCGTCCGCCACAAGAGGCTCCAGGCGGGAAGGCACGTCGGCCGCGAGCGCGATCCCCCGCCCGGCGACCTGGCCCTCCAGCTGGGCGAGGGTCTCCCGGACCAGGTCGTCGAGGGCCACGGGGGCGAGGTCCAACTCCTCCCGCCCCGATTCGACCTTGGACAGGTCCAGCACCCCGTTGATCAGGCCGAGCAGGTGCTTCCCGTTCTCCCGGATCCTGTCGAGATACTGGAGGTCCTGCCCGCCCAGGTTCCGCGCCTTGTTCTTCAGGAGGATGCCGGCGAACCCGATCACCGAGTTGAGCGGCGTGCGCAGTTCGTGGCTCATGTGGGCGAGGAACCGGCTCTTGGCGCGGTTGGCCTCCTCGGCCGACTCCTTCGCCACGCGCAGGTCCTCCTCCGCCCGGACGCGCGTGAGGAACTGGGCCACCTGGCCGGCGGCGGAGACGACCGTCCCCAGCGTGGGGAGGTCGGGCCCGCGGGCCTCCCGGCCGAAGAGCTCCACCACGGCCGCCACCCGGCCGGCGACCATGACGGGAAAGGCCAGCTCGGCATGCAGGCCCGCCCCCGCCGCGGCCGCCGCGCGCTGGAAGCCGGGATCGGCCGCCACGTCGGGGATCCAGCACGGGGCCCCGCAGTCGCGCACCCGTCCGGGCACGCCGGCCTCGGGACTGAACGCGCCGGACCGGGCGGCCCTGTCGAGCGCCTCGGCGTCCAGGAAGGGCGCCTGCCAGAAGGCGACGCGCCGGAGGCCCGTCTCTCCGGATTCCGCCGTCCAGAAGACGCCCGCCTCCCACCCCAGCCGCTCCCCGAAGGCCGCCAGCAGTTTCGGGGCCGCCTCCTGGAGCGAGGACTCCCCGGCCAGGACCCGCGCGACCGCGTGCTGGGTGGCCAGGCGCCGCTCGGACGCGCGGCGCTCGGTCACGTCCCGGAAGAGGCCCCGGCAGGATTCCAGCTTCCCTCCCTTGAACCGGCCGTTGAGGTTCCCCTCGACCACGATCCTCTTTCCCCCCCGGGTGACGAAGACGGCCTCGATCCGGTCCACGCGGTCGCCCGCCGCGACGCGCCGGAGCGCGACCTTGCAGCGCTCCAGGTGCTCCGGGGCCACCACGTCGGCCATCGCGAGGCGATCCACATCCTCGTCGTTGTATCCCAGGGCCTTCTTCCAGGCCCGGTTGACGTACAGCAGGCGCCCGTCCGGCCCGACGGTCTGGACGAGGTCGTTGGCGTTCTCCAGGAAGTCGCGGCACGCCTCCTCGCTGGCCCGCAGGGCGTTCTGGGCGAGCACCCGCTGGAGGGTCTCCTGCCGGAGCTGGGTGGTGGATTCGTCGGCGCGCGCCTCGCCCTCCCGCAGGCGATCCAGGAGGCGGCCGTGGGCCTGCCTCAGCTCCTCCTCCGTCCGCTTCCGCGCCGCGGTCTCCTCCACGAGCTCCCGCCACCGGCGCGCGGAGAAGAGGCCCAGCGCCAGGGCCAGGACGAGGAACGCCAGGAACATCCCGCCGACCTTCCAGCCTTCCTCCCGCCGCAGGGCCGCGGAGAGGAACTCGGAGACATCCATGGTGAGCGCCATCACGAACGTGGCGATCCAGACGACCGCGACCCACACCAGGTCGCGCCCCGCGGCACTGCGGAAGGGCTTGACGGCGGGAGGGGGATTCATCGCCCCACCCCCAGGCCGCGTTCGACCGCGCCGACGAGGGCGTCCTCGTCGACGATCGGCTTGGTGACGTAGCCGTCGAACCCGAGGGCGAGGTACTTCTCGCGGTCGCCGTTCATGGCGTGGGCGGTCAGGGCGATGACGGGGAGGCGGCGCAGGCCGGGATCCTTCCGGATCTCCCGGAGCACCTCGACGCCGTCCATCCCCGGCAGGGAGATGTCCAGGAGCACCAGGTCCGCGGCGGACTCCCGGAGCCCGTCGATCGCGTCGGGCCCCGTCTCGTACTCCGCCAGCTCGTACCGCTCCCCCAGGATGGCGCCGACCAGCAGGCGGTTGTCGGCGTTGTCCTCGACGACCGCGATCTTCCTCATGCGGACAGCTCCTTCCTCCGCTCTTCGAGACGGATCCTGACCCGCTCGTATCCTCCATCGAGTTCCCGGACGAGCGCCGGGATCTCCTCCATGGGGCCCTGCACGGCGCGGCGCTCGATCTCCCGGCTGAGGCCCATGAGCCCGGCGGCCCCGATGTTGCCGGCGGAGGACACGAGCGCGTGGACGGCCCGCTCCACGCCGCCCCAGTCGCGCGCCTCCTGAGCGGACCGGGCCGCCGCGATCCGGGCGGGCGCGTTCCGGAGGAAGAGGTCGATCAGGCGGGCCACCAGGCCCGATCCCCCGAGGGCCTGGAGGTGTTCCAGCCTCATCGGATCCAGGAAACCGGCCTCGACCATCGTTCCGTCCTTTCCCTGCCTATCGCTGGAAGCCGCGGATCACCTGGAGGTCCGCCATCCTCTCGCTGTTCCGGCGGGAGATCTCGTTCGCCTCGCGGGTCAGCCCCACCTGCTCGGCCAGGTACCACTGCTGGAAGGCCCGGCCGGCCCGGATCTCCTCGGCCGCGGGACCCGCCGTCCGGTCCGCCGCCTCCAGGGCCTGGTCCGCCTTCTTCGCATAGTCCTCCGCGGCCCGTACCCCCGAGTCCAGGAGGGTCCCCGCGAAGAGGCCGCCCAGGACGAACGCCGCCCCCACCGCCAGGGTCACCAGGCGCTTGTGCCGCCGGCTCCCTTTCGGGGCGGAGAGGGACGAGCGCACCCAGCGGACGATCCGCCGGAGCCGGGGCTCCGCGGCCCGCTCCCGCGCCCGCCCCGCCGCCCGGCGCGCCTCCCGGGCCTTCGCCAGGCTCGCCTTCACGAACGCGATCAGGTCCTGCCGGGACACCGGCTTGCGCAGGAGCGCCGAGGCGCCCGACCGGTACCCCGCCTGGATGTCCTCGTATCCCGCCTCCCCCGTCACCATCGCCACGAAGAGCCCCGGGACCGCCCGGCGCATCTCCTGGACGAGCGCCGCGCCCGAGGGCCCCGGGACGTGCACGTCCATCAGCACCATGTCCACGGGCGCGCCGGGGGCCTGGAGGCGCTCCATCGCCTTGAACCCGTCCTCCGCCTCCACGATCTCGCACCCGGCCTGCTTGAGGAAGGCCCGGTAGAGCGCCCGCAGTTGGGGATGGTCCTCCACCACGAGCACCCGCGCCTGGATCCGCTCGCGGACCTCCTCCGCCACCGCCCGGTCCACGCGCCGGACGACCTCGCGGGGATCGCAGGGCTTCTCGAAGAATTCCACCGCCCCGGCGGCCACCGCCCGCTGGCGCATCCCCGGGGTGGCGTAGGCGGACATCATGATGACGGGGGCGTCCATCCCGCCCCGCCGGAGGCCCTGAACGAGGTCGAAGGCGTTGCCCCGGTCGAGCTGGACGTCCGCCACGACCGCGTGGGCCCTCCGGCCCCGGACGGCCTCCAGGGCCTCCCCGGGACTGCGCGCCGTCAGGGTGCCGTAGCCGGCCCGGCGGAAGGCCGCTTCCAGGACCTTCAACTGGACGGGATCGTCCTCGCACACCAGCACGTTCCTCGGGGCATTCATCGTCGGCCTCCTTTGCATGACCCCATGGGGAATGCAAAGGCCGTGCCACGGGGAACTCGCCTAAAACGCGGCCCGGCAAGGGGTTACCCCCCATTCCGGGCCCCCGTTCCCACAATTTTGTGCCCCGGAGGTCGTTTTTCCTTGAATCCGACATGGCACAGGGCTTGCTTTCCTTCCCAGGGGATCGAAGAAATGCAGGAGGCCAGGCGGCAAAGGGAGTCGGAGGGCACCCGTCCTCTCCTCAAGAGGGCCCTGCCCTGGGCCGCCGCCCTCCTCCTCGGTTGGGCCCCCTTGGCCGCCCCCCAAGCCGCCCCCGCGGCCACCGAACACGAGATCAAGGCCGCGTTCCTCCTCAACTTCGCGAAGTTCGTCGAGTGGCCGGCCTCGGCCCACCCGGCCGCGGACTCGCCGATCCGCGTGGGCGTCCTCGGCGACGATCCCTTCGGAAACGTCCTGGACCGCACCTTGAAAGGCCGGAGCGTCCAGGGAAGGTCCTTCGTGGTCGAACGTTCCAAGGATCCTGAAACCCTGAAATCCTGCCACATCCTCTTCGTCGCCGCCTCCGAGAAGGAGTGGGTGAAGCCGATCCTGGGCGCGCTCAAGGGCCTCCCCATCCTGACGGTCGGGGAGGCGGCGGGATTCGCGCACGCGAGGGGCGTCGTCAACTTCGTCCTCCAGGAAAAGCTGGTCCGGTTCGAGATCAATCCCGACGCGGCGGCGCGGGCGGGCCTGAAGGTCAGCTCCAAGCTCCTCCAGCTCGCCCGGATCGTGCAGGAGGAGAAGCCATGACCTCCTCCATCCGCCGCAAGCTCAAGGGGATCACGATGGCCGCGAGCGTCCCGGCCCTCCTCCTGGCCGGGGCCGGCTTCATCGTCTACGACTACTTCTCCTACCGGCAGGCGATCGCCGCCCGCATGGAATCCGTGGCGAAGATCGTGGGCGGCCAGAGCACGGCGGCCCTGGCCTTCAACGACGCCAAGGTCGCCGGCGAGATCCTCCAGGCCCTGGCGGTGCAGAAGCAGATCCTCGGCGCCTGCATCTACGACAAGGAAGGAAGGCCTTTCACCGGGTACGCCCGCCGGGACTCCGGCCCCGTGCCCGCCCCGCCCCGCCCCGGCCCGGAGGGCACGGTCTTCCACGCCGGCCACTTCGAGATCTTCCAGGCGATCGTCTCCGACAACGACCGGGTCGGCACCGTCTACCTGCGGTCGGACCTGGAGGAGCTGAAGGAGCGCCTCTGGCGGAACGCCGCGATCATGGGAGCCGTCCTGGTCGCCTCCATCCTGGCGGTCTTCTTCCTGGTCTCCCGGCTGGAGGGGAAGATCACGGGGCCCATCCTCCACCTCGCCGACACGGTGAAGGCCGTCTCGGAGCGGAAGGACTACTCGATCCGCGCCGCCCGGCAGGGCAACGACGAGACGGGGCTCCTCGTGGACGGCTTCAACGAGATGCTCTCGCAGATCCAGGCGCGGGACGCCCAGCTGGAGGCCGCCCGCAGGGACCTCGAGAAGCGGGTGGAGGAGCGCACGCGCGAGCTCAAGTCCAAGGAACAGGAGCTCATCCAGGCCCAGAAGATGGAGGCCGTGGGGAAGCTGGCCGGCGGGGTGGCTCATGACTTCAACAACATGCTCACCGCCATCCTGGGCTTCTCCGACCTCACGCTCCAGGACGGCGGCCTCGACGACCGGGCCCGCGGCTACCTCGAGGAGATCCGGAAGGCGGGCAAGCGGGCCAAGTCGCTCACGGCCCAGCTCCTGGCCTTCAGCCGCCGCCAGGTGCTCCAGCCCGAGGTGCTGGACCTCAACACCCTGGTGAGCGACATGGGCGGCATGCTCCGGCACCTACTCGTGGAGGACATCCGCCTGAACGCGGAGCTGGATCCCTCCGCCGGCCGCGTCAAGGCCGATCCCGTCCAGGTCCAGCAGGTGGTCCTGAACCTGGTCCTCAACGCCCGGGACGCGATGCCCAAGGGCGGCGACCTGACGATGCGGATCGCCAATGCCATCCTCCGCGAACCCCTCTCCTGGCGGGACGAGACGATCCCGCCGGGGGCCTACGTGACCCTTTCGGTGAACGACACCGGCCCCGGCCTCGCCCCCGAGGTCCTCCCCCATCTCTTCGAGCCCTTCTTCACCACCAAGCCCAAGGGCCAGGGGACGGGGCTGGGGCTCTCCACCGCCTACGGGATCGTCAAGCAGAGCGACGGCTGGCTGATCGCGGGGAACGCCCCCGCCGGGGGGGCCGCCTTCACGATCTATCTCCCCCAGGCCATCGGGTCCTCCAAGAAGCCCGCCCTGGAGGCCTCCGATCCGCGCCTCGCCCCCACCCCCGGGACGGCACTGCTGGCCGAGGACGAGACGGTGGTGCGGAAGCTCGCCGGGGAGCTCCTCCGCCGGCAGGGATTCACGGTGGTGGAAGCGGCGGACGGCCAGGAGGCCCTGAAGGCCTTCGAGGCCCAGCCCGACCGCTTCGACCTGCTGGTGACCGACGTCATGATGCCGGTCATGGGCGGCCGGGAGCTGGCGGAACGCGCGGCCGCGATCCGCCCTTCCCTCAGGATCCTTTTCATGTCCGGATACACCGACGACACGGCCGTCCGCCACGGCATCCAGGACAAGCAGGTCAACTTCCTTCCCAAGCCCTTCACCCCCGCGCGCTTCACGGCCAAGGTGCGCGAGACGATGGGGGCGAAGCCATGAAATGAGGCAACCTATGCGGCGCGTGCTGATCCTGGACGACGACCCCTGCGCCCTCCACCTCCTCTCGCACTTCCTCCAGCGCTACGGCCTCGAGGTGATCGCCTGCCGCCAGCCGGAGGCGGCCGAGGCCGTGATGGGCCACCACGGCGTCGAAGCCATCGTCACCGACCTGTGCGTCTCCCCCCTGGGGGGCCTCGGCGGGGTGCGCCTGATCGGGAACCTCGCGACCCACTTCCCCGGGACCCGCATCATCGCCGTGAGCGCCCACGTCACCGAGACGATCGCGGACCTCTGCCGCCAGATGGGGGCCTGCGCCGTCCTGGCCAAGCCGGTGGACCTGGAGGAGCTCGCCCGGCACGTCACCGGCGAGGCGGCCCCGTCGCCGATCGGGGGCGGCGCGGTCCACGAGGTCGAGGACCTCGACGCCTTCCTGGCCGCGGGCTCCCTCTGGACGGCCCTCCAGCCCATCGTGGCGCTCGGCCGGGGAGGGCCCCCCTTCGAGGCCCTGGGGGTCGAGGCCCTCTGCCGCTCCTCCGGCACGTCGCTCCTGAGGAACCCGGAGTTCCTCTTCGCCTACGCGTCCCGCAAGGACTGCCTCTACGAGACCGACCTCCTCTCCATCCGCTCCGCCTTCTCCGAGGCCCGCCCCTTCGCCCCCGCGGGCAAGCTCTTCCTCAACGCCCACCCGCGGTCGCTCACGAATCCCCGCTTCGCGGGCCGGCTGGACGCCCTGGCTCGGGAGGCCGGCTTCCCCCCGGCCTCCATCGTCATCGAGCTCACCGAACGGCAGACGATCCTCAACCCGCCGGCGTTCGGCGCGACCGTGGCGGAGATCCGGTCCCGCGGCTTCCGGATCGCCAGGGACGACTACGGCGAGGGGTTCGCGAACCTCCAGTGGCTGGTGGACCTCAAGCCGGACTACCTGAAGATCTCTGGATACCTGGCCGCGAACCTCCCGAACGACAGGATCCGGAGGGCCATCGTGGCCTCGACCGCGCGGCTGGCGGCCGACCTGGGGATCCCGTCGATCCTCGAGTGGGTGGAGAACGCCCAGCAGCTCGATGCGGCGCGCGAGCTGGGGATCGACTTCGGCCAGGGCTACTTCTTCGCGCGCCCCGCCCCGGCGGTCGACCTGGTCCGGTCGAGCCGCATCACCGGCCTTGTTGTGGCCCCAAGCGCGGCCTGAAAGACTTGGCGTAACCGAGACGCCATGAATGTTTGCGGGCGAGGAATGGTTCGGCGGGGCATTCCTTTATTTCCGCTCGCCTCGGCGGCCCTTTCCCGCAGGCTTCTCCAGGGCAGGCCCGGATTCGTAATGCGCGGCCCTTCCACGGCCGGCGACGCGAGCGATCCTTCGGGCGCAGAGGTCCCGCATGAGCCGGATCACCTCGGAGCGGGAATAGCCGGTGAGCCGGCGGATATCGGCGTTGGTGATCTTCCCCCGCTCCCGCAGGACCGCCTGGACGCGGAGCCGCACGGCTTCGCCGTCGAGCGATGCCTCGAAGTCGGTCTCCTCCCGGCCACGGAGCCGGTCGGAGAACTGCCGGTTGAGGCGATAGGAGGTCCCGCGCCCCCGGCCCTGGGCCAAGAGGCAACCCCTTTGCCGGAGGGAAACCAGGCACTCGGCCGCGTTTTCCTCCTGGAGCTGGAGATTCTGAGCCGCCGACCACCGATCCAGGAATCCGCGGGCGACCAGGACCCTGAGCAGGATGAGGTCGTCAAGGGAGAAGGTCCGGCCGGCCTTGCCTTCCTCGGCCACGAAGAGGGCGAATTCCTTGTGCGTCCGAGTGGGGAGGACCAGCCTCACGTGGCTTTCATCGGCCGTGTACCGAGGCAGGCCCTTGCCCAGGCGGAGCAGTTCCTCGTACATGAGATCCACCCCCATGCCCACGCGATTGACCAGTCCGATGGCCTGGAAGACGGAGGCCAGGAGCGGATTGCGGTGCTGGGGCGGATGCCGCAGGATGTTCTGGGGTGTGATCCCGCCGATGAATCCGCCGGGGCTGGAAACCTGGACGCGGTCCGGGTAGAGCTCCACGGTGACGGCCTGCCTGAGGAAGTAGTCCCGGTGGACCAGGGCGTTGAGGAGGGACTCGCGCGCCGCCCACCAGGTCATGTCGGGCAGTTCCATTTGCGTGAAGCCCGCGGTCTGGGCGATCACGAGGCGCATGTTCGCCTGAAGAATCCTCTGGAGCTGATCCAGGTCCGCCAGAAGCGGACCTTTGAGGTCGTGGCGGACCTCGTAGGCGGTCCGCCGCTCGAAGCGGAGGAAAATCACCTCGTGCTGCGGGGCGAAGCGCGCCACGGCCTGGGGGGTCCCCAGGAGCAGGATCGCCGCCAGGGTCACGCCCCGGCCCTGGATCAGCCGTAGGTTGCCCAGGAGTTCCTCGTCCGGCAGCCGGGCCAGCTCGGGCTTTCGGGCTTCCGTCTCG
Organism: uncultured Planctomycetales bacterium; assembly: GCA_964395295.1. GTDB lineage: Bacteria > Planctomycetota > MHYJ01 > MHYJ01 > JACPRB01 > CAYNDR01. The sequence continues at coordinate 11,404 of CAYNDR010000058.1, forward strand.
ATCACCTTGCGGAGGGCGCGGATATGGTTCGGGTCCAGGTCGTCGAGGGCGGCCCCCGGGACGATCTGGGCGCTCAGGTCCACCTGGCCGCCTTGGACCATGAGCCGGGCGAGTTCAGGACCATGGAGGGGGCGGCGTTCCTTGCCTACGCGGATCTTGCCCGTGCCTTCGCTCGTCGTGTGGGGAGGGATCCCGTGCGGTATGCGGAGGACCAGGAGCCTTCCCTCCGGTTCGATCAACTCCTCGATGTCGACCAGGATGTGGGGCGCGGTGCCGTCGTAGACCCACTTGCGGACGGCAGTGGCGTCCAGATCCCCGACGCCCTGGATGGCGTCGCGCCGGGTCCGTTTCCGGTCGGCGACTCCGAGGATGAGGACGCCCCCCTGGGCATTGGCCTGGGCGACCACGCGTTCACGGAGTTCCCGGATTTGGCGATCCCTCGCCTCGGATTTCCAGTCCCAGGACATGAACTCCACGGTCTGGGACTCGATCGCATCGGCGGGTCCGCCGTCCAGCCGGGCCAGGAGGGCGCGAATCTCGGCGGTGTCCACGAAAAGAATAATACAACATTAATACAATGTGTCAATATCATTATATTGAATTGGCGACTCAATCCCGCCTGTCGATGTTTCCGGAAGGCTTTGGGGACGACACCCGCTGGGAAGCGTTCCCGGCGCGCCTCGGCGGGGGAGGCGCCGGCAACCATCCGAAATCTGGAATCAGGCTCGGAACGATTGCATCCTACGAAAGGGTGTTCATGACCACCAAAATGGAGGGAGCCACTCTTCCCCCCTCGCCGGCACACTCGCAACATCATGCTGTCCAACCCGTTGCAAGACATCTCCCCGCCGGCGCGTGGCACAGGCATTGCTCTACTTGCCCCTCAAGAGGCTGAGATGAACATCCCTTTCCGGGCGGGGCTCTTCCGGGGGGTCGCCCTTCTGCTGGGCACCCTCCCCTCACTCCTGAACTCCCTCTACGCCCAGCAGACCGGCGCCCCCCAGGAGCCCCCCCGGGACTTGGCGGACATGAGCATCGAAGACCTCATGAAAATCCAGGTCACCTCCGTGGCCCGCAAGGAACAGGCCCTCATCGACGCCCCTTCCGCCGTCACCGTCCTCCGAGGGGAGGACCTCCGCCGGACCGGCGTCCGCTCCCTCGCCGAGGCCTTCCGCCTGGTCCCCGGCATGCAGGTGGCCCGGATCGACGCGAACAAGTGGGCCGTCTCCGCGCGCGGCTTCAACGACCGCTTCGCCAACAAGCTCCTGGTCCTCATCGACGGCCGCGTCGTCTACTCGCCGCTCTTCTCCGGCGTCTTCTGGGAACAGCAGGAGACGATGATCGAGGACATCGAGCGGATCGAGGTCATCCGCGGCCCCGGCGCCGCCATCTGGGGCTCCAACGCCGTCAACGGCGTCATCAACATCGCCACGAAGAAGGCCAAGGACACCCAGGGCGGCCTCCTCGTCGCCGGCGGCGGCACGGAGGAGCGCGCGTTCGGCGCCGCCCGGTACGGCGGCAAGGAAGGCGAGGACCTCGCCTACCGGGTCTTCGTCAAGTACTTCAATCGCGACGAGGCCTACAAGGGCCGCGACGACTGGTTCCAGTCCCGCGCCGGGCTCCGGGCGGATTGGACCCCTTCGGACCGGGACACGCTGACCGTCCAGGGGGAGTACTACACCGGCGAGTCGAGGGGCCTGCTCACCGAGGCGATCCTGGCCCCGCCGTTCACGAACACCTTCAGCGACCTGTCCAGGCAGGCCGGGGGGCACCTGATCGCCGGCTGGGAGCGCCGCTTCGACGGGAAATCCCGGCTGTCCACCCAGTTCACCTACGACCACACGAGGTTCACCGACGACGAGTTCAGTGAAACCCGGGACACGGCGGAGATCAACTTCCAGTACCGGTTCCAGCCGATCGAGGGGCACGACGTCGTGTGGGGCGCCGGGTACCGTCTCACCTCGGACCGGATCGGGAACGGCACGACCCTCGCCTACGATCCCGACCATCGCACCCACGGCCTGGCCAGCGTGTTCGTCCAGGACGAGATCGCCCTCGTCGAGGACCGGCTCCACCTCACCCTGGGGTCCCGGTTCGAGTATAACGAATACACGCGCTTCGAGGTCCAGCCCAGCGCGCGCCTGTCCTGGAGGCCCCACGAGCGGCACGCCCTCTGGGCCGCGGCCTCGCGCGCGGTCCGGATGCCGTCCCGCACGGAGGACGAAGTCCGCATCAACTTCGCCGTGCTCCCCACGGCGCCGTTGCCCACGGAGGTGGCCCTGTTCGGGGATCACGGCTTCGTTTCCGAGGAGCTGGTCGCCCTCGAGATGGGATACCGGGTCCAGCCGGCCGACGCGCTCTCCCTGGACTTGGCGCTGTTCTACAACATCTACGACCGCCTCAGGACGTTCGAGCCGGCGACGCCCTTCCTCGAGCCCCTGCCGGCGCCGGCCCATTTCGTCCAACCCCTCCATGCGGACAATAAAGCGGACGGCCGGACCTGCGGGCTGGAGGTCTCGGCGGCATGGCGGGTGACGGAGGGCTGGACACTCACCGGCGCCTACACCCTGTTCCGCATGCGCCTGAACATCGAGGACGACAGTCTGGACACGCTCTCGGAGGACGCCGAGCGGCAGAGCCCGCGGAACCAGGCCTCCCTCCGCTCCTCGTGGGACCTCTTCGAGAAGCTTCAACTGGACGCGGCCCTGAGGTACGTGGACGTGGTGCCCGGATGGGACGTGGACAGCTTCGTGGAGTTGGACGCCCGCCTGGCGTGGAAAGTCACGCCCGACCTGGAGATCTCCCTCGTGGGGCAGAACCTCCTCCACGGCGAGCACCTGGAGGCGGCGCCTTCCTTCATCAGACACCAATCCACGGAGGTCCAGCGGGGCGCCTACCTCTCGGTCTCCTGGAGATTCTGATGGCCCGCACGCCGACGATCCGCCTCCCCGCCGCGGCCGTCCACCGGCTCAAGGGGATGTCCATCCGCGGGAAGCTCAAGGCCATCCTCATGGCCACGAGCGTCACGGCGGTGGCCATCGCCTGCGCCGCCTTCCTCGCGTACGACTTCATCTCGACCCGGGACGCGATCGCGGAGAGGCTGGAGACGCTCGCCCAGGTCGTGGGGGGCCAGAGCACGGCCGCCCTCGCCTTCGACGACGCCCGGTCCGCCTCGGAAATCCTTGGGGCCCTGGCGGCCGAGAAGAACATCGCGGGCGCCCGCCTCGACGACCGGCAGGGCAAGCCCTTCGCCCGGTACGACCGCCCCGGGCCCCGGAAGGAGGCCCTGAAGGTCTCCCGCCCGATCATGGTGGAGGGGGAGAGGATCGGGACCGTCCACCTCGCGGGCGATCTGGGCGAGGCGGACGCCCACCTCCGGCACGACGCGATCGTCATGGGCCTGGTGCTCCTGGCCTGCGTCGGCGTGGCCTGGTTCCTCTCCTCGCACCTCGAGCGGCTGATCACCAAGCCGCTCCTCGGGCTGGCGGGGACGGTCCACTCGGTCTCGACCCTCAGGGACTACTCGGTCAGGGCGGCCCCGGGCAACCGCGACGAGCTGGGGACCCTGATCGACGGCTTCAACGACATGCTCTCCCAGATCCAGTCCCGGGACGAGGCGATCCAGAAGGCCCGCGGCGAGCTGGAGCGGCGCGTCAAGGAGCGCACGCTCGATCTCACCCGGGCCAACGTGGAGCTCTGGACCCGCGCGCGCCAGCAGGCGGCGGCCACGGCGCTGGGCCAGCGCGCCCTCTCGGACCCCGATCCCATTTCCCTCATGAACCAGGCCTCCTCCGTCGCGGCCTCGACCCTCGGCGCCGATTTCGCCGGGGTGCTGGAGCTCCTCCCGGACGGCGACACCTTCCTCCTCCGGGCGGGGACGGGCTGGAAGAAAGGGCTCGTGGGGAGCGCCCGGATCGCGGCCGGGGAGTCCACGCCGGCCCGCCGCGCGCTCCGGACGAGCGAACCGGTCATCGTCCACGACCTGGACCGGGAGAGCCGGCCCGAAGACACGGTCCTCCTCCGCGGGCACGGCGCGGCGAGCGGGATCAGCGTCGTCGTCCCCGGCCAGTCGCGCCCCTACGGCGTCCTGGGCGTCTACACCGCCCGGCCCCGGGACTTCACCAAGGACGACGCGAACTTCCTCCGCGCGATCGCCAACGTCCTGGCCGCGGCCCTGGAGCGGGCCCGCGCGGAGCGGTCCCTGCGGGAGGGCGAGGAGCGGTACCGCCGCCTCTTCGAGTCCTCCCCCGACGGGATCGTGATCGAGAGCGAGGGGAACCCCGTCTTCATGAACCCGGCGGCCGAGCGGATCCTGGGCGTGACCGAGCCGGCCGAACTCGCCGGCGCGCCCCTGCTCGCGCGCGCCCGCTCCGAGCCGCGCGCGGAGGAGACCGGGACGGCCTTCTTCGAGGACCAGTGGGTCCGCTCCGACGGGCGCCGGGTGGACGTGGAGGTCGCCTCCATCCCCTTCGCCCACCAGGGGGCGGAGGGGTCCCAGGTCATGATCCGCGACATCACCCGGCGGAAGGAGCTGGACCGGATGAAGGACGAGTTCGTCTCGACCGTCAGCCACGAGCTGAGGACACCGCTCACCTCCATCCGCGGCTCGCTGGGCCTCATCGCGGGGGGCGCCGCGGGCGAGATCCCCCCCCTGGCCCGGTCGCTCGTGGACGTGGCCCACGGCAACTGCAAGCGCCTCGTGCGGCTGATCAACGACATCCTGGACATCGAGAAGATCGCCGCCGGGAAGATGAAGTACGACTTCAGGCCCGCGGACCTCTCCAGGCTCGTGGGGCAGTCCCTGGAGGCCAACCGGGAGTACGCCGAGGCGCGCCGCGTGCGCTTCGTCCTCGACCTCCGGGCCCCCGGCGCCCGCGTGCTGGCCGACGCCGACCGGCTCATGCAGGTGCTGGCCAACCTCCTCTCCAACGCCGCCAAGTACTCCCCCGAGGGGGGCGAGGTGCGCGTCTCGGTGGAGCCCCGCGGGACGGGATTCCGCGTGGGGGTCTCCGACCGGGGCCCCGGCATCCCCCCCGAGTTCCGCGGCCGGATCTTCCAGAGGTTCGCCCAGGCGGACTCCTCCGACCGCCGGGAGAAGGGGGGGAGCGGGCTGGGGCTGGCCATCACCAGGGCCATCGTGGAGAAGCACGGGGGCCGCATCGACTTCGAGACCGGCCCGGCCGGCACCACCTTCCGCTTCGACCTGCCGGGGCTCAAGGAGGAGGCGCCGGCCGCGCCCGACCGCGCGGGCGCCCCCCGCGTCCTGGTCTGCGAGGACGACCGCGAGGCCTCCGCCGCGGCCGCCGAGACGCTCCGGCGCGGCGGATTCAGCGTGGACCCGGCCTACAGCGCCGACGAGGCCCGCCGCCGGCTGGTGGAGTCCGACTACGACGCGATGGTCCTCGACGTCCTCCTGCCCGACCAGGACGGCGTGTGGTTCCTCCGGGAACTGCGCCGGCAGGAGCGGACGCGGGGGCTCCCCGTGGTCGTGGTCTCCGCCGTGGCGGAGTCCGCCCGCCGGGAGCTGGAGTCCGAGGGCCCCGAGCCGGTGGACTGCCTCCAGAAGCCGGTCGATCCCGCCCGGCTCCTGGCGGCCGTCCGCCTGGCGGCGGGGAGGCGCGGGGCCGCGGCGGTCCCGGCCCGTTCCTAGAGAAATGACCCTCACCACAAAGGCACAATGGACACGAAGGACCGGAAAGAGGGGACCCGTTCAAAAGCGTCACGAATCGAGAATCAAGGGTCCGTTCCCCCTTGTCCTCCGGGGGAGGCAGGGGGAATCCATTCTCGATTCTGATCCGACCCCCCGGACACAAGATAACTTTGTGTCCTTCGTGTCTTTGTGGTGAACTAGGACGAAGGCCATGACCGACGCGCCCGCGATCCTGTGCGTGGACGACGACGAGGACATCAGAGAGTGGCTCTCGCTGGTCCTCGGCGCCCGCGGCTACCGCGTCACCCAGGCCGCGGGCGGCCAAGAGGCCCTCCAGGCCGCCGCCGAGGCCCCCGACGTGATCCTCCTGGACGTCACGATGCCGGACATGAGCGGCTACGACGTCTGCGCCCGCCTCCAGGAGCGGAAGGAGACCGCCTGCATCCCCGTCATCTTCGTCACCGCGCTCGGGGGGGAGAAGGACAAGGCCCGCGCCCTCAGCGCCGGCGCCGCCGACCACGTGTCGAAGCCCATCGACGAGACGGTCCTGGTCGGCAAGATCCAGGCCCACCTGGCCACGAAGAAGCGCTGGCAGGCCCTCTCGCGGCGCGCCCCGACCGCCGCCCCCCCGGACCGGCCCGAGGGCGGGGACCGATGGGACGGCCGGATGAGCCCCTCCGGGTTCGCCCGCTTCAGGAACTTCATGGTCGAACGGCTCAAGCCCTCCCCCGAACGGAAGGCCGCGCTGGGCCGCCTGAACGCCGGCCAGCTCTACGCCCAGGCGTCCGACCTGCAGATCCCCCCCCCGCGGACCGCCGAGCTCGTCGCCGAGTTCCTCTCGCTCCCCTGCGTCTCGCGGATCAACCCCGAGGACGTGCGCCTGGGGGTCCTGCCCACCCCGTTCTGCCGCGCCAACGGCATCGTGGCCGTGGGCGATCCCTCCGGCGCGCCCGCCTTCGTCCTGAGCAATCCCTTCCTGTGGGATGTCCTGGAGGCGATCCGGGGCGTCGTGGAGCGCGGGAAGGCGCCCCGCCTCTCCATCGCCCCGCCCGACAGCCTCGAGGCCCTCCTGTCCGCTCCCCAGGAGGGCGCGGCGCCCCGGCCCACCCTCTCCGACATCCAGGCGCGGCTCAAGGAGACGCTCCAGCCGGAGGCCGCGGTCCCCGAAGGGATCTCGGAAGAGGCCAACGAGCAGTCGGCCCCCGTCATCCAGCTCGTCAACCACCTGATCGAGTCGGCCTACGAGGCCGGCGCCTCAGACATCCACATCGAGCCCGCCGAGGACGAGGTCGTGGTCCGCTCCCGGATCGACGGGGACCTGCACGTGACGAACCGGTTCCGCCCGGCGTCCCTCGTCCGGCCGATCGTCGCGCGGATCAAGATCATGAGCCAGCTCGACATCACCGAGCACCGCCTCCCCCAGGACGGCCGGATCGCCTTCAAGGCGATCTCCAGCCGGGGCGCGGACTTCGACCTGCGCGTGGCCGTCGCGCCCTGCCAGCACGGGGAGAAGGCCGTCCTCCGCATCCTCGACAAGCAGAAGGCGGTCCTGCCCCTGGAGAAGCTCGGCTTCTCGGCGCGGAACCTCGCGGCCTACCGCAAGGTCATTTCCGCCCCCTACGGGATGGTCCTCCACGCCGGACCCACCGGCAGCGGCAAGTCGATGTCCCTCTACGCCGCGCTCAACGAGATCAAGTCGCCTTCGATCAACGTCCAGACCGCGGAGGACCCGGTCGAGTACACCCTGCCGGGGATCAACCAGCTCCAGGTGAATCCCGAGATCGGCCTGACCTTCGCGCGGGCCCTGCGGAGCTTCCTGCGCCTGGACCCGGACGTGATCCTGGTGGGCGAGATCCGCGATCCCGAGACCGCCCGGACCGCCGCGGACGCCTCGCTCACGCGCCACCCCCTCCTCTCCACCACCCACACCAACGACGCCGCCTCGGCCGTGGCGCGCTTCACGGAGATGAAGATCGAGCCCTACCTGATCAGCAACTCGCTCCTGATGGTCTGCGCCCAGCGGCTCCTCCGGCGGCTCTGCCCCTTCTGCAAGCAGTCCTGCGAGCCCGGGCCCGAGGAACGCCGCCTCCTCGGCGCGGGCCCCGGCGAGGAAATCGTCCTCTTCCGCCCCCGGGGGTGCGACGCCTGCCACAAGATCGGCTACAAGGGACGGATCGGCGCCTACGAGGTACTCGTGATCAACGACGCCCTGCGCGCCGCGATCAACGAGCCGGGCGTCACGGCGGAGCGCCTCAAGCGCCTGGCGGTGGAGCGGGACGGGATGACCACCCTCTGGTGGGACGCGATCGAGAAGGCCCGCGCCGGGATCACCTCGATCGAGGAAATCCTGGCCAACGTCCGCCCCGACGAGTTCGACGCCCGACAAAAATGAGACCCCTCCCCGGGCCCACAGCAACGCCATCCCAACACTTTTGACCCCAATAAGTTAGGCGCGGATCGCGGCGCCGGGCGCGGCATGCCAATTGCTTCCCTAAAGGCATGGCCTACGCGGCGCCGGCACATATCATGCTCGTGGAGGACGAGCCCGACATCCAGGTGGTGGCCAAGCTCGCCCTGGAGGCCGTGGGCGGCTTCCGCGTCCGCGTCTGCGGCTCCGGCCCCGAAGCGATCCAGGAAGCGCCCGTCGAGAGGCCCGACCTCATCCTCATGGACGTCATGATGCCCGGGATGGACGGGCCCTCCGCCTTCGGCGCCCTCCGGGCCGGCCGGGAGACCTCCTCCATCCCCGTCATCTTCATGACCGCGAAGGTCCAGCCCCGGGAGGTCGCCCAATACCGCGAGATGGGGGCCATCGGGGTCATCCCCAAGCCCTTCGACCCGATGACCCTGTCCGACACGGTGCGGAAGATTTGGGAGGAACGCCCATGATCGCCCCCGATCCCGGCTACGCCCGGAAGCTCGCCGACCTGCGCGCCGCCTACGCCCGCCAGCTCCCCGACAAGATCCAGGGCGTCGAGGCCGCCCTGGCCGCGATGCTCCGAAGCCCCGGGGACCTGGCCGCCGCCACGGAGGCCTACCGGAAGGTCCACAGCCTCGTGGGCTCCAGCGGAACCTACGGCTTCTCCGGCGTCTGCCAGACGGCCTCCACCCTCAAGGCCCTCGTCAAGTCCGTCCTCGAGGGGACCGGCGCCCCGGACGGGGAGTTCCGTTCCCGGGCCGCCGCCCTCCTGGCCCTCATGAGGCGCGCGGCGGGCTCGACTTCCTGGTGTCCTTCCTGCGCCGGAGGTACAATGCCCGCGGCCGGGGACGGTTTCCCCGCGTGCGACCGGGGCGGCATTTCGTAGGACCTACCCCAAGGGATCCCGTTCCCCGGCTGAACCGACATGCCCAAAAAAAACACCGGAGGCCCCAAGCAACGGCCCGCGCGGGGGCGGAAGCGGGCGGAGGAGCGGCTCCAGGCCCCCGGCCCGGAATGGCAGGCCACCTTCGACGCGCTCACGGACGCCGTCTGCCTGCTGGATGTCCGCCAGCGCATCCGGCACTGCAACCGGGCCATGCTGGCCCTCCTGAAACGACAGGCCAAGGACGTGATCGGGCGGCCGTGCCACGAGGTCTTCCATCAGGGACCGCCGCCCGCCGAGTGCCCGTTCCAGCCCATGCTCCGGTCCAGGCACCGGGAGACCATGGATCAGGCCCTCGGGGACCACTGCTACCGCGTCGTCGTGGATCCGATCTTCGATCCCCTCGGCAACCTCTCGGGCGCGGTCCATGTCCTGCAGGACGTCACCGATCTCAAGCGGGCCTCGGAGTCCCTGCGGGCGGAGCGCGACCGGGCCCGGCAATACCTCGACGTCGCGGGCGTCATGTTCGTCGCCCTCGGCCCGGACGGGAAGGTGACTCTCGTCAACCGGAAGGGATGCGAGATCCTGGGCGGGACGGAGGGGGAGATCGTCGGGCGGGACTGGTTCGGCACGTTCATCCCGGCGCGCCTCAGGAAGGAGGTCCGGAAGGTCTTCGACCGGCTGATGGCCGGAGAGGAAATGCCGGCCTGGTATCACGAGAATCCCGTTTTGACGCGCCGCGGCGAGGAGCGCCCCATCGCCTGGCACAACGCGGTCCTGCGGGACGAGGCGGGCCGCATCGCCGGCACGATCAGCTCCGGGGAGGACATCGCGGAGCGCCGCCAGGCCGAGGAGGCGCTGAACCGGAAGATCCTGGAGCTGACTTCCTTCATCAACAACATCCCCGACATGGCCTGGCTCAAGGACAAGGACTCGAACTTCATCGCGGCCAACAAGGCCTTCGGCGCCGCCGTCGGAATGGATCCGAAATACCTGGTCAACCATACCTGCGAGGTCTGCTTCGGGAAGGAAGCGGCCGGCAAGTTCAAGGAAGACGACCGGAGAGTAATGCGGGGCGGACGGCAGACGACGATCCAGGAAACCATCAAGGACGCCCAGGGCGGGACGGTCTTCCTGGAAACGGTCAAATCGCCCATATTCAACGAGAAAGGAGAGGTCGCAGGGACGGTCGGCATCGCCCGCAACGTCACCGAGCGCCGCCGCGCGGAAGAAGCCCTTCGGGAGGCCGAGGCGAGATACCACGACCTCTACGAGAACGCCCCGGACATGCACGCGTCCGTGGACGCGGCCACCGGCCGGGTCCTCCAGTGCAACGAGACCCTGGCGCGGGCGACGGGATACGCCAAGGAGGAGATCGTCGGCCGGCCGATTCTCGACCTGTACCACCCCGACTCCCGGGAGGCGGCCCGTTCCGTGCTCCGCTCCTTCGCGGAGACGGGCGAGGTCCGCAACGCGGAGCTCCAGGTGATGCGGAAGGACGGCGGCCGGATCGACGCCATCCTGAACGCCTCGGCCGTGCGCGGCGAAGGGGGGAAGCTCCTCTACAGCCGCTCGATCCTGCGCGACGTCACCGGGCTGAAACAGGCCGAGGAACAGCTCCGGCAGGCCCAGAAGGTGGAGTCCATCGGCCGCCTCGCCGGCGGCGTGGCCCACGACTTCAACAACCTCCTCACCGCCGTCTCCGGCTACGCCCAGATCCTCCAGGGGCAGTGCGCGCCCGACGACCCCCGCCGCGTCCCGGTGGACGAGATCCTCAAGGCCTCCGAGCGCGCGGCCATCCTCACCCGCCAGCTCCTGGCCTTCGGCCGCAAGCAGGTGCTCCAGCCGCGCGTCCTCGACCTCAACGCCGTCGTCTCGGGGATGGAGAAGATGCTCCGCCGCATGATCGGGGAGGACGTGGAGCTGGTCACCCGCCTCGATCCCGCCCTGGGGAGGGTGAAGGCCGACCCCGGACAGATGGAGCAGGTCCTGATGAACCTGGCCGTCAACGCCCGCGACGCCATGCCGGGAGGAGGCCGGCTCATCCTGGAGACGCGCAACGCGGACCTGGACGAGGGGTACGCCGGCCGGCGGGCCGTGGTGCGGCCCGGGCCCCACGTCGAGCTGGCGGCGACCGCCACGGGCGTGGGGATGAGCGATGAGGTCAAGGCGCACCTCTTCGAGCCCTTCTTCACCACCAAGGAGAAGGGAACGGGGCTGGGGCTGGCCACCGTCTACGGGATCGTCCGGCAGAGCGGCGGCCACGTCCGGGCCGACAGCGAACCCGGGCGCGGGACGACCATGGAAATTTACCTGCCGCGCCTGGCCGGCGCGGCCGATTTGCACGAGGAGACGCCCACGGAGTCGATTTCCACCGGGGGGAAGGAAACCATTCTCGTGGCGGAGGACGAAGACATGGTGCGTGAGCTGGTCTGTGAAATTCTCCAGAGGAGCGGGTACGCCGTGCTGGAGGCGTGCAACGGGGAGGAAGCCCTGGAGGCCGCCTTGCAGCACGGGAAGCCGATCCATCTGCTGGTGACGGACGTGGTGATGCCCAGGATGAGCGGACACGACCTGGCCGAGCGGCTTGTGCCCCTTCGGCCGGAGATGAAGGTGGTCTTCAAGGACGCGCGCACCGGGGAGATCACCGACATCT
>CAYNDR010000059.1:0-1266 GCA_964395295.1 uncultured Planctomycetales bacterium
CCCCCGGTACCAACGAAGAAAGCTCCCCCGCGGGGTCCACAGGAATCGATACCGAGGGGACAGGATGGTGATCTCCACATGACGTGCGATCGCTTGTGCGAGATCGATGAAGGCTGCCCCCATATAAGGACGGCCCGCATGAGGGAAGAGATCGGTGACCCAGAGGACCCTCACGAAAAAAGCCTCCCAGGCCTTACCAATTCCAGGGATCGGAGGCACTCGATCGTGTCTGTGGTCCCATTGTAATTGAGGACGACGACGGCCACTTTCATACGAGCCTGCGATCGGCCAGTTCCCGCTGGGCGTGGTCGAAACCGTCTGCCGCCTCCGTGGAGGCGGCCCAGTCCGCCAGTTCCGGAAGCGCATCGTCCAGCGCGACCCGCGGCCGATACCCCAGGGCACCGCGGATGGACGAGATGTCGGAGAAGCAGTGGCGGATGTCGCCGCTCCTGAAGGTGCCCAGCACGCGGGGCCGGACATCGACTCCCAGGAGACGGGTCAGCCGCCCGGCGATTTCGAGGATCGACGTGGCCCGGCCCGTCCCCACGTTGAAGACACGCTGGTCGGCCTCCCTCTTCCGGAGCGCCAGCAGGCACGCCTGCACCACATCGTGGACGCTCACGAAGTCCCGCGTCTGGAGACCGTCCTCGTAGAGGACCGGAGGCTTGCGGTTCCTGAGCCGGCTCATGAAGATCGCCGCCACGCCGGTGTATGGGTTGGAGAGCGACTGCCCGGGCCCGTACACGTTGAAGAACCGCAGAGTCACGACGGGGACCCCGTAGGCGGCCCCGAAGTTCATCGCCAGCTCTTCCTGGGCCATCTTGGTGACGGCGTAGATCGAATTGCACACGAAGCGGTCGGCCTCGCCCGTGGGCGCCGGGACGATCGCGCGGCCGCAGAGCGGGCAGGAGGGGTCCCAGCGCTTCCGGCGGACGGAGGCCCGAGTCCGGAGCGGCGGCCGCACGCGCCCGCACCGGGCGCACACGTAGGCCCCTTCCCCATAGCTCGACATCGAGCCCGCCACGAGGAACTTGCGCACCCGGTGCCGCCCGTTGGCCAGCGCGTCCAGGAGATTGGCCGTTCCGCCCACGTTGACGTCCACGTAATGACGGATCCTGTACTGGGACTGCCCCACCCCCACGGCCGCGGCGAAGTGGACCACGGCATCCGCGCGGCCCAGTTCACGCGCGAGGACGGCCCGGTCGCGGACGTCCGCCTTGACGAACCGGAGCCTCCGCGCGCGGGGCGGCCGCGCTCCGGGCCGCC
>CAYNDR010000059.1:1276-13423 GCA_964395295.1 uncultured Planctomycetales bacterium
GACCCCCGTCCCCTCCGCCAGCCGGGCGCGGGCGAGGTGACGGCCTATGAAGCCGGCGACCACCGTGATCAGCACGTTCACTCGTTCTCTCCTTCCTCTGGCCCCCGGGAGCCTACGTCGCGGAAAAGGGTGCGCCTCCCTTCCGCAGGATGCGATAATTATATACGTGGAAGCCCATCCTGCCCCGCAATCATTGGCCCTCCGGGAAGAGGGCCCGCCGCGGACCTCGCCCCTGGCGACCATCATCCCGGTGGTGGCCCTCCTGGGACTCCTGGCCTACCTGGGATACGTCCTGACCCGGGAAGGCGATCCCGCCCTCCTCTACCAGATCGGCGTCGTCATCGCCCTCCTCGTCTACGTCCTGACGTTCGCAAACGTGGTCCTGGGGATGGCGGTCCTCATCGCCTGCATCGGCCTCTCGCCCGAACTTTCGATGGGCGGGATCGGGAACCTCCGCCTGGAGGACTTCGTCGTCCCCGCCCTGGCGGCGGCCTGGCTGACGCGCACGGTGAAGACGCGCGAGGCCTTCGCCCCCGGCCGCATGCGGGGGCCGATGCTGGCCTACCTGGCCTGCATGGCGTTCTCCTCGGCCCTCGGCATCCTGGAGGGCGCGACGAATCCGCTCACCTCGGCCTTATATTTCGGGAAATACGTCGAATACTTCCTGATCTTCCTGATCGCGGCCAACAACGTGAAGACGGAGCGGGAGTTCAAGGCCCTGGTGCTGTTCACCCTGATGATCGGCGTCGCCGGGGGATTCATGGGCGCCGTGCGGTTTGAGGGGGTAGAGCAGGCGCCCCAGACCCGACTGCATGGACCTCTGGGGGAGACCGCCACGATCTTCGGCGGTTACCTGCTCCTCAACCTGCTCCTGGCCGCGGGCCTGTACCTGAACTCGCGCACCCTCGGCCATCGGGCGGCGGCCGCCACGACCGCCTCCCTCCTGGGGGTCGGGGTCCTCTACACCTTCTCCCGGACCACCTATGCGGCGCTCGTCGCCGGCCTGGCTATTTTCGCCGCGCTCAAACACCGCCGACTGCTGATCATCGTCGTCCTGCTCCTGGTCGCCTTCCCGCTGATCGCCCCGGATCCCATATGGCAGCGCGCGGCGACCATATCCACCGTCATCACCGATAGTGGACCTGAGTCGTGGGCCTCCCGGGTTTATGCCTGGAAAACCGCGCTTGAGAAACTCTCTACCGGGGGGGCCCTCCTGGGTTCCGGCCTGGGGTCCGTGAACCTCGGGGACATCGACAACGAGTACGTGCGGGTGGCCTGCGACCTCGGCATCCTGGGCCTCGGGGTCTTCCTCTGGTTCCTCTACCGCCTGGGCCGAGTGGCGAACGAAGCCCACGAGGCTTTGCCGGCCGGCGCCTTCCACAAGGGCTTTACCGCGGGTTACCTGATGGGACTCTTCGGCCTGGCGGTGCATGCCATCGGCGCGACCAGCTTCACGTCCATCCGCACCATGGAGCACTTCATGCTCCTGAGCGGCCTCATGGTCTGCCTGGCCAACAACCGCGAGGCCTGGATGGAAGAGGCGGCATTGCGCGGCGAACCGTGGCCCGCGGAGGAACCCCTGCCAAGCCCCGTTTAGAGGACGTATTTCTTCAGGTCCTCATCCGCCAGGATGTCCTTGAGGCGCTCGCGGACGTACTTCTCGTCGATCGTGACCCGGGCGGGCGAGATGTCCGGGGCGGTGAACGAGATCTCGTCCAGAACCTTTTCCACGACCGTATGAAGCCGCCTCGCGCCGATGTCCTGGAGGCTTCCGTTGACCTGAGCGGCCACCGCGGCCATTTCGTCCACGGCGTCCTTGCGGAACTCGACGTGGATCCCTTCCGTCTCCAGGAGCGCCTTGTACTGCTTGAGCAGGGCGTTCTTCGGTTCGGTCAGGATCCGGACGAACTCCTGGCGCCCGAGGGATTTGAGCTCGGCGCGCAGGGGAAAACGCCCCTGAAGCTCCGGGATCAGGTCCGTGGGCTTCGTGCAGCTGAACGCGCCCGCCGCGATGAAGAGGACATGGTCCGTCTTCACGATCCCGTAGCGCGTGTTCACGGTCGCGCCCTCGACGATCGGGAGGAGGTCCCGCTGGACCCCCTCGCGGGAGACGTCCGGCCCATGGGCCTTTCCCGCGCCCACGATCTTGTCGATCTCGTCGATGAAGATGATCCCTGACTCACGGGCCCGGCGCATCCCCTCGCGCGTGATGCGGTCGCGGTCGACGAGCTTCTCGGCCTCCTGCTGGGTAAGGATCCGCCGGGCCTCGGGTACGGGTACGCGCCGCGTGACGTGCTTCGCCGGGAACATGCCGCCCAGGGCCCCCGGGAGGTCGAGGCCGACCTCTTCCATGCCCGCGGGTGAGAACACCTGGAGAAAGGGCGTCTGGCGCTCCTCGACCTGCAGTTCCACCTCGCGCGAATCCAGGGCGCCCGACCTGAGCTTCTCCCGCATCTTCTCCCGCGACTGGGCGGCCCGATCGGCCGCATCGCCTTCCGGGGCATTGTCGCTTCGCCGGGGCAGGAGGAGGTCCAGCAGGCGCTCCTCGGCCGCATCTTCGGCCCGCTTCTGGACGCGGGCCATCTCATCCGCCTTGATCATGCTCACTGAGACTTCGACGAGGTCGCGGACGATGGACTCCACGTCACGGCCCACGTAGCCCACCTCGGTGTAGCGGGTGGCCTCGACCTTGACGAACGGTGCCGAGACGAGCTGGGCGAGCCGGCGCGCGATCTCCGTCTTACCCACCCCCGTGGGACCGATAAGCATGATGTTCTTGGGGGCGAAGTCCTCTCGAAGCTCGGGCGGGAGCTGTTGCCGGCGCCAGCGGTTGCGGACGGCGATCGCCACGACGCGCTTGGCCGCGTCCTGGCCGATGACGTACCGGTCCAGTTCTTCCACGATCCTGCGGGGAGTCAGCGCGGCGGGATCGATCATGCGGGGTGAACTCTACCAGAATGATCCCGGTTGTCAACGGGAAGGCCGGGAGAGGCGTCCGCCCGCTTTTCGGCCACGAGCCCGTAGTCCCCGTAAAGGACGAGAGGAAGGCGCTGTCCCAGGAGGAACGCCATGCGGCCCAGCCCCCTTCGGCGGACCACATCGAGTCCGACACGGGCCAGGCATTCCTCCAGCTCGCGGGGCTGGTAGACCTTCTGGTGGGGCCCGCCGGAGATCCGTATTCCGAAGAGGCGGGTACGCCAGTACGAGGGATTGGGGGTCGTGAGCGCCAGCACCCCGCCCGTCTTCAGGACGCGACGGGCCTCGCCCAGGAAACGCAGTCCGTCCGACGAATCCAGGTGTTCGATGAGTTCCCCGGCGAAGACCGCGTCGAAGGAGCCGGAGCGGAATGGCAACCTCACGGCACTGCCCGTGATGCACCCGCGGTACCCCTCCTCCAGGCGCCGCACGTACTCCTCCACCACGTCCAAGCCGACCAGGAAGTTTCCCGGCCCCAGCACAAGGCCGCTCTCGCCCGCGGCGCAGCCTACGTCAAGGACCGTGCGGCCCCGGCCCACGGCATCGAGGGCGAAATCGGTCCTCTGCCGCCGGGTCCGGTCCGGACGGTCCCAAAGCCCGCGGTTGATCCCGGCGTAGCGGTCCATGGAACGGACTTCAGAGGCTTTCGACGGTGATCCGCTCGTTCGTGTAGATGCAGATCCTCGCCGCGATGGATAGGGACTCCTTGACGATCTCGGCCGCGGGGAGCTTGGTGTGCTTGACCAGCGCCCGGGCCGCGGCGGCGGCGTAGGGCCCCCCCGCCCCGATCCCGGCCACGCCGTCGTCGGGTTCGATCACGTCCCCCTGGCCCGAGACCAGGAGGGTGTGCTCCCGGTCCGCCACCAGGAGCATGGACTCGAGGCGCCGCAGGACCCTGTCGGAGCGCCATTCCTTGGCCAGTTCCACGGCGGCCTTCATGGCACTGCCCTGGTACTTCTTTAGCATCCCCTCGAACTTCTCCAGGAGGGTCATCGCGTCGGCCGTCCCGCCGGCAAATCCGGCGAGGACCTTGCCGTCATGGAGGCGCCGGATCTTCACGGCCTCGTGCTTGACGACGGTGGCCCCGTGGGTGACCTGCCCGTCGCCTCCCATGGCGACGCCCCCCCCATGCCTGACTGAAAGAATTGTCGTCATCGAACGCCATTATAAACTACGAAGGAGCAGGAAGAATTGTTCTTTCCACTTCCCCCTCAGCGACGAGAGCCGATGCTCTTGGCGAGATCGACAAGGAGAGGGGGAACGAGGGATTTTACCCAGTCCTGCCAGACCCAGAGGGCATGCGGACGGGACCATGTTTCCTTCCATTCGGCCAGCCGAACCGAGAACTCGCCAAGGTCGATCCGTCTTTCAACGCTCTTAATCCCGATCCCCACGACGGTATGACGAAACAGGTTATCGCCCGCGCATTCGACCATCGATATCTTGAAGGGTCGAAGTAAGCTTCGGATAGCCTCCGGGGTGAATCTCCAGTAGTCGCAAGGATGATTATGAATCGGATGGTTCATTACCGAACTGATGGCGAGGATGCCCCCTTCCCGGAGTACCCGATGCATCCCCTCCATGGCTTTCCACGGGAACTCAACATGCTCCAGCGTCTCGAAGCAGAGGATAGTGCCCACAGATCCCGAAGGAAGATCGATTTTGTGAAGGTCGAGAACCACATCAACCCCATCCCCAGGTCTGAAATCCGCTCCGATATAGGTCTTGCCGGGGAAGAGTGGGCGAAGATTGGAAATGCGATCCTGTCCTGGAACCTGATACGATCCGAATTCATAAACAGGACTGGAGAGGTTCAGGGTCTGGGAACATATCTTCGCAAAATCTCGAATTAAAGAACGCATGAATTGGCCTCCGTCTCGACATCAATGAGCCGACCTGATCTGGAAGTGCCTTGAAAATGCCTTTGGGGTATTATATCCGTTCGGGGATTTCGCAATGGGTATTGTTGACAAAGGGCCCATCACTGTCGCCCACGCCCTTGGGACATTGGCATCTCCGTCGTCACCCTTCTTCGTTTGCCTTCCCTGCGCTCTTCCTTGCCGGTCGATGACGATTCTGTCATAGTACCCCCAATGCGAGGAAGGTTCATCGTCGTCGAGGGCATCGACGGCTCGGGCAAGTCCACCCTCGCCGCCAGGCTCGCCGAGGCCCTCGCCCTCAAGGGGCGGCGCGTCCTCCGCACCCGCGAGCCCGGAGGCACCCCCCTGAGCGAGAAGGTGCGCCACCTCCTCCTCGACGCCCGCAACGCCGGCATCACCCCCCTCGCCGAGCTCTTCCTCTACATGGCCAGCCGCGCCCAGCTCGTCGAGAAGGTCATCCGCCCCGCCCTCCGCCACGGCGTCGACGTGGTCTGCGACCGCTACTACTACTCCACCGCCGCCTACCAGGGCGCGGCCGGCGGCGTCGGCCCCGCCCACGTCCTCGACATCGCCGAACGCATCGCCCGCTTCGAACGGCCCGACCTCGTCCTCCTCCTCGACCTCCATCCCAAGGTGGCCCGCGCCCGCAAGGGAGGCGCTCCCCTCGACCGCGTGGAACTCAAAGGCCAGACCTACCAGGACCGCGTTCGCAAAGGCTTCCTGGCCCTCGCCCGGCGCGACCCGCGGCGCTTCCGCATCGAGGACGCCGACCGCCCAATGGAGCAGGTCTTCCGCGGCCTCTTGAAGGCGGACCAGCGTGCCCTTTGATTCCCTCCTCGGGAACGAGGCCGCTCTCGCCCGGCTCCGCGGCATCCTCGAGCGGGACCGCCCGGCCCACGCCTACCTCTTCAGCGGCCCCGAGGGCGTGGGGAAAAAGACCGCCGCCGTCGAGTTCGCCCGCGCGTGGGGCGCTTCCCCCAAGCTCGTGGGAATCCTGGAAAACAAGCATGAGATCCTCATCGCCCAGGTCCACGAGGTCATCCGCGAACTGAACTTCGCCTCCCGCGACCGCCGGGCCATGATCTTCGACGACGCCCACCGCATGAGCGAGGAGGCCATGAACGCCCTCCTCAAGACCCTGGAGGAACCCCCGGCCGCCACCGTGATCATCCTGGTGACCAGCGTCCCCCAGAAGATGCTCGGCACCATCCGCTCCCGCTGTCAAACGATCCTCTTCTTCCCCCTCCCCGACGAGGCCCTCGTCCGCCACGCCATCGATCGGCTGGGCCTGGGCGAGGAAGAGGCCCGCGCCACGGCCCTCCTCGCGGAAGGATCGGTCGGCCTTGCCAACACGCTCTCGAAGGAAATCCCCGAGGTCCTTGCCCTGGCCCGCGAACTGCAGGACCGCATCCTCAAGGGGGAACTCAATCCGATCATCGAATCCCTCGGAAAGATCCGCGACACCGAGCAGGCCCGGCGGGCCGCCCGCCGCCAGATCGGCCTGCTGACCGCGTGCCTGAGGGAGGCCCTCCACGCCCCCGCGGGCGGCCGCCCCTGCCTGGCCGCCCCCGCCTTCCTCGACCGCATGTCCCGCATGGACCCCGACGACCTCCTCGACCGAATCGAGACGCTGGTCGACCACCAGCGGCTGATCGACCTCAACGCGAACGTCAGCCTCGTCGTGGAGGACGCCCTCCTCCGGCTCTAAGAACCCCTGGAATTCCCACCGCCGCAAGCTACAATCCCCAGTCCGAAACCCGGGAGGCCCGAGATGGCCAAGTACTACATCACCACCGCCATCGACTACGTCAACAGCGTCCCCCACGTCGGGACCTCCTACGAGAAGATCCTCGCCGATGCCATGGCCCGATGGAGGCGCCTCAGGGGCGACGAGGTCTTCTTCCTCATGGGCAACGACGAGCACAGCCAGAACGTCGCCAACAAGGCCGCCGAGCTGGGCCTCGCCCCCCTCGCCTACTGCGGCCAGATGGAGGGGAAGTTCCGCGAGACCTGGGCCAAGCTGGACCTCTCCTTCGACCGCTTCATCCGCACCACCGAGGACGCCCATGTCCGCTCCTGCCAGGAGATCTTCCGCCGCCTCGTCCGCAAGGGCGACGTCCGAAAGGCCGTCTACCGCGGGCTCTACTGCGTGGGATGCGAGGCCCGCAAGACCGAGTCCGACCTCAAGGACGGCCGGTGCCCCAACCACCCCGCCACGCCCCTCCAGAACATGGAGGAGGAGAACTACTTCTTCCTGCTCTCCCGCTACGCGGAACCCATCCGCGAGCTCCTCCAGCGGCCGGGCTTCGTCGAGCCCGCCTTCCGCGCCAACGAGATGCTCGGCGTCCTCGACCAGGGCCTCGAGGACGTCTGCATCTCCCGCCGCACCACCAAGTGGGGCGTCCCCATCCCCGACGACACCGACCAGGTCATGTACGTCTGGTTCGACGCCGTCATCAACTACATCACCGGCGCCGGCTTCCCCGACGAGCCCGACCGGTTCGCCCGCACCTGGCCGGCCGACGCCCACGTGATCGGCAAGGACATCACCCGCTTCCACACCGTCCTCTGGCCCGCCATGCTCCTCTCCGCCGGGATCGAACCGCCCGCCAAGGCCGCCGTCCACGGCTTCGTCTACGTCAAGAAGGGCGCCGAACGCTACAAGATGTCCAAGTCGCTCGGCACCGCCATCGACCCCGTTGAGGTGGCCTCCCGCTTCGGGGCCGACGCCCTGCGCCACTTCCTCCTCCGCGAGGTGGCCTTCGGGCAGGACGGCGACTTCACCTGGGACAAGTTCATCGAGCGCTGCAACAGCGACCTGGCGAACGACCTGGGCAACCTCCTCAACCGCATCGTCTCGATGACGGACCGCTACCTCTCCGGCGTCTTCGCCTCCCCAGGCGCCCCCGTGCCCCAGGACGCGGCCCTCCGCGAGAAGGCGTTCGGGCTGGCGGACCGCATCGCCCCGGCCATGGACCGCTGGGAGTTCCACGCGGCCCTCGCCGAGATCTACGAGACGGTCCGCTCCGTGAACACCTACATCGAGGCCTCCGCCCCCTGGACCCTCAACAAGCAGGGCCGCCGCGAAGAAACGGCGGGCGTCCTCTACCGCGCCGCGGAGGCGCTCCGCGCCGCGGCGGTGCTCCTCTCCCCCTTCATCCCGGCCGCGTCCAGGCGCATCCTGGAACAGCTCGGCGTCCCGGACCTCCCGCTCCGCATCGAGGTTGCAAAGGCGCCCGAATGTATTAAGATGGGCACGAGGGTCAGGAAGGAGGCCGTCCTCTTCCAGCGGATCGATGCCGAAAGACCTTGAGAACAAGCTGAGGGAGGTGGCGGAGCGCGACGGGCGCTACCACCTGAACGCCTACCGCTTCGTCTACGAGGCCCTCGACTTCACCCTGAAGTCCCTCGACCGGAAGGGGCACGTGACCGGCCGGGAACTCATGGAGGGCCTCCGCGACTACGCCCTCGAGCAGTTCGGCGGCCTGGCCCCCATGGTGTTCGGCCAATGGGGCGTCCGGAAGACGGCCGACTTCGGCTCCATCGTCTTCAACCTGGTGGGGGCGAACCTCATGGGCCGGAGCGACTCGGACACTATGGCCGACTTCGAGGACATCTACGACTTCCGGGAGGCCTTCCGGATCGACGCCCTTCCGCGGAAGGGCCGGCGCTCGGAGGAATAACCCCTGAGCAAGAGCTGGAAGATCGCCCTGCTCTCCGCCCTGGCCGTGGGCGCCGTCGTCTTCGCCTACTTCCTCCGCGCGATCTTCATGCCGCTCGTCGTGGCGCTCCTTCTGGCCTACGTCCTCAATCCGATCCTCGACGCGCTCGAGCGGCGCCGCGTGCCGAGGATCGCCTCGATCGCCGGCCTCTACGTCGTCCTCGCCCTCGTCCTGGCCGCGATCGCCGTCTGGGGCGTCCCCGCGGCCGCCGTCCAGGCCCGGCAGTTCGTCCGCGAGACGATCACCGACGAGAACGCCAAGATCCAGAAGGTCATCCTCTGGGGCGGGACCCAGCTCAAGGACTGGCTGGGCGCCGAGAACTGGGAAGAGGTCCGCAAGAACCTCCAGGCCCGCGTCAAGGGCCACGAGGGCGACCTGGCCCAGGCGGGCGGCAAGATCGTGGGCGCCGTGGCCGGCTTCATGACGCGCAGTGTCAGCGGCTTCGTGGCCGTCTTCTCGTTCGTGGCCCTCGTCCCGGTCTACCTCTTCTTCCTCCTGAAGAACATGAATCCCTGGTGGGAGCGGGTCAAGCACGCGATCCCGCGCGCCTACCGTGATCCGGCCCTCTCCACGCTCGGCAAGATCCACCGCGCCAACGCGGCCTTCTTCCGCGGGCAGGTGACCATCTCGCTCATCGAAGGGACGATCGTCTTCGCGGCCCTAGCGGCCCTCGGGGTGAAGTTCTCGTTCCTCTTCGGGGCGCTCTACGCCGTGCTGAGCCTCGTGCCCTTCCTGGGCGTCGTGATGGGGTTCGCGATCACCGAGGTCTTCGTGCTCGCGGACACGGGCGGCTTCACCACGACCTTCTTCCTCGTGGCGGGCCTCTTCGCCGCGATCCAGATCCTCGAGGGGAGCCTCCTCCAGCCGCTGATCCTGGGCAAGGAGACCGGGCTCCACCCGATCGCGATCATCCTGGCCCTGCTCGTCTGCGGGGAGCTGTTCGGGATCTTCGGGATGCTGATCGCGGTGCCGATCGCCTCCACCGTGAAGATCCTCTTCGACGACTACGTCTGGCCCACGGTCCAGGAAGTGGCCGACCTGACGCGGGTGATCCCGAGGGAAGCCCCGCCCCCGCCTAGTCCGTAAGCGCCCGCCCCGCCGCCGCCCACTCCGGGTCGGACTCCCCCGCGGGACGGACGCCGGCGGGCATCTCGCGCACCGAGAGGTCCAGGTAGAGCACGTGGCCGCCGGAGGCGTGGTTGCCCGGGCGGTCCGCCCCCACGGGCTCGTCCTTGGGCGTGTCCTCGAACCGCTCGCGCACCTTCTTCGGCCCCCGGTAGTCGATCGACGCCGGGTCCTGCGGCCTCGAAGGCGTCCTCCCGTAGACGGGACAGACGAACGGATCCGGATTCATCGGCTTCCAGTCGCCCTTCACGGTCCTGTACTCCACCTCCCGCACGGCCTGCCAGAACGCCCGGCCGGAGAGCGAGGGGTCCAGGAGGGTCCCGTTCCGCGCCGCGGCGCACCCGAGGTGGCGGAGGTTGTTGCGGCAGTGGGAGACCCGCGCCCGGCGGCGCGCGTCCGCGGTGAGCACCAGGAGGATCGCCGCCGCGGCCACCGCCGCCGCCGCCGCGATGAGGACCTTGACCGCCCCGCTCATGATCGGGGCCGATTATAGCAGGGGCGCCGGATTGACAACAGTCCGGCGGGACGCATAGAATCACCCACGCCTTTATGGCCTACGCCGCGATCGACGTCGGCACGAACTCCGTCAAGATGCTCGTCGGCACGGTCTCCGGGGACCGGATGGTCCCGGAGATCCAGCGGGTCCAGATCACGCGCCTCGGCCGGGGACTCCACGCGACCGGCGCGATCTCGGCCGAGGCGGCCGACCGGACCATCGAGGCCCTCGCGGGATTCCGGAAGCTCGCCGAGGAGCGCAAGGCCGATAAGGTCGCCGCCGTGGGGACCCAGGCCCTGCGGGAGGCGAAGAACTCGGACGAGTTCCTGGCCCGCTGTGGCCGCGAGGCGGGCGTGGACATCCGGATCCTCACGGGGGAGGAGGAGGCCCGGCTTTCCTTCCAGGGGGCCTCCTGGGCGGCGACGACGGCCCGCGTGACCGCGGTGGACATCGGCGGCGGGAGCACCGAGGTCATGGTCGGCACGCGCGCGGCGCTGGAGCGCTGGTGGAGCCTGCCGATGGGGGCCGTGGTCCTCACCGAGGAATTCCTCGCGTCCGACCCTCCGGCCGACGAGGAGATGCGCCTCATGTCGGCCGCGATCGAGAAGCATTTCCGCGCGGTGGACGTCCGCCCCGACCCGGAGGCCGAGCTGGTGGGCGTGGGCGGGACCGTGGCGGCGCTCCTGGGGCTCGCGTCCCGCAAGGCCAAGGCCGATCCGCGCGTCCCCTCCCAGGCGCGACTCCCCTTCGACGAGATCTCCTCCATGGCCATCCACCTCTCCAACAAGACCACGGCCCAGCGGGAGGAGATGGGCCTCGAGCGCGGCCGGGCCGACGTCATCGTGGCCGGCGCCTGGATCCTGACGGGGGCGATGAGCCGCCTGGGCGCCCCGGCCCTGCGCGCCAGCCTCCACGGCCTGCGGCACGGACTGCTGATCGAGTTGGCGTCCGGCCGGTGGCGTTGATATAATCGCCTCCCCCATGAAGCTCGTCGTCAACGGCGAGGAGCGGAACGCCCGGGAAGGCCTGACGCTGGCGGACCTGGTGCGGGAGCTGTCGCTCGAAGGCCGTCCCATCGCCGTGGAACTGAACCTCCGGGTCGTGCCGAAGGACCGCTACTCCGCGACGCGGCTCTCGGAGGGGGACAAGATCGAGGTCGTGAGTCTCGTCGGCGGAGGCTAACGGTGGTCAAGATCGGCGGCACGGAGTTCAAGTCGCGGCTGTTCCTGGGGACGGGCAAGTACTCGTCCCCCGAGGCCATGGTGAAGTGCCACGAGGCCTCGGGGACCGACTGCGTGACGGTGGCCGTGCGGCGGGTGGACCTCAAGGACAAGTCGAAGGCCAGCTTCCTCACCTGGATCGACCGGGCGAAGTACACGATCCTCCCCAACACGGCGGGCTGCTGCACCGCCGAGGACGCGGTCCGCACGGCGATGCTCGGGCGCGAGGCGCTGGGCACGCCGCTGGTGAAGCTGGAGGTGATCGGCGACGAGAAGACGCTCTACCCGGACCTCGGGGGCCTGCTGGAAGCCACGAAGGCGCTGGTCAAGGAGGGCTTCACGGTCCTGCCCTACACGAGCGACGACGTGGTGACGGCCCGGCGGCTGGAGGACGCGGGCGCGGCCTGCGTGATGCCGCTGGGGGCGCCGATCGGGAGCGGGCTGGGGATCCTGAACCCGCTCAACATCCGCGTCATCATCGAGCGGGCCGGGGTGCCGGTGATCGTGGACGCGGGGGTGGGGACGGCCAGCGACGTGTCGTTCGCCATGGAGCTGGGGGCCGACGGCGTGCTCCTCAACACCGCGGTGGCGCTGGCGAAGGACCCGGTGAAGATGGCGGCCGCGATGCGGCAGGCCTGCGAGGCCGGGAGGCTCGCGTTCGAGGCCGGGCGCATCCCCCGGAAGGAGTACGCCACCCCCTCCTCCCCCGTCGAGGGCCGGATCCGATG
>CAYNDR010000059.1:13433-22674 GCA_964395295.1 uncultured Planctomycetales bacterium
TCAGCCCCCTCACCAAGGTCACCAACAAGCACCTCCTGCCCGTCGGCCGCAAGCCGATGATCTACTACCCCATCGAGAAGCTCGTGCGCGCCGGGCTCCGGGAGATCATGGTGGTGACCGGGGGCCCGTTCGCGGGCGACTTCCTCCGGCTCCTGGGCAGCGGCAAGGAGTTCGGCCTGAAGGAAATCCACTACACCTACCAGGAGGGCGAAGGGGGCATCGCGGAGGCGCTCGGGCTCACCGAGCACTTCGTGGAGGGCCACCGCGTCTGCGTGATCCTGGGGGACAACCTCTTCTCGGCCGACCTCGCGCGGGGCCTCGAGGCCTACATGAAACAGCCCTCGGGCGCCCGGATCTTCCTCAAGGAGGTGGACGACCCCCAGCGGTTCGGCGTCGCCGAGGTCCGGGGGGACCGCGTCGTGGGGATCGAGGAGAAGCCGGCCCGCCCGAAGAGCCGGTACGCCGTGACGGGGATCTACATGTACGACGAGGAGGTCTTCCCGATCGTGAAGACGCTGAAGCCCTCCGGGCGCGGCGAGCTGGAGATCACCGACGTCAACAACGCCTACATCCGCAAGGGCACCCTTGCCTGCGACGTGCTGGACGGCTGGTGGACGGACGCGGGGACGTTCGAGTCTCTCCTGCGGGCCGGCAACCTCGTGGCGCAGACGCCGGAGATGCGCTAGCCCTGCGCCTTGAGCCCCTTGGTGAGCGTGATCTGGTTGCCCGACTGGTTGTACTCCAGGCGGTCGCAGCACCTCAGCATCAGCATGATGCCCAGGCCGCCCATCCGCCCCTGCGCGTGGCGCTCGCGGGCCGCCGAGATCGCGTCCTTGGTGCTGCCCGACTTGACGTACTGCTCGTGGTTGAAGCCCTGCCCCTGGTCCTTGACGACCGCCGTGATCTTGTCCGTGTCCAGGAAGTACTGCACCTCCACCTTGCGGTCGCGCTTGTACTTGTTGCCGTGCTGGGCGGCGTTCACCACCGCCTCGCGGAAGGCCGCGCTCATCGCCACCTGCCCCTCCTCGTTCAGCCCGCTCGACTCCAGCAGCTTGTGCACCGTGTCGATGACCTTCTCGATCGAGGGCTCGTCCGTGGGCAGGTGGATGTGCATCTGCTGGAGGAAGATCAGCTCCTCCTCCGCCGCCCGGATGATCTCCGCGTCCGCCAGGTCCAGGAGCTGGCGGAACTCGAAGGGCTGGGCCAGGTTCATGTCCCCCACGATGGACACCTCGGGGAGGACCTTGAAGCTCTGCTCGCTGGGGTAGAGCAGGATCAGCGGCACGTTGGTCGTCTCGTGCCGCATCTTCAGCGCGTAGCAGAACTTCTGGTAGTCCTCGAAGAGGGCGTCCAGGACCACCAGGTACGCCTTGCTCGTCTCGATCTTCGACAGCCCGTCCACGACCTTCGTGTAGACCTCGATGTCCCAGCCGGCGTTCTCGAAGTAGTACTCGAGGGTCTTGGTGAAGAAGTCCCGCTCGGGCACCACCAGCATGATGGACGAGTCCTTGGACGACTCCAGGCGCCGCTTGAGGTCGTCCCCCGCCTCGAAGGCGCGCTTCCCCTCGCCCGAGGACGTCTTGATCACGGCCTGCGACGTGAAGGAAAGGACCGACGCCGCCGCCTTGATGAGGCGGTGCCCCTTGGGCTGGCGCTCGATCTGCGGGCGCTCCGCCGAGATCGCGAAGACGCCGAGGTCCTCCAGCGCCACCCGCTTCCCGCCGACGAGCTCCTTCTTGACGCCGTCCACCACCGCGTCCAGGAGCCCCTTGACGCGGGTCTCGTTCACCTCGCCGAGCTTGGAGCAGACGTCCCCCACGAGGTTCGCCCGGCCGCCGGCGGACAGGCCCTTGCCGTCCGTCCCCGTCAGGGTCAGACTGCCGAGCCCGGCGAGCGGGACCTCCTTGCCGGACTGGAGCGCGTTCCGGATGGCCCCGAGGAGCGCGTCCACGAAGTGGGAACTCCGCTCCTCGCCCACGGACAGCCCGGACGCGACCGACTTCGCCAGATCGCGGACCTTGATATCGGCCATGGCCTATTGCTCCCGGACCCCCCCGGCCTGCCGCGCCATGCGGACCAGCTCCTCCTCGGTGACGATCCCCTTCTCGATGAGGAGCGGGACGAGCGCCTCGAGCATCTGCGCGGGGGTCGGTTTCGCCGCGGCGCCCTCCCCTTCGAGTTCCCGAAGCAGCTGCTCCTTGCTCTTCTCGCCGACGGGAGGAGCCGCCTCTTCCTTGTAGAAGATCTCGTGGATGGACCGCAGGATCTGCGAGCGGGCGGCCAGGTGCATCTCGATCCGGCTGTCGACCGCCAGCTGGAGCTCCTCGATCGCCTCGTAGTCGAACGGGTCCGAGGTCGCGATCGCGAGGACCCCGTCGTGGTAGCGGATCGGGACCACGTGGTGCTTCTCGATGAGCTTCCGCGGGATCCGCTTGACCAGGTTCTCCGGCAGGACCAGCTCGTCCAGGTTCACCACCGGCAGGCCCTGCTGGCGGGCGATGAAGTTCGTGAGGGTCTGATCCTCGATGAACCCCAGCTTCACGATGATCGCGCCCAGCTTGCCGCCGACGGACTTCTGGAAGTCCACCGCCATCTTGAGCTGTTCGGCGGTCAGCAGGCCGGCCTCGACCAGCATCCGTCCGAGCTGTATTCTCTCCCCGTTGGCCATTTAAAGAAGATTTCTCCCCACCTACCGAGGATTCTATCCCCCCCCGGATTCGGTTGTCAAGATTATCGGAGGACGGCCCCCAGGCGGCTTTCCAGCGCCTTCAGAATGCCCCGCACCGCCGCCTCCGCCTCCTCCCCGGTGAGGGTCCGGTCCGGGGCGCGGAAGACCATGGAGAAGGCCCACCCCTTGCGGCCCGGCGGGATGGGCTTGCCGCGGTACTCGCTGAGGAACCGCAGGGACTCCAGGGTGGGAGGCGCCGCGGACCGCACCGCCTCCTCCACCTCCCTCCAGGACGCCCCCTCCGCCAGGACCACGGAGAGGTCCCGCGCCACCGGCGGCTGGCGGTTGAAGTCCCGGTAGGGCGCCACCAGGCGCGCCGCCCGCACCAGCGCGTCGAAGTCGATCTCGGCCACGCCGACCTTCGACCGCAGGCCGGCCAGCGCCGGGAGGGGGGCGCCCAGGAAGCCCGCGGCCTGCCCCCCGATCCGCACCAGGCCCGAGCTCCCGGGGGCCAGGAAGCCCGCCAGGAGGGCGTCCGACGAAGGTTCAATCCCGAACGGAACCCCCAGCCGCGCGAAGAGCGCCTCCAGGAGCCCCTTCGCGCCCAGCGGATCGCCGGGCGCCGCCAGGCCGAGCACGGCCTTCTCCCCGCAGGCCTTCTCCCCCTCCCGGCGGTAGACGCGCGCGATCTCGAAGACCGGCCGCAGGTCCTCCTTGTAGGACTCGTTGGTCCTCAGGACATCCAGGAGCCCGGGGACGAGCGAGGACCGGAGCGTCCGGTCCACCTGGCCCTGCGGGTCCCGCAAGGGGAGGAGCGGCCGGTCCGTCCAGAACGGCACGCGGTTCGGGGCCCCGGCCGCCTCGAAACTCCACGTGAGCGCCTCGAAGGCCCCCAGCCCCGCCAGCGCCGCGCGGGCCTCCTCCCGGACCAGGTCCTCCCGGTTGTCCGCGGCCACGCGGAGCTCCAGCGCGGTGTCGCACGGGATCTTCTCGTAGCCCTCGATCCGGGCGACCTCCTCGACGTAGTCGGCCTCGATCCGGAGGTCGCGCCGCCCCGCCGGCGCGGCCACCTGGAAGGCGTCGCCCGAATCCGACACCTCACAGCCCAGCCCGGCGAGGATCTCCCGCACGCGCGCCGCCGGGACCTCCATCCCGAGGACCCTGGAGACCCGGGACGGGCGGACCTTCGCGGCCGGGCGCGCGGGGCGCCCCGCGCCCACGTCGATCACGCCCCGCAGGGCCTGTCCCCCCGCCAGCTCCACGATGAGCTGGACCGCCCGCCGCGAGGCCCAGTCCACCGTGTCGTAGTCCACGCCCCGCTCGAAGCGGTAGGAGGACTCGCTCGACAGCCCCAGCCGCCGCGACGTCCGGCGGATCGAGACGGGATCGAACTGCGCGCTCTCGACGAGGACCTCGGCCGTGCCCGCGCCGATCTCGCTCTCCCTGCCGCCCATGACGCCGGCAATGGCCACCGGCCGCTCCCCGTCGGCGATGGCCAGCATGTCCGGGGCCAGCGCGTACTCCAGGCCGTCGATCGCCGTGATCTTCTCGCCGGGGGCGCCGCGGCGGACCACGATCTTCTTCCCGCGGAGGAGCCCGAGGTCGAACGCGTGGAGCGGCTGGCCGCACTCCAGGAGCACGTAGTTGGTGGCGTCGACGACGTTGTTGATGGACCGGATCCCCGCGGCCTCCAGGCGCGCGCCCAGCCACGCGGGCGACGGCCCCACGCGGATCCCCCGCACGATCCGCGCCGTGTAGCGCGGGCAGAGGTCGGGCGCCGGGACCTCCACGGCCCACGCGCGCGAGACCTCCTCGGCGGCCTCGGCATAACGGACCTCGGGGACGCGGGGCCTCTTCCCCAGGAGGACTCCCGCCTCGCGGGCCACCCCCAGGATGGAGAGCAGGTCCGCGCGGTTCGCCGTGACCTCGAGGCCGAGGACGTCGCCCTCGACCGACTCGATCCCCACCCCCGCCATGAGGAGCAGGCGGGCCAGCTCCGCGGGAGAGGCGGAGACCTCGACGTATTCCTTCAGCCAGCCGAGAGGAACCTTCATGGCGATGCCGCCGTCGGCTTCATCCTTCTCCGTCCCCTCCGTGCCCTCCACGGAGGTGGTCTTCTCTGCGTTCTCCGCGCTCTCTGCGGTTAATACTCTGTCTCCTCCGTTGCCTCTCCCTCAGAATTGCCTGAGGAACGCGAAATGGTTCTCGGTGAACCTCCGGATGTCCGGGATCCCGTGCTTGAGCATGCAGATCCGCTCGACGCCCATGCCGAAGGCGAACCCGGTGTTGGCCTCGGGGTCGATCCCGCAGTTCTCCAGGACCTTCGGATGGACCATGCCGCTGCCGAGGATCTCCATCCAGCCCGACTGCTTGCAGGCGGAGCATCCCTTCTCGCCGCAGATGAAGCAGGAGACGTCCACCTCGGCGCTGGGCTCCGTGAACGGGAAGAAGCTGGGGCGGAAGCGGGTGCGCGTCTCCGGCCCCCACATGGCCTTGACGAAGAGGTCGAGCACGCCCTTGAGCTGGGCGAAGGCGACGCCCGGCCCGACCATGAGGCCCTCGACCTGGTGGAACTGCGGCGAGTGGCTGGCGTCGGGCTTGTCGGGCCGGAAGACCTTCCCCGGGGCGATGACGCGGATGGGGGGTTTGCGCTCCTTCATGGTCCGGATCTGGACGGGCGACGTGTGGGAGCGCAGGAGGTACGGGCGCTCGACGTAGAACGTGTCGAACGCGTCGCGCGAGGGATGCTCCAGGGGGATGTTGAGCGCCTCGAAGTTGTTCGCCTCGGTCTCGATCTCGGGGCCGTAGACGACGTCGAACCCGAGCTTCGTGAAGACGCGGACGATCTCGTCCCAGGTGCGGTAGATCGGGTGGCGCCGGCCCAGCTCCGGGGCGCGCCCCGGCAGGGTGAGGTCGACGGCCTCCCCGCCGGCGTCCGCCGCGGGGGCCGCCCGCCTCTCCTCCACCCGCCTTTCCAGCTCCGCCTTGAAGGCGTTGAGCTTCTGCCCGGCCGGGCCTTTCAAGTCGGGCGGCAGGGATTTCAGGAGGCCGAAGAGGTCCCGGACCTTCCCCTCGCGCCCCACGTAGCGGGCCCGGAGCTGGTCCCGGGACAGGGCCGCGGCGTCCTTCTCGAACGCCGCCTTCACTTCCGCGATCTTCGCGTCGAGGTCCATGGCTCTAGGAAAAAGGCCATGGATCGCTCCATGGCCTCGGATCTCCCCTGGATCGGCGGCCGCCTACGCCAGCGCCTTCTTCGCCTGCTCCACCAGCTCGTCGAAGGCCTTGGGCTCCGAGAGCGCCAGCTCCGCCAGGGCCTTGCGGTTGAGATCCACGTTGGCCTTGCGGAGCCCGTTGATAAATCGGCTGTACGCGATTCCGCGCTGGTCGCAGGCCGCGTTGATGCGGATGATCCACATCCCGCGGTAATCGCGCTTCTTGATCTTGCGCCCGAAGTAGCCGTAGCGCCCGGCGCGCATGACGGCTTCCATGGCGGTGCGGTGCAGTTTCGACCGCCCGGCGCGGAATCCGCGGGCGCGCTTGAGGATCTTCTTGACGCGGCGCTTCCGGTACGGGCCGCTGCTCTGGCGTGGCATTTTTTTCTCCCCGGGCCTCGGTTCAGGCCGTCATCTGCCGATCATCTTCTTGATGTCGGCGGCGTCGTGCTTGCCCTCGAACTGCCTCCAGCGCCGCATCTGGCGCCGGCGCTTCGAGGTCTTCCCCGACATGATGTGCCGCTTGCCCGCCGGGCGGAACAGGACCTTCCCGGTGGCCGTGATCTTGAAGCGCTTGCGCGCGCCCTTGTTGGTCTTAAGCTTGGGCATTCGTTCCTCCTTGAGGCGCCGGGGCGGCGGCCGGGGCGGCCGCCGCGGGAGGCGCCGCCTCCGCGGGCGCGGGCGCGGGCGGTACCGGGGCCGCCGAGGGGGCCGCGCCGGGCGCGGGCGCGGTGGCCGCCGCCTTTGGCTTCGGCTTGACGCCGGGCTTCGGCAGAAGCGTCATCTGCATCCGCGGCCCCTGCATCGACACGTTGTGCTCCACCTTCCCGACGTCGTCCAGGCTCTGCCGGATCCGTTCCATCTTCGCCTTGCCGATGTCCTTGTGCGCCATCTCGCGGCCCCGGAAGAAGATCGTGATCAGGATCTTGTCGCCGCCCTCCAGGATCTCCCGGGCCTTCCTGACCTTCGTCGCCAGGTCGTGCTCGTCCGTGAGGGGCCGGAGGCGCACCTCCTTGACCTTCTGGACGTGCTGTTTCGCCTTGGACTTGTGCTGTTTCTTCTTCTGCTCGTACTTGTATTTCCCGTAGTCCAGGAGCTTGCAGACGGGCGGCCGCGCCTCGGCCGCCACTTCCACCAGGTCGTATCCCCGCTCGCGGGCAAGCTGGCGGGCCTGGTCGGTGGGCATGTCCCCGAGCATGCCCCCGTTCTCATCCACCAGCTTGACGCGCGGGACGCGGATCCTGTCGTTGATCCGGTGCTCGTCCCGCGGGGGCGGCTCGCGTCTAAAGGGCACTCTTGGCAACCACGTCCCTCCTCAATCGAGCAATGAAATCGTCCACCTTCACAGGCCCCAGGTCCCCCTTCTTCCGCTCGCGGACGGCCACGGTGCCGGCGCCCGACTCCCGCGCCCCCACCACGGCCATGTAGGGCACTTTCTGGAGCTCGCGGGCCCTAATCTTATATGAGATGCGCTCCGCGGACAAATCAATTTCGCTCCGGAGCCCGGCCTCCAGGAGCTTCGCGTGGACCTCCTGCGCGTAGCCGGCCTCCTTCTCGGTCACCGGGATCACGGCCGCCTGGACCGGCGCAAGCCACAGCGGGAAGTCCCCCGCGTAGTGCTCGGTCAGGACCCCGATGAAGCGCTCCATCGATCCGAGGATCGCGCGGTGGACCATGACCGGGACGTGCCGCTTCCCGTCCGCCCCCTCGTACTCCGCGCCCATCCTCCGGGGAAGCTGGAAATCGAGCTGGATGGTCGGGAGCTGCCAGGGGCGCCCGATCGCGTCCTTCATGTCGAAGTCGATCTTGGGCCCATAGAAGGCGCCATCCCCCTTGTTGATCTCGAAGGCGACGCCGTTGGCCTTGAGCGCCTTCTCGAGCGCGGCCTCGGCGCGGTCCCAGGCCTCCACCTCCCCCATGAACTGGGGCGGCCGCGTGGAGAGCTTGGCCCCGAAGGGCATCCGGAAGACGTCGCGGTAGACGTGGTTCACGAAGTCGATCTCGCGGCCGATCTCCTGCTCGATCTGGTCCTCGGTGCAGAAGATGTGGGCGTCGTCCTGCTCGAACTTGCGGACGCGCGTCATGCCCGCCAGGACGCCCTTCACCTCGTTCCGGTGGAGCGGGCAGAAGTCCGCGATCCGCATCGGCAGTTCGCGGTAGCTCCGCCGCCGGTGGTTGAACATGAGGACGTGGCTGGGGCAGTTCATCGGCTTCAGGGAGAACTCCTCCTCGTCGACCGTGAGGAGGAACATGTTCTCCCGGTAGTGCTCCCAGTGGCCGGAGAGCTCCCAGAGGGCCTTGTTGAAGAGCTGGGGGGTCACGACCTCCAGGAAGCCGCGCTTCCGGTACTCCTCCCGCATGAAGGCCAGGAGCTCGTTGTAGACCACCGCCCCCTTGGGGAGGAAGAAGACGGCCCCGGGGCTCCACTCGTGGAACATGAAGAGCTCCAGGTCCTGCCCCAGCCGCCGGTGGTCCCGCTTCTTCGCCTCCTCCAGGCGCTTCAGGTGCTCGTCGAGGGCCTTCTGGGAGTGCCACGCCGTCCCGTAGAGGCGGGTCAGCATCCGGTTCTTCTGGTCGCCCTTCCAGTAGGCCCCCGTGACCTTGGTGAGCTTGAGGGCGCGGACGCGCCCGGTGGAGGGCACGTGCGGGCCGCCGCAGAGGTCCGTGAAGTCGCCGTCCACGTAGAGGGAGGCGGTGGGGTCCTGGATGTCCTTCTCGAGCGTCTCGACCTTGTAGGGCTGGCCGAGGTCCCGCATCCGGCGGAGGGCCTCGTCCCTGGGGACGTCGCTCCTCTCGAAGGGGAGGTCCGCCTCGATGATCCGGCGGCACTCGGCCTCGATCTTCGGGAGGTCCTCCTCGGAGACCTTGACGCCGTCCGGGAACTCCATGTCGTAGTAGAAGCCGTCCTCCACGGGGGGCCCGTATCCGAACTTGACTCCCGGCCCGTAGAGGCGCCGCACCGCGCCGGCCATGACGTGCGCGGCGGAGTGGCGGATGACCTCGATCCCCTCGGGCTGGTCCTCCTTGACGATCTCCACCCGGCAGTCCCCGGGGAGGGGGCGCCGGAGGTCCCACCCGCGGCCGTCGACCTTGGCGGCGACGGCGGCCCGGGCCAGGCCCTTCGAGACCTTCTCCGCCACCGCGAGCGGGGTCGATCCGTCCGGGAATTCCGCGGCCGAGCCGTCCGGGAACGTGACCTTGACCGGCATAGGGGGAGGAATACTACTCGATAGGGTAGGGCGAGTCAAGGCCGGCCCGGAGACCACAAAGGCAACGGAGAAGAATTAAACACGGAGTGCACGGAGTTCACGGAGGGGATGGAGAGAATCCCTCATGAAGCGCGCGGATGCCCGCCCCCGAA
>CAYNDR010000060.1:0-22280 GCA_964395295.1 uncultured Planctomycetales bacterium
ATGCCGGTGTCGAAGCCGAACGAGACGTCGGTGCCGCCGATGTCGTTGTCGATGGTCTTCGGCAGGGTCAGGACGTTGAGGCCGGCCTTGGCGAGCTGGAGGGCGTTCTTCTGCGTGCCGCCGCCGCCCAGGCAGACGAGGCGGTCGACCTCGAGGCGCCGGGCGTTCTGGACGGCCACGCCCGTCATGTCCATGACCTTGCCGCCCATGTGCATCTTGTGGGGCTTGTCGCGGCTGGTGCGGAGGATGGTGCCGCCGCGCGTGAGGACGCCGCTCACGGAGGAATCCTCGAGCGGGACGGTGCGGTTCTCCACGAGGCCCCGGAAGCCGTCGAGGAAGCCGATGACCTTGATCCCGTACTCCAGGATCGCCGCGCGCGTGATCGCCCGGATGGCGGCGTTGAGCCCCGGGCAGTCCCCGCCCGAGGTCAGGATCCCGATGCACCGCGTCCGGCTGGGCCTCGCCATGGGCTAGAGCTCCTCCTCGAGCCGGCCGCAGAACGTCCGGAGCACCTTCAGGCGCGCGTGGCGCTTGTCGTTCGACTCCACGAGCGTCCACGGGGCCGTCTCCGTGCTCGTGCGCTCGACCATCTCGTTGATCGCGGCCTCGTAGGCGTCCCACTTGGCGCGGTTGCGGTAGTCCTCCTCGGTGATCTTGAAGCGCTTCCAGGGGGTCCCCTCGCGCTCCTTGAACCGCCGGAGCTGTTCGGCGGGGCTGACGTGGAGGAAGAACTTGAGGAAGACGTAGCCGTGGGCCGCGATCTGCTCCTCGAAGTCGTTGATCTCCGCGTAGGCGCGGCGCCACTCGTGGGGCCGGGCGAAGCCCTCCACGCGCTCCACCAGGACCCGCCCGTACCAGGTGCGGTCGAAGACGAGGACCCGGCCGCCGCCGGGGAGGTGGCGCCAGAAGCGCCAGAGGTAGTGGTGCGCGCGCTCCTCCTCGGAGGGGGCGGCGATCGAGACGACGCGGTAGTCGCGCGCGTCGAGCGCGCCGGCCACGCGGCGGATGACGCCCCCCTTGCCCGCGTCGTCCCAGCCCTCGAAGGCGAGGATCGCGCAGCGGCCCTCCCCCTTGGCCTCGCGGACGAGGCGGTTCAGGCGCCCCTGCAGGCGGAGGAGATCCTCGTCGTACTTCTTCTCCGCGGCCTTGAGGGAGAGGTCGAGCCGGTCGAGGACCGAGACGGTCCTCTTCCCGAGCGGGCCGCGGGGGGCGGGGGCCTCCTTCGCGGGCGCGGGGGCCGGGGCGGCGGGGGCGGCCAGCCGCTTTTCGAGGAGGTCCAGGAGGATCTTCCCCACGGCCAGGCCCTGGTACCGCCGGTCCCGCCCCTCCACCACGTGCCAGGGGGCCTCGCCGGTGCTCGTCTCGCGGACGACGTCCTCGCAGATCCCGCGGAAGCGGTCGTAGAGCTTGTGGTGCTTCCAGTCGAGCTTGGTGACGCGCCAGCGCGTGGCCGGGTCGGCCTCCAGCTCCTCGAGGCGCTTCTTCTGGTCCTTCTTGCGGACGTGGAACCAGAACTTGACGAGGAGGGTTCCGTCGTCGGCAAGGGCTTTCTCGAGGGCGCGGATGCGCCGGAGGTCCTCCTCCAGGGCGCGGCGCCTGGTCTCTCCGTAGGCGCGCTGGAGGATGGGGCGGGTGTACCACGAGCCGAAGAAGATGCCGATGCGCCCTTTGGGGGGGAGCGCGCGCCAGAAGCGCCAGGCCTCGGGGCGCTGGGCCTCCTCCTCGGAGGGCTCGGCGAAGGCGCAGGTGAGCAGGAACCGCGGGTCCATCCACTCGTGCAGGAGGTTGACGATCTCGCCCTTGCCGGCGCCGTCGGCGCCGTTGACGAGGATGAGGACGGGGAACTTCGCGGCCTTGAGCTTCTCCTGGGCGTGGAGGAGGGCCACGCGCAGGCGGGGCGCCTCCTTTTCGTATTCCTCCTTGCCGACCTTGCGGCCCAGCTCGGCCGTCTCGAACATGGAGGTCACCCCTCGAAGAGGGCGGTGGACAGGTATCGCTCCCCCGAATCCGGAAGGACCGCCACGAACGTCTTCCCCTCGAACTCCGGCCTTTTGGCCAGCCGGGCCGCCACGGCCGCGGCGGCGCCGCCGGAGATCCCGGACAGGATCCCCTCCTCGGAGGCGAGCCTCCGGGCGAAGTCCAGGGCCTCCTCGTTGCCCGCCTTCTCCACCCGGTCCACCAGCGAGAGGTCCAGCACCTCGGGGATGAAGCCCGCCCCGATGCCCTGGATCATGTGCGGCCCGGGCTTCAGGTCCTGCCCGGCGAGCTTCTGCGAGATCACGGGGCTGGCCTCCGGCTCCACGGCCACCGAGAGGATCGGCCGGCCGCGCGTCTTCTTGAAGTACCGGGAGACGCCGGTGATGGTCCCCCCGGTCCCGACCCCCGAGACCAGCACGTCGACCTTCCCCTCCGTGGCGTCCCAGATCTCCGGCCCCGTGGTCTGCTCGTGGATCGAGGGATTGGCCGGGTTCCTGAACTGCTGGGGCATGAAGAAGCGCCCCGGGTTCCCCCGGGCCATCTCCTCGGCCTTCTCGATCGCGCCGGCCATGCCCCGCGCCCCCTCCGTGAGCACCAGGGAGGCGCCCAGGGCCTTGAGGACCTTGCGCCGCTCCATGCTCATCGTCTCGGGCATCGTGAGCGTCACCTTGTAGCCGCGCGCCGCGCCCACGAAGGCCAGCGCGATGCCGGTGTTCCCGCTCGTCGGTTCGACGATCTCCACGCCGGGCTTGAGGACGCCGCGCCGCGCGGCGTCCCAGACCATCGACGCGCCGATCCGGCACTTCACCGAGTACGCGGGATTGCGCCCCTCCACCTTGCCCAACACCAGCGCCTTGTCCCCCGCCACCCTGCGCAGGCGCACCAGCGGCGTGTTCCCGATCGAGAACGAGTTGTCCGCCCAGACCTTCATGCCGCCTCCCGGCTACGACTTCCTTCGAATCATAACACGCCAATGGCCGCCGTCCACCTTCTGCATGTCCAGGACTTCCTGTCCCTCGCCGCGGAAGCTGGCCGGGACGTTCTCCACGGGCTCCCCCTCGTCCAGGAACAGGCCGAGGACGGCGCCGCCCTCCATCGTCTCCAGCTTGAGCTTCGCCTTGACGAAGTTCATCGGGCACGCCACGCCGCGGAGGTCCAGCTCGGCCGTCCCGCCGCCCTCCGCCGCCGGGCGGGCGGGCCCCGCCCGGCCGGCCGCCTCCGGCGGGTGGAAGCTCAGCGAGGCGTCCAGGGTCGAGTACAGCAGTTCCACGCGCTCCAGCAGGCGGCGGACCTCCTCCCCCTGCCCGTCCAGCGCGTCCTGCCGCCCCTCCAGGAATCCGCGGGCGCGGGAGACCAGGCCGGCGAACTCCGCCCCGACCAGGCCGGTCTCCAGGAAGTGCCGCTCGAAGGCCTTGAGGACCTCCGCGGGGTCCCGGGAATCCACCCCGCGGGTGATCAGCAGGGCGCGCGCGGCGGGCAGGAGCGCCTCGAATCCGCCCCCCGCGGAGAGGGCCTTCCTGGCCGCGGCGATGTCGTCGACGATCACGTCGAAGACGCCGGCGCCGCACTCCCCCGCCCCCCGGCCGGCGAGGGAGAAGTCCTCCTCCGCGCCCCAGTCCCGGTAGTAGGACGGATCCTCCTCTCGAGAAGGCACGCGCCGGTGCCGGCGGATCAGCCCGAGGAAGTGGCTCATCCCCTTCCGGTCGAAGTAGGCGTTGAAGTCCTCCTCCCCGGTCCTGCCGCCGCGGAAGTCCGCGGCCAGGTCCGCCAGCAGGCCGGGCAGGGCCCGCGCCGGGACCGTCTCCGCCCCTTCCGCCAGCCGCGCCCCCGCCTCGCCCCGGCGGCCGCCCAGAAGGACGCGGTAGGCGGGGACCAGGCGCCCGTCCACCCGGAGCGCCGCCCCCGAGAGCCCGATCGGGCCGGCCGGGTGCAGGCCGCAGGCGTCCGGGCATCCGCTGACGTGGACGTCCATCCGCCCCAGGACCTCGCGGCCGATCCCCGCCGCGCCCAGCGCCCCGGCGCACGCCCTCGCCGCGTTCCGCGACAGGCACAGCCCCAGCCGGCAGGTGGAGGCGCCCGCGCAGGAGACGAAGCGCTCCAGCGGCGAGAAGGACACCACGTCCGTCTCCAGCGACCGGAGCGATTCCGCCAGCTCCCCCAGCCGCTCCTCCCTCACGAAGTGCAGGATGAGGTCCTGCCGCTGGGTGGTCCTGAGACCCTTCCCCGGGCTGAACTTCTCGGCGATCCCGGCGATCTTGATGAAATCGCCCGCCGGCGCGAAGCCCAACGGGAGCGGCAGGCGGACCGCCGCGAATCCCTCCTGCCTCTGGCGCGCCATGCGGAGCCCGCCGGTGCCGGTCCGCCAGCACGCCTCGAACGACGCGGGGGCCGCCGGGGGCGTCCCCGCGGCCGCCCGCGCGGCGCACTCCGGGACGCCGCCGCGGAGCGCCGCGTCCATCTCCCGGCGGAACGCCTCGCGGAAGGCCTGAGGGCCCATCCGGTCCAGGACGAACCTCAGCCGCGCCTGGCGCTTGTCGCGCCGGTTCCCCAGCCTGTCGAAGAGGCGGCGGACGGCCTCCGCCGCCCGGACGACCTCCGCGGCGGGCAGGCGCTCCTCCATCAGGTCGGCCAGCCGCGAATACGCGCCCATCCCGCCGCCGGCGTACGCCGCGAATCCCGGCCCCCCCGCCGCGGCGACGAACCCGAGGTCGTTGAAGCGCGCCTGGGCGCAGTCCGCGGGACAGCCGCTGAAGGCGATCTTGTACTTCCGGGGCAGGTTGTAGCTGCCGGCCAGCGGGAGCAGGTACTCCGTCACGGCGCGGGCGAAGGGGGAGACGTCGAACCGCTCGTGGGGGCAGATCCCGGCCAGCGGGCAGGCGGTGACGTTCCGCACGGTGTTGCCGCCGCCGCCCCTGCTGGAAAGGCCGGCCTCCAGGAGGCGGCGGAAGACCGCGGGCGTGTCGGCGATCGGGACGTCGTGGATCTGCACGTCCTGGCGGGTGGTGACGTGGAGCAGGCCGTTCCCGTGGGCCAGGGCGATCTCCGCCAGCGCGCGCGCCTGGGCGGCCCCGAGCGCGCCGCCGGGGACCCTCACGCGGACCATGTAGGTGCCGTCCTGCCTCTGCTCGTAGATCCCGCGCGGGACGCGCTTGGCCCGGAAGACGGCCGGCGGCATCTCGCCGGAGAGGAAGCGCCGGACATCCTGCTCGTGGGCGTCGATGTCCCCCGCGAAGCTTTCCGGCAGGCGGCAGGGGCCGGCCTCGGGCTCGACGAGCACCTCGACCGGGCGCGGCTCGCCGCCGTCCACCCGGAAGGCGCGGGTCTCCGGCCCGGCGGCGTCCGCCAGGGAGGTGATCGCGTAGAGGACGCCCGGCGTGAAGGCCAGGCGGAGGTCCTCCCGCGACATGCGGGGGGGAGAGGCGGGATGGCTGTGCCAGACGGCCAGCATGGCCCACCCGTTCTTCCGCATGTCCCGGACCGCCGCGAACTGCTCCTCCGGCCGCATGCTGAAGTGCTCGGCGGAGCCGTCCGCGTTGGCCAGCGGGTAGAAGCGGGCCACGCGCGAGCCGCTCCCGGCCAGCAGGCCGCAGGCCTCCGCGGGCGCCGCGGCCCGCGCCGCGCGGGCCAGATCGTCGAGGATCGCCTCCGGGATCGAGATCGTCATCGGCCCGCCCCGATCCCCGCCTTCAGGGCGCAGGCGGCCGCCGGCTCCTCGTCCCGCAGTTCCGTGATCGACGGGTTCGGCCCGCACAGCGGGCACCGCGGGTTGCGGCGGACGGGGACGGCTCGGAAGCCCGACTTCAGCGCGTCGTACACCAGCAGGCGGTCGGTCAGCAGGGCGCCGATGCCGAGGACGGACTTGATGGCCTCCGCGGCCTGGAGCGTCCCGATGACGCCGGCCATGGCGCCCAGGACGCCGGCCTGCGCGCAGGAGGGGACGGCGCCGGGGGGCGGGGGGGCCTGGAAGAGGCACCGGTAGCACGCCGTCTTGCCGGGGATCACGGTGAGGGTCTGCCCCTGGAACCTCAGGATGCCCGCGTGGGAGTAGGGGATCCCGGCGAAATGGCACGCGTCCGCGACGAGGAACTTGGAGGGGAAGTTGTCCGTCCCGTCGATGACGAAGTCGTACCCGGCCAGCAGGGAGGCGGCGTTGGCCGCCGTGAGGCGGGCCTGGCGCGCCTCCACCTTCACGTCGGGGTTGAGGGCCGCCAGCTTCTCCGCCATGGACTCCACCTTGGGGCGGCCGACGTCCGCGGTGGAATGGGCGACCTGCCGCTGGAGGTTGGTGAGGTCCACGGCGTCCGCATCCACGATGCCGATGGTGCCCACCCCGCAGGCGGCGAGGTAGAGGCCGGCCGGACAGCCCAGCCCGCCCGCGCCGACGATCAGGACCCGGCTCCGCAGGAGGCGCTCCTGCCCGCGGCCGCCGACCTCCTGGAGGATGATGTTGCGGGAGTATCGCTCGACTTGTTGTTCGGTCAGGCTCATGCGCGCCCCTCCTCCGGGAGCGCCGGCCCCGCGCCGCCTCCCATGAAGTACAGGAACTCCACCTTGTCGCCGCCCTTGAGGACCTTCTCGTCGAAGGCGCGGCGCTCCAGGATGTCGCCGTTGACCTCCACCGAGACCATGTCCGGCATCTTGACCTTCTGCTCGACCAGCAGCTGCGACACGGTGATGCCGTCGCGCACCTCCGTCTCGTTCCCGTTGGCGACGATTTTCATGGCTCCTCCCGCCGGAGTTTCCTCGGATTCCCGCCGCTCAGATGCGCCACTCGCGCTCGTGGAGCCCGCATTCCTTGTGCTCGGGGTTCTCCCGCCACCACCGTCCCGCCCTGGGGTGCTCGCCGTGCTGGAGGGCGCGGGTGCAGGGGGCACAGCCGATGGAGGGGTATCCCCCGTCGTGCAGTCTGTTGTAGGGGAGGCCGTGCGCGCGCACGTAGCCCCAGACCTCCTCGGAGGTCCAGTCCACGAGCGGGTTGATCTTCGCGATCCCGCCGTGGCCGGCGTCGCGCTCGACCTGGGCGGCGTCGGCCCGGGTGACGGCCTGTTCGCGGCGGAGGCCGGTGATCCACGCCCGCAGTCCGGCGAGGCCCCTCCCCAGCGGCTCGACCTTGCGGATCCGGCAGCACTCGTGGCGCTGGTCGAGGCCGTCCCTGAAGGACATGACCCCCTTCTCGCGCTCCAGCTTCTCCACGGCCGCGCGGTCGGGGAACAGCCATTCGATGTTCGCCTTGAGCTTGCGCCGGACGGCCTCCGCGCACTCGTAGGTCTCCGGGTTGAGCCGGCCGGTGTCGAGGCTGAAGATCCGCGCGTCGGGCCGCACGGCGAGCATCATGTGGACCAGGACGACGTCCTCCACGCTGAAACTGCACGCCAGGGCGATGTGGGGATGGAACTCCCGGAGCGCCCATTCCACCACCTCGGCGGCGGGTTTGCCGCCCTCGGGCGCCTTCGCCTGCTTCACGGTCGGTTCGGTCATGCCGCATCCCTCGTCAGATCGCGTACTCGGGCGTCGCCTTTCCCCTCAGCTCCCTCTCCCGCCGGCAGATGTCCTGGATCGTGGTGCGGTCGAGCCGGTCGGCGATGCATCGCTCCACCTCATCCCACACTTCTTCGAAGGCCGCGCCGGCCTCGCCCGTCCGGCCCGGGGCCGTCCGCGAAGGGCCCTCCTCCGGGAGGACGGCGTCGCCCGTGGCGCGCAGGACTTCCAGGAGGGTGATCTCGGAGGCGGGCTTGGCCAGGAGGTATCCCCCCCGCTTGCCGCGCCGGCTCCGCATGATCCCGCCCGCCTTCAGGCCCAGCAGGACCTGTTCAAGGAACCGCAGGGGGATCCGTTGCTGTCGGGCGATCTCATGCACCTTCCGGGTCCCGATATCCTGGTCCATGGCCATGGCCCGCAGAGTGGCCAGGGCGTA
Organism: uncultured Planctomycetales bacterium; assembly: GCA_964395295.1. Lineage (GTDB taxonomy): Bacteria > Planctomycetota > MHYJ01 > MHYJ01 > JACPRB01 > CAYNDR01. Next base: position 7,892 of record CAYNDR010000060.1, read on the forward strand.
GCGGGTCCTTGAGGAGATCATCATCGCGCGCCCCCCAGATCGGCCCATTCAGAGACGGGTAATTGAACTCCCTTTGGGCTGTTTTTTATTATCACTATGTCGATCATGTAACGCATAATAGCAAACCCCCGAAGAGATGTCAAGGGGAAATCGGCGGGGTCGGGGGTCAGATCCGCAGGAAGACCTTGCGGCGGTACATCCACAGGCAGATCAGCCAGAGGACCAGGAGGATCGCCGCCGAGGAGACGACCGGGCCGAACGTCCCGGCGAAGGCCGACGCGCCGAGGTGGATCTTCAGCGTGTCGCGGACCCAGCCCTTGATCAGCTGGGCCATGACGTACATGGCGATGGAGTTCATCCCCACCACGACGAACGGGAACGCCCACCTCCGCAGGCCGCGGATGTCGATGAGCCAGTAGAAGCCCGCCAGCATGAGGAAGGCCCACCCCGCGCTGTAGACCGCCCAGGACGGCGACCAGATCCGCTTCACGACGGGGCAGAGCGTCCAGCCGAGGACCTGCCCGGCGACGAGGCCGGCCGCGCCCGCCGCGGCGAGCCTGCAGAACTTCTCCATCGGCGTCCGCGGGCCGAGGAGGATCTCCCCCGCCATCACCCCGAACAGCAGGGTGGCGATGGAAGGGACGAAGTTCAGCGTCGTGTACCCGCCGCCCTGGCAGGCGAAGGGCTCGGGGCGGGGGAAGAGGTTCAGGAACCACCGGTCGAAGGCCGCGGCGGCGTTCGCGTTCTTCTCCCAGTGCGCGAAGAAGCCCGTCATCCTCGGCCACGCGTCGGGGACCTCCGCCGCCTTCCAGTCGAAGCCGGGCCCGGGGAGCGGGTGGAGCGCGAAGAGGAGCCAATAGCCGGCCAGGACGGCCCCGGCCGCGAGGGCGTGGACCCTCGGACCCCGCCCCAGCAGGAGGAAGACGGGGAAATAGGCGAGGCCGATCTGCTGGAGCACGGTGAAGAAGGAGAATTCGGTCTGCTTCTTCCAGTTGGAGACGAGCAGGATGCCCAGGAGGATCAGGACCGCCGCGCGATACGCCGCGTGCCCCGCCTGCCGCGCCGGGGACTCCCGGCGCGCCTTCCGGGCGGCGTACGAGAAGGGCATCGCCACGCCGACCATGAACATGAAGGAGGGCTGGATGAGGTCCCAGAAGGCACAGCCCGCCCACTCCGCGTGCGAGGTGTGGTATCCCACGAACGTCCAGAAGCCGCTCTGCTTGAAGTTCTTGGCGACCTCCGCCAGGCCGAACCCGGCGGAGGCCATGAGGAGCATCACGAATCCGCGGTAGGCGTCCAGCGACGCCAGGCGGGCGGGCCTGGGGGCCTCCGGCGCGGCGGCGGGGGCGGTCTCCGGGGCGTTCAAGCGATCATCCTCTCCCGCACTCTATCCCCCCCCCCGGGGGCATGAATCCCCCTTAGTCAATTTCGTCGGCTCCCTTGAGCACTTCTTGAGGAATCAGCTTGCGAGCGTTAAGGATCTCGATGCCCACAAGCTGCCCTTCGGAATTATAATCCAGGCTGACTTGGCCGGCCTCCGACGGATCGCAACAATACGTTCTGGCAACTCCACCCGGCTCGACATGAGGCACCAGATACACGTATGCGGCGTCAGCCGTTCTGTCATAGGTCATTCTCATTGGCGCACATCCTCGGAACACACATCGAGCAAGCATTCATGAACGCAATCGTGAGGGGCCGGGAGAATAAGGTTGGATCGGCCTCATCCTCTCTTTCCCTCACCGACTCTTGACGTTATCTCAGCCTTACGTATGCCGACAATGTTGAGCAGCCATATAGCGCGAGGACCACTTCCTTGCTCCTCTTCTCTCGGCCCCAGCGGCGGACCCCGATCAGGCCGGGCCCACCACTTCCCTCTCCGCGAGGATGCTCTTGAAATGCCTGTCGAAGGACGCCGCCTTCTCGATGTCGAGCCGCCGGATGAGGGCAACGGACGTGGCATCCGCGGCGCTCACCTTCTGATCCTTGTATTGCTCGATGATCTTGAGCCCCTCAAGCCAATCCCCCTTCTCCACAGGGACCATCTGGCCAATCCTGCCTTCCAGGAAATCACGACCGAAACCGGCCGCCACCTCCGGACCGAGTTCCCGGCGGAGGAGCGTCACCGATTACGACAGCACCTGATCGCTTGAGAGAAAGGGATAGGTCCTGTGCCCCTCGATGATCGACATCGCCCTGGCATGCAGGGGATCGGCCGCATCCAGCAGCGCAAGCCAGACGCCCGTGTCCACGTAAAGGGAACGCATGGACTACCGTTCGTAGAGGCGATCGTCGTGGCGCTCGGCGACTCCGGATCCGCTGCCGCGGCCAACGCCCGCCCACTTCTTGAGGAGATGCTCGGCGCGCTTGCATGCTTCCGCGGCCCCGTCGACCTCTTCGGCAGGCAAGAGCGTGACATCGACCTCTTCCCCCGCCCGGCCGTGAAAATCTTCAGGCACCGGCAGGTGGCCATCCGGAAGGATCTTCGCCTTGTAACGAAAGGGCGTCATCGGCAGCCTTTCACCTCATCGCCCTAAGTCTACCCAATGAACGCCCCTGGCATACGACTTTTTAATGGTCAAAACGCCGGCCGGACCGTACGAATACCAGGAGACGACCATGATCCTGCGACTCGCCGTCCTCGCGGCCGCCATGGCCGCCGCCCTTCCCGCCTCCGCGGACGACTGGCCCCACTGGCGCGGGCCGCGGAGGGACGGCATCTCCACGGAGACCGGCTGGCTGGACCGCTGGCCGGCGGAGGGCCCGAAGGTCGCCTGGAAGGCCGAGGTCGGCGTCGGCTTCTCCTCGTTCGCCGTCGCCGGCGGCCGCGCCTACACGATGGGCCACGCGGACGGCAAGGACACCGTCTTCTGCCTCGACGCCGCGACGGGCCGCCCGGTCTGGTCCCACTCCTGGCCGTCCGACCTCGGCGACAAGTACTTCGAGGGGGGCACCACCGGCACCCCCACCGTGGACGGCGACCGCGTCTATGTGCTGGGGCGGTGGGGCGACCTCTTCTGCCTCGGGGCGGCGGACGGCAAGGTCGCCTGGTCGATGAACGCCGCGAAGGAGACCGGCGTCCCCGTCCCCGGCTGGGGATTCAGCGGCTCGCCGCTCGTCCACGGGGACCTGCTCGTGCTGAACGCCGGCGAGGGCGGCGTGGCGCTGGAGAAGTCCTCGGGCCGCGTCGTCTGGAAGTCCGCGGCGAAGGAGTCCGGCTACTCGACCCCCCTGCCCCTCGGCGACCTCGTGCTCCTGAGCACCGGCAAGGCGTACCTCGCGGCCGACCTCCGCACGGGCAAGGAAGCCTGGCGCGTCCGGTGGGTCACGCAGTACGGCGTCAACGCCGCCGATCCCGTGGTGGACGGCAACCTCGTCTTCCTCTCCAGCGGCTACGGCAAGGGCGCGGGGCTGTTCAAGCTCGGCCCGGGCGAGCCGGAGGCGGGGTGGCAGAACAAGGTCCTGCGGAACCAGATGAACCCTTCCGTGCTCCTCGGCGGCCACCTCTACGGGATCGACGGCGACGCGGGACAGAAGGCGACGCTCAAGTGCGTGGAGCTGGCGACCGGCGCGGAGAAGTGGTCGCAGGCGGGCGTGGGGACGGGCGCGGTCGCGGCCGCCGACGGGAAGCTGATCGTGATGAGCGACCAGGGGGAGCTGTCGGTCGCCCCCGCCTCGCCGGAGGGGTTCAAGCCCACGGCGCGCGCGAAGGTGCTCGGGGGCAAGTGCTGGACCGTCCCGGTGCTCTCGAACGGCCGGATCGCCTGCCGCAACGCGGCGGGGGAGGTCGTGTGCCTGGACGTGCGGAAACCCTGAGGGGGAAGCCCATGGACTTGAGCCGGCGCCGGTTCCTGGCCGCGGCGGCCGCCGCGCCCTTCGTCCCCGCCGTCCGCCAGGACCGCAAGTTCCGCACGGCCGTCATCGGCCCGGGCTGGTGGGGGAAGAACATCCTCAGGGAGGCGATGGCGGCGGGGCGCTCGAAGGTCGCGGCGCTCTGCGACGTGGACGCGCACGTCCTCGAGACCGCCGCGGAGCAGGTGAAGGACCTTGCGGGGGAGGCGCCGAAGGGCTACGCCGACTACCGCGAGATGCTCGACAAGGAGAAGCCGGAGGGCGTCATCGTCGCCACGCCGGACCACTGGCACGCGCTCACGGCCATCGCGGCGCTCAAGGCGGGGGCGCACGTCTTCGTGGAGAAGCCGACCGGCCACACCGTCCTGGAGAGCCGCGCGATGGCGAAGGCGGCGCGGGAGGCCGGGCGCGTGGTGCAGGTGGGACTGCACCGGCGGATCGGCCCGCACCACGTGGGCGCGCTCAAGTTCCTCAAGGACGGCGGCGCGGGGACGGTGGGGATGGTGCGGCTCTTCGCGCACTACGGCGGCGGGCCGGAGAAGCCGGCGCCGAACGCCCCGCCGCCCGAGGGGCTGGACTGGGACTTCTGGTGCGGGCCGGCGCCGCGGCGCCCGTTCAACCGGCGGATCCACCCGGGCGGCTGGCGGCAGTTCCTCGACTACGGCAACGGCCAGCTCGGCGACTGGGGGGTCCACTGGCTCGACCAGGTGCTCGCGTGGACGGAGGAGCCGTGGCCGCGGCGCGTCTTCTCGGCCGGCGGCCGCCCCGTCCGCGGGAAGCCGGTCCTCGACGAGAAGGAGCAGACCACCGACGCGCCGGACCACCAGGTGGCGGTCTACGAGTTCGAGTCCTTCACGTGCACCTGGGAGCACCGCCAGTTCGCCGACAACAACGCCGAGAAGCACCAGGTGGGGGCCTACTTCTACGGGACGAAGGGGACCCTCCACGTCGGCTGGCGGGACGGCTGGACGTTCTACCCCTCGAACCCGAAGCAGAAGGCCCTGCACGAGGACGCCCAGCTCCAGGAGCCGGACGGCCACAACCTGAAACTGCTCTGGGCGGACTTCCTGGGGGCGGTCGACGCGGGCCGCGCGCCGGCGGCGGGGATCGAGCGGGCGCACCGCTCGTCGGTCCTGCCTCTGCTGGGGATGATCTCGTGGCGGCTCGGCCGGAGCCTCCGCTGGGACGGCGCGAAGGAGGAGTTCGCGGGGGACGACGAGGCCAACGGCCTCCTGCGCCGGCCCTACCGCCCGCCGTGGCGGTACCCGGCGGCTACCTGATCCAGGACGGCCGGAAGTCCACCCAGCCGGACATCGACTGTCCCGGCTCCACGGCCAGGAGGTGGGCCTCCTGGGCCAGGCCGCGGGCGTGGAGGTTGTGGGCGTCCGTGGAGCAGGTCTGGTTCTCCATGCAGAAGAAGGGGCGGCCCTTCGGGGTGTAGACGACCATGTGGGTGAAGTGCTCCGAGGCGGGCAGGTCCACGCGCACGCCGGCGTCGCGCGCCTCGTAGCCGGGGGCCTCCTCGGGTTTCACTCCCCAGAAGACGTCGTCGAGGGCCAGTTCGGAGAGCGGCCGGGGGGTGCGGAGGTCGAAGGGGGCGCCCTCGAGCGGCTGGAGCGTGCCGGTGGGCAGGAGGTCCGGGGTCGTCTCCATCCGGCTCCGGGCCGGGACGCGGAGGAAGGTCTGCTCGCGGGGGCCCAGGACGCGGAAGTACGGGTGGAGGGCGAAGCCGAAGGGGAGTTTCTTCTCGTCGCGGTTTTCCACGGTGAAGCCGATGCGGACGGCGCGCGCCGAGAGGCGGTAGTCCACGGCGAGGCGGTGCTTGAGGGGAAAGCGGTCGTGGTGGGGCGCGCCGGGCTCGAAGTCGATCCAGGTCCGGAGCGCCACGCCGTCGCCGTCGGGCCGGGGCGCGTCGGCTTTCCAGGGGGACTTGAGGACGAGTCCGTGGATGGTCGTCTTGCCGTCGTCGCTGAACTTGAACTCGCGGCCCTCGAACGCGAAGCGGCCGTTCCGGACGCGGTTGGGGGTGGGGTAGAGGATGGGGGTGCCCGTCCCGCCGCCGCGCAGGGCCTTGAGGTCGGAGGGGGCGTGGAGGAGTTCGGTCTCGCCGAGGACCAGGGAGAAGAGGTTGGCGCCGGCCTCGGGGCAGACGCGGGCGGAGAGGTTCAGCCGGGGGTCCTTCGGGTCCTCGTACCGGAGGAGCCAGGAGGCCAGGCCGAAGGAGGCGTCCTTCTCCTCCTTCCATCGGAAGGGGCCGTGGCGGCCTTCGCCCGCGGGGGCGTCCTGGGCGGCCGCGGCGGGGAGGAGGAGCAGTCCGGCGCCGATGAGGCGCGCGAGGGGCTGGAAGGATTTTGTGGGCATGATCTTCTCCCGTCTTGAGACGGGCGCCATTCTACCTGATTTTAGGCCGCCAAGCCCGCCCGGATTAGCCAACGCCCCGCAAAATCCGCCGGGAAATCCGGACCGCCATGGCCTGCGCGCACCTGGGGCCCGACGACATCGCGGACGCGGTCCGGCAGAGCGACGCGTTCTCCCGGCCGAAGGGGGGACCCAAGGGCCAGGCGGCCGGAGGCCAACCTCCGATCCCGGGAATCCGCGGCTCAGCGCGGGGGGCCGAGTTGCCGAACCGCATCATTTCCGTCACCGCGTCCGCGGCCGGATATAATCATACATTGCGGCAAAAGAGAACCCGGGGACCGGTCAGGCGGCTTCTCGCCTGCCGCCTTGTCGGCCGTCAACCTCGATCCGGCGGTCCGGGGTCCGGTGGGAGGCTGGATGAAGGGGTGCCGCCGACGCCGGCGCTGATTCCCGGGTTGGAGCGTCCGCCCGCGGCGAATGTCTCATAGGAGGCCGCATGTCCATCCAGGTGAAGTGCGCGTGCGGGAAGCTGCTCAAGGTCCGCGACGAGGCGGCCGGGAAGAAGATCAAGTGCCCGGGCTGCCAGGCGGTCATCGAGGTCCCCGAGCCCCGGATCGACCTGATGCCCGAGGAGCCGGCCGAGCCCGCAGGCCCGCCGCCGGACGCGCCGGCGCCGCAGGCCCGGACGCCCTATCGCGGCGCGAAGGAGTTCGACAAGTCCCCGGCCTTCCCGCTCATGGTCCTGAGCATGTTCTTCCGGCCGCACTACGTGCTCGAGTACTTCCGGGGATGGGCCGCGCGGCCGGCGGTGCTCGTCCAGATCGTCCTCCTTTACGTCGGCAGCCTCGCGGCGATCAGCACGGTCGCCGCGGCCGGCTACCTCGGCCCCTCGCGCGCGAAGCCCGCGGAGCCGGAGCGCGGACTCGCGGCCGGCGTGGACGAGAAGCGGGCATTCGCAAGGAATCTCCCGAACATCAGGGGCGTCGAGGCGCGGATGACGCCCGAGTATCCTCAGGCCGGCGATTCGGTGACGGTCCGAATCTGCGTTTTCGACCACGGGAACCCGGTCGCCGTGAACATCACCGGCACGATGGCGCACCAGGCGGGCCGGGAGTGGGAGCTCGGGGATGAGAATCCCAAGAAGGCCCCTCCGCCGCCCGCGGGTCAGCCGATCCGGTACGACCGCGACGAGAAGACCGGCTGGTCGAGGACCGCGTTCATCCCGAAGGAGGCCGGGACGTACGCCTTCACGTTCCAGGGGGACCCCCCGCTGGAGGGGCAGCCGTTCTCCTTCGGCGTCTGGGTGCGCGAGCGCGAGAAGGAGCCCGAGGCGCCGAAGCCGGTCGTCCGGGCGATCACGGCGACGACCCGCATCATGTTCGCCGTGCTCGCCTCGCTCATCGCCATCGCGATCAACGCGTTCGCGATCAACATGGCCAGCAAGGTATTCGGCGAGGGGGGCGACTTCCTCTTCCTGATGGTCGTCCTCGCCTTCGTCCAGTCGATCGTCAACCTCGGGCAGCTCGCGCTCCTGGCGGTCGGGCCGTCCCTTGCGGTCGAGAGCGCCTGGCTCCTCACGATCCCGTTCGGAGTGTGGGAGTTCGTGCTCGTGCTCCTGGCGATCATGAAGGTCTACGAATTCGACCTCGGCGCGGCGCTGCTGACGTCGGCCGTCGCGTCGATCATCAAGATGTGGGGGGCCGCTCTCATCGTCGGCAGCATCATGGGATTGTGAGCGCGTCCCCTGGGCCTGATCTTCCCGGTCGGCTGTCGTCCCGGCCGTCCCGACCGGCTGTCGTCCGGGATATCCACGTCGAAGCAGGGATCGTCCAAGCCGCGGAACGGTCTCCGTCCCGCCTGCTCGATCTGGCTCGTAATGGCCGGCGTCCCCCTCCGGAAGGAGCGGGACCTCCTCCGGCACCGGGACATCCGCACCACCATGCGCTACGCGCACTTGGCGCCCGAGGACATCGCCGACGCGGTCAGGCAACTCGACGAGTTCTCCCGGTCGAAGGGGGGACCGAGGGGGCAGGCGGCCGGAGGCTAATTAATGCCACACTGGTGCCACATGGCTTCCCGGCCCCGGCGACGGTTCGGCACTTCGTCGCGAATGGCGTGCAACCCGTTGGCGGCCATGCTAGTATGGCGCCGCCTTCGCGGAGAGGTGGCAGAGCGGTCGATTGCGGCGGCTTGCTAAGCCCATGAGGTTCCTCGACTTGTCGCGCCATCGAGTGCCCGTTCGTAGTTCCTCATCTTCAAGCACTTGAAGTCGCCTTGACGTCTCGTTCCGTCTCCTCCCCGTTCATGCCGCCCTTGCCCCGAAAAGTGGCCCAAGAAGTGGACCACGGACAGGCGTCATGGGTTGATTTCTTCTGTACGGGACGTGACCAAGGGTTATATTGGAACCACCCAAGAATCGACGGCTGAGACGGCCTTCGGTAGACGGAGCTCACGTTGCTCCGACGTGGCCCTGTCGAGATGGGGTGGAGAAATCTAATGTTCGGAACCATTACCGACAGACGCGTGGCCGTTGCAGTGGGCGATCTCTTCGGGGAAGCGAGCAAGAGTGTAAGGAGTAAACGAAGCGCCTCATTACGCGATGAGCAACTCGGAGAGCGAGCGAGGGAGGAGACTTCTGACACCGCTGACTTGGTCCGATCCATGAAGGAGGTGATCGATAGTCGCATCCACGAGTTATCAACGAAGCTAGGACCGGGACGCACCGTCGAAATTGAATTCTACACGACCAACCTCCCTGTCTCCGATGAAGAGCTATACGGTGCGGATATCGCTGTTCGCGTCTATATCCGCACACCCCGGTTCAACGTCACGAAGGGCGTCTTGTTTCAGTGCAAGAGGATGTACGGACCGTTCAGGAAAGGTCAATACACCGAACTGGACGGCCGTGGCGAACGGCAGGCAAAGAAGATGCTACACATCACTCCAGCGTCCTTCTTCCTGCTATTTAACTCGGGCTCACAGGAAGAGCTACTGAAAGCCGCTGGCGCGCCGCTAGGATCTGTCTGCCCCTTCTATTGTGAGCGTCTCCCGAAGGAGCAGCGCACACAATGGCCATGTGAGTGTATCACAGGCAACAAGACGCCTGTCTTCGACATGGGGATCGCCGTGTTACCTGCTACCCGTGTTTATGCTGCAAGCCGGGAGGCAGAGCTTCGCAGTGGGAAGATCAGCACACGGGTTGCCGACGTTCTTCCGGGCACGCTTCCTTTCGGCATCTTCATGGTAGACCTTCTTGGCTCTTGTTTTATCGGAGACATTCGCGACGATGTTGTTCAGCTTGTCACGCCCCCGAAGCTACGTGATCCACGAGCAACAGGGCTTCCAACAATCCCAACCCGAGATTTTCCCATTCGGTACTTCCTGGATATGTCCGTGACTGCTCTTGAGGACTGATGAGGTAGCATGGAACAGAACCCCGAGGAAATCCTTACCCTGGCGGAAGCCGCGAAGTTCGCCAAGGTCTCCGGCTTCACCCTCCGGGCGATGATCTCCTCCGGCCGGCTTCGAGCCGTGCAGATCGGGCTGGGCAGCCGGCGCCGGCATTCCCGGATCGCGAAGAAGGACCTGTTGGCGTTCTTTGGCATCGAACAGGCCAGCCACGGGGAGGCAGGGGGTGCGAGCCCCGCACCGTCGCAGGGCCGCACCCCCACCCCTTCCCGTACCCGGGCGCGCGTTTAGGAGGGATCCTATGCCAGAGCCGAGGTTGCTCAACTGCTATGAGGTCTCCAAGCGGCTGAACTGCTCCGCCGCCCATGTCCGCCAACTGCTCGCCGTGGGGAGGCTGAAAGGCATCAACATCGGGATCGGCGGGAGGAGGACGAACTGGAGGGTCACGGAGGAGGCGTTGGCGGAGTTCATCAAGAACGCGGCCCAGGAAGCCGCGCCCCCCTTTCGTGTTCCCGGAGCCTCGGCCCGTTGACATCGACAAGATCCTCGATCGTGTCATTCCCACGATGAGGGAAAGATCCCGCCGCCCGGTTGAGGAGGACAAGAAGAAGCCTCCTGTCCTTTCGCTCAAGCCGGCCGACCTCCACCCCGTCGTCGCCGCGGCGATGCCGGAGTACGTCATGGCGAAGCCCCTCTCGGACGGCACCTACGGCGAGCACTACCCGACGGACCTCAAGCTCCGGGTCTCGCCCGCGAACCTCGAACGCGCCCTTCGCCTGGCCGACACGCTCTTCAAGGCCGCCGAGAAGCGCGGGTACAAGATCGGATCGAAGGAGGGGAAGGAAGGCAAGGGACCGTACATCCTCGTCGACGGCCAGGCCGTCCGGGTGGTGGTGAAGGAGAAGCTGATCCAGGCGAAGGCCCCCGAAGGGACCTGGCCGAGGCGCACCTTCACGCCCACGGGCAAGCTGATGATCGTCGTCGGGGACAGCTATGGCTCCAAGGGGCAGGTCTCCGACTCGACCCGATGGAAGGTCGAGGCGCGGATCGAAGCCGCCCTCGACAGGGTGTCCGAAGAGGCCAGGCGCGAGAAGGACAAGAGGATCAGAGAGGAAGAATGGCATCGGAAACGGGAGGAGGAACGGCGCATAGAGCAGGAAGCCTTGGCGCGGCGCGAGGAGGAGAAGCGCAAGCGTGAGGCCTTCCTCGCCCAGATCGGCCCCTGGAGGACCGCGAAGGACATCCGCGCTTTCGTGGAGGACGTGCGGAAGGCCGCGGCCGCGTCAGGCAAACTAATAGAGCCGGGCACGGCGCTGGGACAGACGCTTGACTGGGCGATGGTGTATGCCGACCAGATTGATCCGGTTCAAGACCTCGTCCGAGAATCTCCCGGCTCGCACGAATAAATGCGTATATCTTGTACTGTGAATTTGAGCAGGTATGCACAATGACTGACTACGTCCTCTACGACAAAGCCAACATGGCCCACCGGTGGCTCGGCTACTTCGACCTCCTGGGCGTTCGTTCTATGATCGAGACCGGGAATCACTACAAGGTCTTTGATGTCTACGCGAGAGCGATTGAGAGGGCCGAGTCCAATCGCAAGAGGGTGCCTGCTGTCAAATACATCTGCTTCTCTGACACGTTCGTCATTTACAGCAAGTCTGACAGCGGAGAGGATTATGCGTACATAGACAGCGTGGCACGATGGTTCGTCTTTTTCCTCCTTGAGGCCGACATCCCGGTCCGCGGCGCGCTTTCTTGCGGCGAATATTACGCGGACGCGCGTCGCAGTCTATTTTACGGCTCGGCCCTTGTGGAGGCCTACGAGTATGGTGAAGCACAAGACTGGGTGGGATTCATATTGGCCCCCTCTGCCGTCGCACAACTTGGTAAGCTGGGCCTTTCGGTGGGGCAAAGGTTGAACTATGCATACTGGCGAATTCCATTCAAGAAGAGTCCGATGCACGAAAGAGTTCTTGAGCTCCCAGCATGTATTTTAGGTCAGTGGATCACAATGAACAGGAAGAACCCCTGCCTCGAAGCCTTAAAACGGATGAAGACGCGCGTTAGCGACCAGCACCACGCAAAGAAGTACGACAACGCCATCGGCTTCATCGAGGAAAAGCACAGGAATTTTCGGGGGGACGTTTCCCTTTAACCAAGATAGGAGATATGCCATGAAAACATCTCCCTTGAAGATCGCCGTTGGCGAACTCACCGTGAGCGACTACATCAGCGTCAATTGCCCCAAGCACACCTGGGACCTCGCTGAGGTGCCAATCACGAATTGTCCATACTACCTCTGCCTGGCCCATAATAATGAGCGCGCCTACCACGACTACATGGCTCTTTGGGCAAAGCGTCACCCGAAAGTAATCGCCGATTACCCATACGAGGGGTACTTCATGCCGTTGGTTGCACAGATCCGTGCAGATGGGGGATATGTCGAGGCCAAAGGAGAAAAGCAACCAATGTGGGTATGGAAAAGAACGATGTGGCTGGGGGACGGCCACCGTCGTGCGGCGATTCTCTGCGCTCTACTCGGAAAGGAGTATGTGGTTTCCGTGATTGAATCCGATAGGCAGCCCCCGACCGATCACAATCAATGCTCCAACCCTTGCGTAATCTGACGCTAATGGGATGAATGGTTCTCTAGGATACGCAGGTAGGCCCCCAATTCCGGAATATTCGAGGCAGCGAAACATGCGGCATCAATCGGAGAAAGCCGTACGCCATAGTACAGGATTCTGCTCTCCGTCGTCTCTACGATAAGACCATTGTCCTCGGCCCACGAGTGTTGTCTCCAAAGCTGGTCAGGACTAAGCGCGTAACCTATGACTATCGCTCGACGCTCGCAGTCCTCAAACCAATATCGTGCAGCGTTCTCGTGGCAGCTGCTAGGCTCGCCTGTGATCACCCTGGCCCCGCGGCCGGCCTGGAAACGGCCACTGGAAACAATGAGCTCCAGATGACTCTCAGGCCTGAGAACGACTTCCCGCCCACCCTTTACAAGGAGGAGCCTACGAAGACCTTCAAGTTCAGGCTGTTCCCGTAGGGTCACATTTCCAAGCTTCCGGATCTCGTCGTAACGGGCCTGCGAAGCGGGTTCTGGCTGGACATGCGGCCTCATGACATCCTCCACCGAAATCTGACGATCTCCATCGGCGCCTGGAACACATGCATTGTTCGCTGCATGGGCACAATTCTGGCACATAGGTGTGTCATAATACGTCATATTAGAACAAATTGACCGCACTCACCCTTGGCCCTCCAGCACCGCCCCGCACTTCGTTTCTCCCTCATCTCTTGAATTATCTCCTTACGTCCAGATCGAGCTTGCTAGAATAGAGTCATGGCCTACTGGCAACGGAAGCGAGACGTGAAGTTCCTATGCGGTTTCCGCGATGACGTCCTTACGCTCTGGAAACTTGAGGACCAAGCTGCTCATCGACTGGAAGACGAGGGTTTTAGCGCCACTACGCGGAACGACTATGCGAAAGCCTTGCATCTCCGCGCGTCCCTGTTCGACGGGTATACAAGCATTCGACAGAAGGTTGCTCAAGCCATGCCGCGCGCTCTTCGTCTGGCCGACGAGCTGGGCCAACCCCTTGAGGGGAAATCTTTCCCTCCCCCCATTGTTGGCGGGCCTATAATTACTGTGAACTTCTTCGAAGCCGTGCTCCACGACCCTTCATACGATGGCGTTAACCATCAGCTGATCAAGGACAAGTTGGATCAGGTCATCGGGGAATGCGAGATCGAGGTCAAGAGGGAGTTCTGGAGGCTTTTCAATCCTTTCTACTGGGGTTGGGTACTCCTGAAAGCAATTTTACGCGTACCCTTCAAGCTGATTGAGGCGACCGGCTTCAACGTCAGCAAGATTGAAGAGAATCTGTTCGGTAAGCTCTTCAAAATAGCGGAGTTGCTGTTGCTGGGGTGGCTTGCATCACGTATACCGTGGTTTCGCGAGATGATGGAGAAGTTCGGCGGCAAATGACACTCACACCTGCGACAAGCCCTTCTTAAACGCTTTCCAGACCGCCCAGTGGTTCCCCGCGACAAAAAGGGGGCGTCCCATCTCCGCCCCGAGGCAGAGAGGCCATTCCCATGCGTCCTGTGCATATCCTGAAAGTCCATCTGCCTTGGAGGATCCCATGCTTATCGCGATGCTCATCTCCATCCCCATCGTGATCCTAGGGGCTTGCCTCCCCTGGATATTCCGCGCTATCCGAAAGGCCGGCGCCCCGTGGTGTTCCGATTGCAGGTGGGCGCACATAGACTTCATCTCGGTCGACGATGCGGCCGCCTTCCTCAGCGAACGCGGTGTCCCGAAAGACGAAGCCCGCCGCCACCTCAAGGACGCCTCGATCTTCCAGGAAGGATCGGACAAAGGGCCACTCATGTAGCGGTGCCGGAAGTGCAGTGAGTTCTGGGAGATGGGGCCGATCGGGGGGGGGGGGGGGGGGAAATCGTGATCGGCTGGGGGATCCCCATCCCTCCGCGGGGCCGATCCTGCCGTGAGCACCCTCCGGCAGGTCGGCCCGCGATCCACAAGGGTGGGCCCGCCGCCTCCACGTACACACCCTCGGCCAATCCCTACGGCTTCCGGTCCCGGAACACCGCGTCCGCCCGGAACCGAGCCACCACCGGGAGGTGGTCGGAGACGTCCTTGGCGACCTGGAGGTCCACGCCCGTCCAGGTCTCGATCCGGTAGCCGATGGCCGTCGTCGACCAAGCATTCCGGTTGGCGTACCGCCTTCGTCCCTCC
>CAYNDR010000061.1:0-20419 GCA_964395295.1 uncultured Planctomycetales bacterium
CACGACCGCGATCGGCGCCTTCCTCGGGGCGAGCCTCCTGAAGAGCGAGCCCGCGGGGATGGACCTGGGCCTCCCCTCGGGATTCGCCCCCCGGGGGACGCTCCGGGGCTCCGGGATGGGGGCCGCCGTGGGGACGCTCCTCGAGGTCATCCACATCTACCGCATGCGCCGGCGCCGCTGACCTGCGGGGAGGATGTTGTTCAGGTGCTTGAAAAATCCAACCGCAGAGGGCATCCTATGTCCTGGGCCGCGGCCCGGGGGAGCGCCGCGGAACCGGCCGATTCAGGGAGGGAAGGCCCGCCGGGAAGCCCGCGGGAAGGGCGGCCCGGAGGCGCGCGACGATGGAAGAAGCACGGGTCCTCATGGGCAGTGACCAGGATCTCGGGAACTTCCTCGTCCGCCGGAACGTGATCACCGCGACCCAGCTGGAGGACCTGTTCCAGCTCCAGCGCCAGGTCCAATCCTCCAGCGGGACCATGCCCTGGCTGGGCCAGCTGGTCCTCGACAAGGGGTACGTGGCCGACAAGGACGCTCTGCGGTCCCTGGGCAGCGGATCGAGCGCCCCCCTCCGGTGCCAGACGTGCGGGACCTCGTTCCAGGTGTGGTATTACGATCCCGCGGCCTCCTATTCCTGCCCCGCCTGCGAAGGCGTCCTCGGCAAGGACACGGGCCCCGTGGCCTCCCCCATGGCGGACCTGCACCGGGCCATCCGCCAGCGCCAGCGGATCCTCACCGGGCTCCTCTGCGGGCTCGGCGTCTCCCTCGTGCTCCTCATCATCCTGCTGGCCCGAAAGGACCCCGCGCGGCCGATCGTCCAGCGGGCCCACCGGCATCTCTCGGAGGAGGACTGGGCGGCCCTGGAGGCGGACGTCCAGGAGATCGAAAAGCTGTCGAAAAAAAATCCGGCGATCTCCTTCTTCCGCCAGAAGCTCGACCGGCGAAAGGGGGATCTGGACCGGCGCCGCAAGGAGTGGCAGGAGGCGCTGGACGCCCTCAAGTCTCTGCCGCTGGAGGAGGGCCTGCGCGCCCTGAAGGCCCGGTACAAGGAATCTTCCGACATGCAGGAGGAGTTCCTCGCCGGCCTCCAGAAGACGCTGGCGGAGATCGACCAGGCCCTCGTCCAGGAGGGGCAGGCGGCCTTGGGGAACGGCGTCCCCGGGGCGAACTGGCTGGGCGACACCCTCAAGGACCGCGCGAGGCGGGTAATGGACCGGGCCCGCGGGATCATCGGCCTGGAGAAGGACGCCGTGTTCCCGTACAAGGCCAGCCTCGCCTTGTCCGCCCTGCCGGGACAACTGCAGAAGATCGTCTCCTACCGGGGGACTTGGGAGCTGAAGGTCAACGTGGCGCCGTTCGCGGAGGTCGTCGTCCGGTCCGGGACGAAGGAGATGGCCCGGGATTGGACCCCCCTGGTGCTCCGCGGGCTCGATATCGGCGGAGGGGACTGCCAGGTGGACCTCTTCTGGCCATCGCGCGACGATCCCCGCCAGCGGCACACGGCGGACCTCTCCGCGCTCAGGAACGGCCAGGTGGTCCTCGTCGGGGGAGACCTGGAATCGGGGAGGGTCCAGGTGAGCCGGTGAGGCGGCCGCCGAGGGACCCGCTTCAGGAAGGAGCCCCATGGGCGCAGTGCTGATCGCGGCCTGGCTGGCCGCCGGCCTCGACGAGGACGCGGCCGGCCGGCTCTACCAGGGCGCCATGGAGAAGGTGGCCTCGAGGCGCTACGAGGAGGCGATCAAGGATTTCGACGCCGCCCTGGCCGAGGAGCCCGAGGAGAACGCCAAGTTAGAGTACCGGGACGCGGCCGGGGTCGACCACACCATCGCCTACTATCCGCATTACGAGCCCGGGCAGGCACGGGCCCTCCAGGCCAAGGATGCGGCGACCCTGGAGGAGCAGTACCGGCTCATCCAGGACGCGGTGGCGCGGCTGGGCAAGACCACCCATCCGAACAAGAAGGCGTCGGTGGAGCGCGCCTACCTGGAGAGCCTCCGCATCAAGACGGCGCTGGACGCTTCCAAAAGCGAGACGCCCGCGCCGCCGCCCAAGCCCAAGACCTTCGAGGAGGAATTCGCGCGCGTCCAGGAGACCGTGGAGCGCCTCTCCTCCCAGGAGCGCTTCGAGGACGCCCTGAAGACGATGGAGTGGGAGGCCCCCGTCTTCAAGGACCACGACGCGGAGAAGGACCAGCTCCTCGGCCGGATCCGGACGCGGCAGGGCGAGGCGGTCGCCAAGAGGCTGGCGGACCTCGGCGTCCGGCTGGACGGCCTGGCCGGGGAGAAAGGCGTCCCCGAGGCGAAGGCCGTGGGGGCCGCGCTCAAGGCCGCGCGCGTCCCGCCGACCCTCCATCGACAGCCCCCACCGGCCTTCGGATGGCTCGAACGTTTCCTGGCGCTGATCGAGAAGGAAGGGGACCGCCTCGGGAAGGCGGCGGCCCTGCCCGCGGAGGAGGTCCAGCGCCTCTCGGGGGCCCTGGACCAGGCGGCCCTGGCGGCGCTGGACGCGGGATTGTTGGCCGGGTTCCGGGCCGCCCACCGGATCGCCCACTCGGTCCGCGTGGCCCACGTCAAGGGGGCGGACGCGGCCGGCGCGGGGGCGTTCGAGACGGCGTTCCAGAAATCCGCCGCGACGGCGGAAGAGGCCCTGGACCGGTGCGCGGCCGAACTCAAGCGGAGGAGGGAGAAGGCGGGGACCGCGGAGGGGACGGTCAAGGACCTGAAGGACTACGAGGACCGCGGCTTGGCCGAACAGCGCCGGGAGGTCGAAGAGCTCCGGCAGGCGCGCCGGCAGAGGAGCGAGACGGAAGGCCTGGCGGGCCGGATCAAGGGGCTGGAGGGGGCGGTGCTCCCCCTGGCGTCCCGGCCCGACGCGGCGCCCGCGCGCAACCTGGCCAAGGACGCGGCGGAGGTCCGGACGCGCCCGGGATTCGAGGCGCTCCCGCCGCCCGCGCGAGCGCGCGCCTTCCTGGTGCAGGCCGTGGCCGAGGCGGCCGCCGCGTTCCTTGAGGGGGAAGCTCCGGACAAGGCGGTGGAGCGTTGCCGCGGATCGGCCTCGGAGGCCTTCAAGCTCGACCCCAAGGTGGCGGATCCCTGGCGCGGCCGCCTCTCGCCGAAACTGCTGGCGGTCCTGGACCGCGCGAAGGGATCTTAGCCGCGCTCAGCTCGCCGCGAGGGCGATGATGAGGATGATCACGAGGGCGAGGGCGCCGGCCGTGATCCCGATCATCATGTCCAGTTTCCTGATGGACTGCCGGAGGCGTTCCGTGCCGTCCGTGAACGCGGCCTGCGCCCGGACGGTCGGCGGCTTCGGGGGAGACGGCGGCCTGGGCGCCGGCGGCGCGGCCGCGGGGGGCGCCTGGGCGCGGACCGCGGGCGGCTTCGCCGGGACCGGCTTGGGTGCCGGCGGGGCGGGGGCCGGTCCGTCCTGCAGGCGGTGCTGCTCGATCATGATTGGCTCCGGCGCGGGCAACGGGGGTTTCGGCTTGGGCGGGGGCGGGGCCTTCGGGGGCGCGGGCTTCGGGCGCGGCGGGGCCTGATCTTCGAGCCACACCGGGGTTTCGATCTTCTTGGCGAATTTCGATTTCGGGGGCGGCGGCGCCATTTCGAGGGCGTCGATCATCTCGCCCTTCTCCGACGATCCGCCGGTCTTGCCCTCGTCCCCGGACTCGATGATCTCCCAGAGGGGGACATCGATCCCGCCGGCGCGCAGCATCTGCTGGCGCATCTCGGCCATGTCCACTTCCCGGCGCCGGCCCTGCTGGCGGAAGGCGGCCGCCACGGCGTCGTCCTTCTCCTGGTCGGGGGCCGCGATGCGGGGGACGGGAGGCCTCACCTTCCAGGAGGCCGCGACCTCCTTGGCCAGCGCGTCGTACTGCGGGCGGGTCAGGGCGCCGCAGAGGATCGCCGCCTCCTCGATGGTCTTGGGGAGGCCCGCCGTGCGGAGCAGGGCCAGGGCCGTCTGGGTTCTCTTGGCCTGCTCGTCGCTGATCTTGCGCATCGCCAGCGCGTAGTCGAAGAGTTCACCCATGGTTTCGGATTATTATGACACCTCGCGCCGATTTTTACAGCCTCATTCGACCGCGGGAAACGGCCGGCGCGACTTCGCCGGGACGTGAATCCCCGGGCGCCCGCCGGACCGTAAGAAATACCGGGAGGGAACGCAGAGATGGCAAGCCTTGGCCTGTCCGCCCTGGCCTGGATCGCCTGGCTCGCGCCGCAGAAGGCCCCGCCGGACGTGGCCCCCGATCCCAGGCGCCTCGAGGAGGTCGCCGGATGGCTCCCGGAAAAGCCCCGGGGCGTGGGGCCGACCGCGGACGACCGGGAGGCCTGGAAGGAAATCGCGTCGTTCCTCGACGGGCCGGACCTCCTCAAGTCGGCCGAGAAGGCGGCCGGCCAGCCGTTGGCCCCGTTCGACGACAAGCTTTACCTCGACTTCTCGGAGACGGGCAACCGCACGCGCTACCAGACGGTCTACTTCGGGCGCTGGCGGACCCTCAACACCCTCGCCCTGGCGGAATGCGTGCAGAACCAGGGCCGGTTCCTCCCCGCCCTCAACGCGGCCGTCGAGGCCGTCTGCGCCGACCGCACGTGGGTCCTCCCGGCCCACGACCGGAAGCTCGACAACTTCCACGGGAACCAGGTCACCATCGACCTCTTCTCGTCGGCCGCGGGCTGGACCCTGGCCACGGCGGACTATTGGCTCGGCGCGAAGATGTCCGAGGCCGCCCGCCTCAACCTGCGCGAGAACCTCGGCCGCCGGATCGTCCGCCCCATCACGGACATGGTCGAGGGCCGGCGGGCCCCCGACGGGTGGCTCACCACCACGAACAACTGGAACGCCGTCTGCTGGGCGAACGTCGCGGGCACGGTCCTGGCCGCGGTCGAGCCCCGCGCCGCCCGCGCCCGGGTCCTCGCGGCGGCCGAGAAGAACATCCGGCACTTCCGCGCCGGGATCACGCCCGACGGCTGGTGCAGCGAGGGGATGGGGTACTGGAACTACGGCTTCGGCCACTACATGATGCTCGCGGACCTCGCCCTCCGCGCCACCGAGGGGCGCCTCGACCTCCTGGCCGACCCGCACGTGGCCATGATCGCCTCCTTCGGCCGGCGGGCGGAGATCATCCGGGGAAGATACCCCTCGTTCGCCGACTGTGCCGTGGAATCGGAGCCCTCCTCCAGCCTCCTGGCCCACATCGACTGGCACTTCGGAGGACCGCGGCCCGCCCTCCGGCCGCTCGGGGGCCGCGACCCGGCGGCGATCGTCATGCTCGCCCTTCCGTACAGGAGCCCCCGCGCGGCGGAACGCAAGCCGGCGGAGGCGGCCACGGGCCTGCGCACGTGGTTCCCCGACGCCGGCATCCTGGTCTGCCGCCCGGCCGACGGGGTGAAGGGCCGCTTCGGCGCGGCGCTCAAGGGCGGCCACAACGCCGAGCACCACAACCACAACGACGTGGGCTCCTACAGCGTGGTCGTGGACGGCGTCCCGGTCCTCGCGGACCCCGGCTCGGAGGTCTACCAGTCGAGCACGTTCGACCACCGCCGCTACCAGAGCCCCGCCAACAACTCCCTGGGGCACCCGGTCCCGCGCGTCGCGGGCAAGCTCCAGGTCCCGGGCCGCAAGGCCCAGGGGAAGGTCCTGGAGACGAAGTTCACCGACGGCCTCGACACGATCCGCTTCGACATCGCGTCATGCTACGATGTCCCCGCCCTCAAGGCGCTCACCCGCGAGTTCGTCTACTCCCGGTCGGGCGACGGATCGTTCACGGTCACGGACACGTTCCAGATGTCGGAGCCCGGGGATTTCGAGACGGCGCTGGTCACGTACGGGAAGGTCCGCAGGATCGACGCCGCCGCGCTGGAAGTTGCCGAGGGCGGCCGGACGATCCGCGTGACCCTCAAGGCGGAGGGCGGGGAGCTGAGGGTCGACGAGGCGCCGCTCGAGGCGGACTACGGGGCCCGCCGGAAGCCCGTGCGGATCGGGATCGCGTTCACGAAGCCGCTGACGGCCGGGTCGGTCACGGCCACGATCGTTCCGCAATTCTGAGGGGCCCTCATGAGGATCGCCTGGATCGTGGCCGCGGCATGCCTGGGAGGCGGATCGGACGACCTCCCGGAGGCGTGGCGGGCCGCCTGGCAGGACCCTCCGGCGGAGCTCCGTCCCCTGCCGATCCTCCACGGCGTGCCCGCCGCGCGCGCCACGCCGGAGGCCCTCAAGGCCCTCAAGGACGCCGGCATGGGAGGCATCGTCTGCAACGTCGCGTTCCAGGAATACCTCAAGAGCGAGGCCCACTGGGCCGCGCTCGTCCGGGCCG
This sequence comes from uncultured Planctomycetales bacterium, assembly GCA_964395295.1. Lineage (GTDB taxonomy): Bacteria > Planctomycetota > MHYJ01 > MHYJ01 > JACPRB01 > CAYNDR01. Next base: position 6,311 of record CAYNDR010000061.1, read on the forward strand.
TGGAGTCCTGCAGACAGCTCGGCATGGCCGTCTGGATCTACGACGAGGACGGCTACCCCAGCGCCGCCGCCGGCGGGCGGGTTCTGGAAAAGAACCGCGCCTTCGAGGCGCAGGTGCTGGCCTTCGACCGGAATCGTCCCGACCCGTTCTTCCTCCGCCCCGCCTACGAGTTCACCCACGCGGCCAACAACTACTACGCGTCGCGGCGCTATCCCAACCTCATGGACGCGGCGGCCATGAAGTGCTTCATCGAGGTGACGCACGACGAGTACCGCCGCCGCATCGGCGGCCACCTCGGCGCGACCGTGAAGGCCTTCTTCACGGACGAGCCGTCGCTCATGGCCGTCCACCTGGGGCAACTGCCGGAGTCGGTCCGCAAGAAGGTCCGCGTGGCCGACGCGGTGGACGACAAGGCCGCGATCCTCCCCACCGTCCCCTGGTGCGCCGACCTCCCGGATCAGTACCGCAAGCGCCACGATGAAGACCTGATGGCCGTGCGGAAGAGCCTCTTCGAGGGGACGTCGGAGGCCGACCGCGCGGTCCGGCGGCGGTTCTGGGCGCTGGTGGGGGATCTCGTCGCGGAGCGGTTCTTCGGGCAGATCCAGGACTGGTGCCGGGCGAACAAGGTGGCTTCGTCGGGGCATTGCCTGTGGGAGGAGAACGTCCTCCACCACGTGCCGCTCTACGGCAACCTGTTCAAGTCGCTCCTGCGGATGGACATCCCGGGGCTGGACCTGTTGACCTCCGACCCCATGGCGGCCGTGGGGGACGGCTGGGTGACGGCGGGCCTGCCGGCGTCGGCGGCGATCTTCAACGGCGGGCGGCGGGTGATGACGGAGGTGAGCGACTTCGCCCAGACGATGGGCGGCAAGGGGCCGGCGAGCCTGGAGATGATGCAGGCCGCGGCCGCGTGGCAGGCCGCGCTCGGCGTCACGGAGTTCACGTCCTACTACGGGACGCTGGGGCAGATCCTCTCGAATCCCCCGGCGGAAGCGAGCGTGGGGCCCGAGTACGGGCGGTACGTGGGGCGGCTCAACGCGGTCCTGCGCGAGGCCCGGCTCGAGCCGGACGTCCTCCTCTATTATCCCATCCACGATCTCTGGTCCGAGTACCTGCCCGTGGCCGACCGGCTGTCGCTGGAGAACCAGTCGCCGCGGGCGCGCCAGCTCGTGAGGTCGTTCCTGGGGATGGGCAGGAAGCTCACGGCGGGGCAGTTCTCCCTCGCCGTGGCGGACCCCGAGGTGCTGGCCCGGGCGGAGGTGCGCGAGGGCGCGGCGTGGCTGAACGGGCGCCGGTTCGGCGCGCTGGTGCTTCCTTCAGGCGCGGAACTGCCGGGGCCGGCCGCCGCCGCGGCGAAGAAGCTGCAGGAGGGCGGCGGGATCGTGATGCAGGACGGGGACGCCGCGCGCCCGTTCGACCTGGCGCGGCTGTCCGCGGCCTCTCCGGCCGGGCACATCGAGCCGGCGAACGGGACCGTCATCGTGGGCCGGTTCCGCCGCGGCGGCCGTCCGGTCCTGGCGGCGGTGAACGTGGGGGCTCGGTCCTACGAGGGCCGCATCCGCGTGGGCGATGGGGCATGGCTCGCGGCCGATCCGGCCACGGGAAAGGTCGAAGGGCGGAAGGCCGCGGAGGGCCGGCTGGAGCTGGCGCTCCCGGCGCGCTCCGCGCTGATCCTGGTGGGACCATGATGAGAATCGTCTGCTGCGGCCTGGCGATCCTGGCGGCGGGCGCTCCGCCCGCCGTGCGGACCTGGCACGTCTCGCCCAAGGAACTTGCCGGGATTCCCGCCGCCGAGCAGGTCCGCGCGATTTCGGAGGCGGCCCGGAAGGCCGAGCCCGGCGATACGGTCCTCATCCATGACGGCGTCTACCGCGAGTCGGTCGCCATCGAGAGGAGCGGCACTGCGGAGAAACCCATCACGTTCCAGGCCGCGGCGGGCGAGAACGTCGTCGTCACGGGGGCGGACCGCCTGGCGGGGCTCAGGAAGGAGGACGGCGAGGGGAATGTCTTCAGCGCCCCCTGGCCGCACCGGTTCATCGGCTGGAATAAGACCAACACCCACCCTGACGACGAGCACCACCGGATGATCGGCCGCTGCGAGCAGGTCTTCGTCGCCGGGTATCCGCTCCTCCAGGTCCTGAGCCGGGACAAGCTGAGCCGCGGGACCTTCTTCGCTGACCTCGAGGCCAGGCGCCTCTACGTCTTCGGGCGTGACGACGGGGACCTGTCGAAGGGCGGCGCCCTCGTGGAGGCCTCCGTCCGCGGGACGGTGTGGGAGTCGAAGGGCGACCACGTCCGCCTGCGGGGGATCCGATTCCGGTACGCGGCCAACATGGCCCAGCACGGCGCCGCGCAGTTCAGCGGGAACTCCAACGTCGTCGAGGACTGCGTCTTCGAAGGCATGAACTCCAGCGGGGCCTCGTTCACGGGAAAGGACCTGGTCGTCCGCCGCTGCACGTTCCAGGACAACGGCCAGCTGGGCTTCGGCGCCGGCCGCGCCCACAATCTCCTCTTCACCGGCTGCACCGTCCGGAACAACAACGTGAAGGGATTCAGCCGCGGCTGGGAGGCGGGGGGCGACAAGCTCTGCTTCTGCCGGAAGGCCGTCCTCGAGAAGTCCGTCTTCGTCTCCAACCGGGGCTGCGGCGTCTGGTTCGACATCGGCAACGAGGACTGCGTCGTCCGCCACTGCCTGATCGCCGACAACGAGGACGCCGGGATCTTCTACGAGATCTCCTACGGCCTCCACGCCCACGACAACGTCATCGTGGGCAACGGCTTCGCGGGCACGCCCGGCTCCTGGGGCGCGGCGGCGGGGATCTGCCTTTCCAGTTCGCCCAACGGCGTCGTCGAGCGCAACGTGATCGTGGGCAACAAGGAGGGCTTCAACTTCCGCGAACAGCTCCGCAAGACGCCGCTCATCGAGGACAAGAAGGAGCGCTGGGTCTGGAACCACGACCAGGCCGTCCGCAACAACGTCCTGGCCTTCAACCGCGACGCGCAGACCTGGGGCTGGTTCGACGTCGACGACGGCCGCCACTGGCCGGCGGCCATGCAGGAGGACAAGGAGAAGGAGAAGGGCCGGGCCGCGCAGGACCTCGCGGCCGACTACAAGGCCAAGGACGCCGAGGGAGCGCCGGCCGGGCTGACGCTCGAGAAGCTCAAGATCACCTTCCAGAACAACTACTATTCCGCCCAGCCGTACCAGGGCCTTTTCCACTGGGGCGTGGCGTGGAAGCGTAACAAGAAGTACACGAGCCTGGACGACGTCCGGCGGGAGCTGAAGCTCGAGACGGGGAGCCAGTCCGGCGAGTTCCGTTTCGTGGACTTCCTCACGCGCGACTTCCGGGTGCCCCCGGACAGCCCGGCCGTGAAACTCGGCTGTTACCCGAAGGGGGAGGTCCCCGGCGTCCTGCTGGGGACGGCCGCCCGGTAGGCGCCGGCCTCCGGACTATGTTTGCCGTCCATGGAATCCTAACATGACGTCATGACGGAAGGCGAACGCCGGGAAAGGGAGTGGCTGGAGGGCGAGGTGAAGCTCGCCGCCGGTCTCACCGACGCCAACCGCATCCGCATCCTGCGCGACCTGCTCCGGACGGCCGACGCCATCCGCCTCGCCAAGTCCCCGGAGGAACTCCGCCGCGAGGAGGAAGTGCGTCGCCTTCTCGATGTCCTGCCGGCGAGGGAGCGGGCCATCGCCCTGGCGGAAAGGCTAGGATGACCCTCTCGGGTCTCGTCAGAATTCCGGGTGGCCCGGGCCGCCGGGGAACTTTTCCGGCCGGCCGGGGGCGAAGTCGAGCACTTGGCGCTGAGCGGAGAGCGTCTTCCGGAGCGCCCCCATGTCGAGCGCCTGCACCGCGACGCCCTGCGCCGCCGCCATCGCCGCCGCGGCGCCCGCCGCGTGCCCCGCGATCATCCAGACCGACTCCAGCCGGAACGTGCAGAAGGCCACGTGGGAGAACGACGCCGCCACCGGCACCAGCAGGTTGCCGCAGGCCTCCGCCTTCGGCGTCAGCGCCCGGTAGGGGATCTGGTACGCCCAGCCGATCCGCCAGATCCGCCCCTCGTTGACGAACGCCTCGGGCGAGAGCACCGCGCGCTGGACGTGGTGGCAATCGATGAAGTGGGAGCTCATCCCGACGCTGTCGGGCTTGCGGCGGTCCTCCTGGACGTCGCGCTGGGTCATGACGTACCGCCCCTTCATCCGCCGCGCCTCGCGGATGTAGAGGGCGTAGGGCCAGTTCCCGTTGTCGGCGAACTCGTCGCGGGCGAGCCCCCACGAGGCCGTCTCCGCGCGGAGGGACTCCGGAACGGACTCGTCGGTCGCCAGGAAGTGGAGGAGCCCCAGCGTGTAGTCCCGGTGGTCGGCGACGATCTCGTCGCGCCGGGCATAGCCGGCGTCGGGGTAGTCGAACTGGCCGCCGAAGTGGCCGATCGAGATGACCGCGGCCTGCTTGTTGTTGACCTCGAACTTCCCGTTCGCCCGCCGGTAGAGGTCGAGGATGTGGCCCAGGGACGTCTTCTGGTTCGCCGCGGTGCGCCCCCGGAGCCAGCGCTCCAGCAGGCGCCAGCGCGCGCGGTCGTAGCGTTCGGGCTTGGGGATGGGGACGCGGTTCGCGGGCTCCCTCGTGAAGCAGGGCCGGAAGTTGTAGTTCATGACCTTGCGGTCGCCCGCCCCCTCCTTCAGCTCCGCCGCGCGGGCGCTGAGGCCGGGGAGGAGCCGGCCGGCCTCGTCCTCGGTGGAGGCCTTCACCGGATCGCGCTCCAGGCGGATGCCGGCGAGGGGCTCGCCGTAGGCGTCGCGCCCCTCCCGCCCCCAGGTGTACTCGACGCCCGAGCGGGCCATGAGGTCGCCCTCGTAGGTCGCGTCCACGAAGACCTTGGCGTCCTCCGTCGATCCGTCGGAGAGGGCGATCCGCTCGATCCGCGGCCCGCGCTTTTCCGTCCCGGACACCCGCAGGTTGCGGCGGACCGCCACGCCGGCCTCGGCGAGCATCGCCTCGAAGGCCTTCTCGGCGACGCCCGACTCGAAGAAGAAGGCGGGCTCGGCCTTCCCGTGCGCGCGCCCGAGCCGCTCGTAGAATTCGAGGCTCAGCCCGCCGATGGTCCACTTGAGCATGTGCTCGGTCTCGGCGGTGTTGATGCCGCTGGTGTTGAGGCCGCCCACGTGCCCCGAGGGCTCGACCAGCAGGACGGAGGCCCCGAGGCGCGCGGCGGCGACCGCGGCGGTGACGCCTCCGGGGGTCCCGCCGTAGACGACGACGTCGCGGGCGGGGGCCTTCGCGGGGCCGGGGGCCGCACAGCCCGCGATGGCCGCGGCCGGCAGGGCCAGGAATTCGCGCCGGGTGGGCCGCATCTACGGGGAAGTGTACCTTGAGCGGGGGGGCGTGGGAAGGGGCGTGACCCCGTCAGGTCCGAACCCGCCCGGGGATGGGGCTGTATGGTCCCGGATACACCCCGCGTATCGGCGTGGACACACCGTCCATGATCCCTGTGCCCTGTACGCCCCTTCCCATGGGGGCATCTGATCGGTGCAGATGGTCTCCCGCCGTTGGCACGCCTCTTGCTTGTCCGTTGAAGGAGGTCGCCATGAAGATTCTGACCGGATGGGTCGCCGCGGCAGCCCTCGTGGCCGCCGTCCCCCGCCTTGCCGCCGCCCAGCGCGTTCACACGTCCCAACCGCAATCCTTCGAACTGCGCGAGACACGCGTGGAGATGGACATCCGCGACGGTGCCGCCGTGAAGCGGCTCCGCCTGCTCTTTCACAATCCCAACGCCGCCCCGCGGAGCGAGGCCGACTTCTTCCTGGACCTGGACCCCGACCAGAGGGTCAGCGGGTTCCGGGTCACCCTCGGGGGGAAGGAGGCGGAGGCGGAACTCCTGGACCAGGAGAAGGCCCGCCGCCTGTACGAGGAGATCGTCCGCAAGCAGAAGGACCCCGCGCTCCTCGAGCTGTACGGCCGGCGGGCCCTTCGCGTCCGGCTCTTCCCCGTCCCGCCGCAGAGCGACTTCAGCGTCGAGATCGAGACGACCGAAGCGCTCGAGGCCGAGAACGGCATCGTCCGCGTCCAGACGCTCAACCTCTCGCCCGCTTCCTACCCCAAGCCGATCGGGAACGTGGTCCTGGAGGCCACCATCGCCTCCACGCGTCCGATTCGATCGGTCTTCTCCCCCACGCATGCCGTCGATGTCGTACACCGGGACGCCCGGGCCGCACGGATTTCCTTTGAGCGGCGGAACTACGTGCCCGCGGGGCCGTTCGTCTTCTATTGCTCCCTGGACGATCGGGACCTGGGCGCGACCCTCCTGGCTCACGCGGAGCCCGGCGAGGACGGCGCTTTCATGCTGACGATCGATCCCCCGGCCGAGCTTCGCCAGGCGGATCCCCTGCCGCGGGACATCGTCTTCGTGGTGGACGCCTCGGGCAGCATGCTGGAGGGGCGCAAGATCGACCAGGCCCGGGCGGCGCTTTGCCGCTTCATCGAAGGCCTCGCGGAGCGGGACCGGTTCAACATCGTCCCTTTCGCCACGGAGGCCTCCCGCTACCGGGACGAATTCGTCGCGGCGGCCCCGGAAATCCGCGCCCATGCCCGCTCCTTCGTCGAGACGATCCGGGCGCGGGGCGGCACGAACATCGAGGAGGCGCTGCGATCGGCCCTGGCTCACCGTTTCCGCCCCGAGGCGGCGAAGATCGTCCTCTTCATGTCGGACGGCATCCCCACGATCGGCGAGCGTGACCCGTCGAAGCTCACGGCCCTGGCGGCCGGCCGGGAGGTCCGCCTCTTCGCCTTCGGCCTCGGCGTCGACGTTCACACGCAATTGCTCGACCGCCTGGCCATCGAGACCGGCGGTGATCGGCGCTACGTCCTGCCCCAGGAGGATCTGGCCGCGGTCCTCGATGGCTTTGCGCGGAAGGTCGGCGCTCCCGTTCTGTCCGGCCCGGAACTGGCCTTTGCGGGGGAAGGCGGGGTCATGGAAGTCCACCCGCGCCGGCTCCCGGACCTTTTCCGCGGAAGCGAGCTGACGGTCACCGGGCGCTTCCGGGGGGCCGGTCCGCGGCGCGTCGAGCTCACGGGGCTCGCGGGGGGGAAGAGGTTCTCCCGGGTCTACGGCCTGGACTTCCAACCCGACGCGCGCCACGAGTTCGTCCCGCGCCTCTGGGCGATTCAGAAGATCGATTATCTGATCGACGAGGTGCGCCGGGGCGGGAGCTCGAAGGAAGTCCTGGACCACATCGTGGAGCTGGCCCGCAAGTACGCCGTCGTGACGCCTTACACGTCGTTCCTTTTCACCGAGGACACGCCTGTGGCCGGCGCCGCCCATCGGCTGGGAGCCGCCGTGCGCGACTCGGCGGGCGAGCGCTTCACCGGCCCGCGGGAGTTCCACCGGGCGGCCAATCTCCAGAGCTGGCGCGGCGCCTCGAACAGCGAGACCCAGATGGAGGCGGCCAATGGCGCGATGTCGCGCCGCGCGGACGCCCAGGGGATCGCCCAGACCCTCAACGAGCAGCGGATGGTCGGCAGCCGTGCCTTTGTCAACGGGAGGGGCGGATGGATGGAAACCCCGTTCCAGGTCCAGAACGCCCGGTCCCTGAGGTTCGGGAGCGACGACTACTTCCGCTTCGCGCGCGAGAATCCCGGGGCCTGTCGGATGCTGGCCCTGGGCCGAAACGTGACGTTCCGGAACGGCTCCGAGTGGATCCGCATTGAATCGTAAAGGAGGTTGCCGTGAAAGCCGTGATCTCGATTGCCGCTCTTGCCCTGGCCCTCGCGGCCCCACGGGAAGGATCGGCCCTTGGCGCCGGGGAGGACGGGCGGCCCCAGGTGGATGTGGTCTTCTGCATCGATCGCTCCGGGAGCATGTCGGGGGTCATCGAGACGGCCAAGCAGAAGGTCTGGGGGATCGTCAACGACATCGCCCGGTCGAAGCCCGCGCCGGCCCTCCGCATCGGCCTCATCGGGTACGGGTCGGCGGACCGGGAGGCCAAGTTCTTCCCCCTCACCGACGACCTCGACAAGGTCTACGAGAACCTGGTCACCTTCAGGGTCGACATGGGCGGCGACGAGTGGGTGGGGTGGGTGGTGAAGAAGGCCGTGGAGGAGATGTCCTGGGGCGCCGGAAAGGAGGCGCTCCGGATCATCTTCGTCGTGGGCAACGAGACGGCCGCGCAGGGAAGGAAGGAGATCCTCTACACGAAGACGGTCCCGAAGGCGATCGAGAAGGACATCACCGTCAACGCCATCTATTGCGGCCGGCCCAACCCGGATGAGGCGCGGACATGGACGGAGGTCGCTCGGCTGGCCGACGGCCTCTACACGACGATCGACCTCTCCGGCGGCGCGATCACGATCGAGACGCCGATGGACAAGGTGCTGGTGGAGCTGAACGGCAGGCTCAACGCCACCTATCTCCCCTTCGGCAAAGAGGGGGAGACGGGGCGCATGAACCAGTTGAGGCAGGATGAGAACTCCTCGCGGTACGGAGGCGATTCCAACATGGCCAGCCGGGCCGGCGCCAAGTCCTGGGCAGGGTATCGCTGCCGCTGGGACTTGGTGGACGCCTCGAAGGAGAGGGACTTCGACCTCTCGAAAATCAAGGGAGAGGATCTCCCCGAGGCCATGAGGCCGATGAACCTGGAGGAACGCCGCGCGTACATCCTGGAAAAGGGCCGGGAGCGCGAGTCGATCCAACAGGAGATCCGGGATCGATCCCTCGAGCGCCAGAAGCATATCGACGGGGAGGTGAAGAGGCGGGGGCTCACGCAGGACGCCGCCTTCGACGAGGCGGTTCGCCGGGCGATCCGCGGCCAGGCGGGCCGGAGAGGCTTCACCTTCGAGGAGAATCCGTAGGCCGGCTTCGACCTCGCGCGCCCGGTCGGGGGGCCAGATCCCCCGATCCGGCCGCGGGGGGAAATCACCTTCCCCGAATACGAGTAGAGCCACACCTCGACCGTTTGTCCGCGGATGCCCGGGATCGGGTATGTCTTGCTCGTAGAACTCCAGGCTTAGGCCGCCGATGGTCCACTTGAGCATGTGCTCGGTCTCGGCGGTGTTGATGCCGCTGGTGTTGAGGCCGCCCACGTGCCCCGAGGGCTCGACCAGCAGGACGGAGGCCCCGAGGCGCGCGGCGGCGACCGCGGCCTGGAGGGCCAGGGATTCGCGCCGCATGGGCCGCACCTCCGGGGGAGAGTGCCTTGCGCGGGGGGGCGTGGGAAGGGGCGTGACCCCGCCCGGGACGGGAGCGGCTGGAGATGGAGCCTGATTATACCCCAGAGCCGCGTTCCCGGCATCTTCGGCGGACACCTCCTGGCCGCCAGGCCTTGGAGACACGACTTCGCCGCCTGACCGGATTGGCTGCACGCCATTTCCCTTGCCTGCCGCCGGCCCGGTCGGGAAGTCGCAGGGGAATCGCTGGAAATCACAAATCCGTCCAGGGTGGGCAACGCCACTTTGGGGGATAACGGATAGCCTCCATTATATCGAAACTGTGATATTCTGTTCGGTGTAATGTTGATTGGATTTGGCGTATGTTGGTATAATGGATATACTCTCTTATTGTGGGTGCGCGGTCAGGAGGTTTACTATGGGAAGCATCGGGACGGCCGCCGCGGAGAAGCCCGCCATCGAGGGCGGCACCCCTGCGATCCAGGGGCCCCTGCCCGTGTGGCCCCAGTTCGACGAGGAGACCATCCAGGCGGCCATGGAGCCCCTCCGCACCGGCAAGGTCAACTACTGGACCGGTGAGATCGGCCGAAAGTTCGAGGAGGCGTGGGCCGCCTGGAACGGCTCCCGCTTCGCCATCATCACCTCGAACGGCACAAGCGCTCTCCACACCGCCCTCGCCGCCCTCGACATCGGGCCCGGCGACGAGGTCATCGTCCCCTCCTACACCTTCATCGCCTCCTCCTTCTGCGTCGTCCAGGCCGGCGCCGTCCCCGTCTTCGCCGACGTCCGCCGCGAGGACCACACGCTCGATCCCGCCGACGTCGAGCGCAAGGTCACCCCGCGGACCCGCGCGATCCTCCCGGTGCACCTCTACGGCAACATCTGCGACATGGACGCCCTCCAGGCCGTGGCGCGGCGCCGCAACCTGGCGATTGTCGAGGACTGCGCCCAGGCCCACGGGGCCACCTGGAAGGGCCGCAAGGTCGGCACCTTCGGCGCGCTGGGCTGCTTCAGCTTCTGCCAGAGCAAGACCTTCACCACCGGCGGCGAGGGCGGCGCCATCGTCACCGACAGCGAGGACCTCGCCGACGCCTGCAAGTCCTTCCGCGACCACGGCTACGACGTCAAGACCCGCCTGCGCCTCCTGGAACTCGAGGGCCTCCGTCCCTACATCCACACGCGCGTGGGCTTCAACTACCGGATGACCGAGATCCAGTCCGCGATCGGGCTGGCCCAGATGAAGTCGCTCGACTCCTGGAACCTCCCCCGCCGCCGCCGCAACGGCCAGGCCCTCATCGACGCCCTCCGCGGCGTCCCCCAGGTCCTGACCCTCCCCATCCACGACGCCGGCCGCCAGAACGGCTTCTTCGTCTTCCCGATCGTCCTCGACCTCGACCGCCTCAGGGTCGACAAGAAGCGGATCCTCGACGCGCTTGTGGCCGAGGGCGTCCCCGCCTGGCGCGAGTTCTGGCCGCAGAGCTACAGGGAGCAGGCCTACCAGGAGCACAACGGCTTCGGCCGCGCCCGCTTCCCCTTCCGCTCCAAAGAGTACGCGGATCCCGAGGCGGTGCGGTACGACAAAGCCTTCTGCCCCAACGCGGCGTGGCTCGAGGAACGAACCTTCATCGTCCTCTGCCACCCGCGCCTCGAGGTCGAGCACATGCAGCTCATCGCCCGCGCGGTCCGCAAGGTGCTGGGATACTACGCCAGGTAACCGGAGGAAGAACCATGGCCAACCGCTGCACGCGACGCGAGGCGCTCCAAACGCTGGCCGCGCCGATCTTCGTCCCCGCCGCCTCCTTCGGCCTCGGTGGCCAGACGTCCCCCAACGACAAGATCCACCTGGGCGCCATCGGCCTCAACGGCATGGGGCAGGGCAACCTGAAGAACTGCGCCCAGCAGCCCGACGTCGCGGTCACCGCCCTCTGCGACGTCTACAAGAAACGCCTGGAGGCCGTCCTCGAGATCCACAAGGGCACGGCGAAGGGCTGCAACGACTACCGGGAGCTCCTGGGCTCGAAGGACGTGGACGCGGTCATCATCGCCTCGCCGCCCCACTGGCACGCCCTCATGGCGATCCACGCCGTCGAGGCGGGGAAGGACATCTACCTGCAGAAGCCCATGTCGATGTACCCCGACGAGTCGCTGGCCATCCGGAACGCCGTCAACCGGCACAAGCGCGTGAGCCAGGTCGGCACGCAGGTCCACGCGAGCCCCAACTACCACAAGGTGGTCGACTGGGTCCGCTCCGGCCGGCTGGGGACGATCGGCGCGGTCCGCACCTTCAACGTGCTCAACCAGGGGAAGGACGGCCTCGGCGTCGCCCCCAAGCAGGACCCTCCGGACGGCTTCGACTGGGAGCGGTGGCTGGGGCCCGCCCCGGCAATCCCCTACAATTCCATCCTGGCGGCCAACAGCTACAACCACGCCTTCTTCTGGGACTACTCCGGCGGCCACACCCTCGGCTACGGGCCGCACATCGTCGACCTGCCGATCTGGGCGCTGGAACTCGGCCCCCCGCTCGTCACCTTCAGCTCGGGCGGGCGGCACGCGGTCGGCGGCGACGGCGACGCCCCCGACACGCAGGAGGCCGTCTGGCAGTACCCGAAGGTCACGATGACCTGGATGATGAGCTTCTGCAGCAGCTTCGGATTCGACGACGGCCGCGGCGAGCTTACCCGCCGGCTCGGCATCTACTTCCACGGCCTCAACGGGACGCTTTTCGCCACCTACGGCAGGCACCAGGGCGTGCCGGAAGGCCGGCTCCTCCAGGACCTCACGCCGCCGCCCGAGTCCGTCCTTCCCTCGCCCGGGCACGAGCGGGAGTGGCTGGACTGCGTGAAGTCGCGGAAGCAGCCCAGCTGCAACGTCAACTACCACGGCAACGTGAACCTGGCGCTGACTCTGGCGAACCTCTCCTATCAGCTCGGCCGGTCGGTCCGCTTCGACCCGAAGGCCGAGAAGATCGTGGGGGACGAGGAGGCGGCGCGGAAGGCCCGGCCCGTCTACCGCGACCCCTACAAGTTCCCCGCGGAGTATCTATGAGCCGGCGGGTGCGCTGGGGCGTGATCGGGTCGGGCGGGATCGCCCGGCGGCGGACGATCCCCGAAGGGATCGTTCCGGCCTCGGACGCGGATCTCGCCGCGGTCTACGACGTCGACGCGGCGGCCAACCGGGAGGTCGCGCGACAATTCGGCGCGGCGGCCGCCGGGAGCCTCGATGAACTCTTCGCGGCGAGGCCCGACGCCGTCTACGTGGCCACGCCCGCGCACCTCCACCGGGAGCACGTGGAGGCCTGCGCCCGCGCGCGGGTGCCCGTCCTCTGCGAGAAGCCGCTGGGGCTCTCGGTGGCCGAGGCGGAGGGGATGATCGAGGCCTGCCGGCGCGCGGGGGTGCCGCTCGGGACCGCCTTCATGATGCGCTTCCAGTCCCAGCACCGGGAGGCCCTGCGGCTCGTCCGGGAAGGGCGGCTCGGGACGCCGGTCTACGCGCGGGCGCAACTCTCCTGCTGGTACCCGCCCATCGAGGGCGCATGGCGGCAGGACCCGGCGCGGGGCGGCGGCGGGTCGCTCATCGACCTCGGCGGCCACTGCATCGACCTCCTGGAGATGTTCCTCGGGCCCGTCCGGCGCGTGAACTGCATGGCCCGCCGCATCGTCCAGGGTTACCCTGTCGAGGACGGCGCCGTGGCGCTCCTCGAGTTCGCCTGCGGGGCGCTCGGGACCGTGGACGCCTTCTTCTGCGTCCGCGACGAGGGGAGCCGGAACGTCCTGGAGCTCTACGGCTCGCGCGGGAGCATCCTGGCCGCGGGGACGATCGGGCAGGGGAGCGCGGGGGAGATGACGGCGATCCTCGCGCCCGCCGAGGGGGCCTACGACGCGGGGCAGGCCCGGGTTGAGGGGACGGCGCAGCGGATCGCGCCGGAGCCGGCCAACGTCTACCGCGCGGAGGTCGAGGCGTTCGGGCGGACGGTGATCGAGGGGCGGCGCGAGGACCCGAGCGTGGAACATGGCCTCAGGAGCCAGAAGGCGCTGGCCGCCTGTTACGAGTCCGCCCGTTCCGGCAGGGCCGTGGAAATCTCATAGGGGTGAACCATGAGGCTTTTGCTCCTGGTGTTGTGGGCCCCCTTCGCGGCGGAGGAGGGGGAGCTGAAGGCCGGCGCCGCGGCGGTGAAGATCACACCCCCGCTGGGCGTCGGTATGGCGGGCTACTACCACAGGCGCGCCGCGGAGGCCGTCCACGACGACCTCTACGCGAAGGCGCTCGTCCTGGAAACCGGCGATGCCAAGGCCGCCATCGTGTCGCTCGACCTCATCAGCACGCCCCGCTGGATCGTGGACGCCGCGCGCCGCGAGATCGAGCGCGATCCCGGCATCCCCCCGGACGCCGTCATGATCAGCGCCACGCACGCCCACACCGGGCCGGTCCTCGCGGGCCGGGGCCCGCGCGACGAGATCCTGGGGGCCGACGCCGATCCCGCGCGGAAATATTCCGAGGAGCTGCCCGTGAAGATCGCCGAGGCGGTCCGGCAGGCCTGGGCCGCCCGCGCCCCGGTCTCCGTCTCCGCCGCCGCCGGCCGCGAGGACTCCATCGCCTTCAACCGGCGCTTCCACATGAAGGACGGCACCGTGGGCTGGAATCCCGGGAAGCTCAATCCGAACACGATCCGGCCCGTGGGTCCCGTCGATCCCGAGGTGCCGGTGGTGCTGTTCCGGGACGGGAAGAAGAATCCCCTCGCGGCCTGCGTCAACTACGCGGTCCACCTCGACAACGTGGGAGGATTGCAGCTCTCCGCCGACCTGCCGGCGACGGTTTCGCGGCTCCTGGCGGACGCCCTGGGGGAGAAGCTCGTGACGCTCTACCAGACCGGCTGTTGCGGGGACGTGAACCCCGTCGACGTGAACTGGGGCGAGCCGCAGAAGGGGCACGGGAACGCCGCGCGGAT
>CAYNDR010000061.1:20429-22226 GCA_964395295.1 uncultured Planctomycetales bacterium
TCCGGGCGCGGCGGGAGACCGTCCCGCTCCCGCTCCCGAAGGTGACGCCCGAGGACGTCGAGAAGGCGAAGGCGGTCCGCGACCTCGTCCGGGAGGGGAAGCCCCCGAAGTTCATGGAGCAGGTGGAGGCGTTCAAGGTCCTCGACGTCGCGGCGCGGGAGGCGAAGCCGCTCGAGGCGGAGGTCCAGGTGATCTCGCTCGGGAAGGACATCGCCTGGGTGGCGCTCCCCGGGGAGATCTTCGTGGAGCTGGGGCTCGCCGTCCGGCACGACTCGCCGTTCCGGCTCACCCTGATCGCGGAGCTCGCCAACGGCTCGGTGGGCTACGTCCCCACCCAGCGCGCCTACGCCCAGGGGAACTACGAGGTCGTCAGCGCCCGCTGCGCGGAGGGCTCGGGGGAGCTCCTCGCGGCGGCGGCGGTGCGGCTCCTGAAGGCGAATTATTACGCGAAATGAGGAGGCGCCGATGAGCATCCTGGCCACAGCGGCCGTTCTCCTGGCATGTTCTCCCGGCGACGTCGAGATCGTCCGGGACGGCAAGGCCGTCGCGGCGGTCTTCTGCGGCGGCGACGGCAGGGAGGCCGCCGGGGAGATCGCGAAATACGTCGAGAAGATGTCCGGCGCGAGGCTGGAGATCAAAGGGGAGAAGCCGGCCGCGGACGCGCCCGCGATCGTGGTGGGCGCCCTGGCGCTGGAGATGGGGCTCCCGGCGCCGCCGAAGACGGTGTCGGGAGACGGCTACCGAATCACGACGAAAGGCCGCCACGTCCTCATGGCCGGGGAGACCGCGGAGTCCACCTACTTCGCGGCGTGCCACTTCCTGGAGACGCTCGGGTGCCGCTGGTTCTTCGACAATCCCCTCGGGGAGGTCGTCCCCGAGGCGAAGACCGTCGCCGCGGGCCCGCTCGACGCGGCGGAGAAGCCGGACTTCATCTCGCGCAACATCTGGGGGCCGAACTGGCACAGCAAGCACTGGCAGCGCCGCAACCGCCTGGGCGGCCTCTCCATGCCGACCGGCCACGACTGGCACCACGTCCCGGCCGCGAGGTACGGGAAGGAGCACCCGGAGTACTTCGCGATGCGCGGCGGCGAGCGGAAGCCCGGCGACTGGTTGTGCACCTCGAATCCGGACGTGCGGCGGATCTTCGCCGAGGCGCTGGCGGCCCAGCTCAAGGGCCGGGGGAGCGCGGCCGTGTCCATCTCCCCGCCCGACGGCACGGGCTACTGCGAGTGCCCGAAGTGCGTCGCGGAGGACGTGGCGGGATACCTGGAGCCGAGCTCCGGCCGCGTCGCCATCTCGGACCGGTACCAGCGGTTCTACAACGCCATCGGCCGGGAGGTCCTGAAGGCGGCCCCCGAGGCGATCCTGAACTTCTACGCGTACGCGGACTACTCCGTGCCGCCGAGGGAGGCGAAGGACGCCCCGCCGAACCTGTGCGCGTGGGTCGCGCCGATCCGCTTCTGCCGGATGCACAGCCTCGTGAATCCGATCTGCGAGTCCCGCGGCCGCTGCCGGGACGTCGTGGGCGGCTGGGCGGGGGCGGTCTCCAAGATCGGCTGGCGCGAATACAATTACGTCCTGGCCGAGCTGACCCTGCCGTTCTCCAAGATCTCGATCTGGCGGGACGACATCCCCTACCTGAAGAAGAAGGGCTGCCTGGGGCTCAACATCGAGTCGCTGGCGCTCTGGCACATCTACGGCGTCAACACGTACCTCGTGGCGCGCCTGGCGTGGAAGGCGGACGCCGACGTGGACGCCGTCATGGACGATTTCTACGCGACGCTCTGCGGGAAGGCG
>CAYNDR010000062.1:0-4361 GCA_964395295.1 uncultured Planctomycetales bacterium
CCCCTTCGGCTGGGACGCCTTCGGCCTGCCGGCCGAGGGGGCCGCCATCAAGCGCCAGATCCACCCGCGCGAGTGGACGATCGGCAACATCGAGACCGGCAAGAAGACCCTCCAGAAGATGGCGATCTCCTACGACTGGGACCGGGAGGTCCGCACCTGCGAGCCCGACTACTACAAGTGGACCCAGTGGCTGTTCCTGCTCCTCTTCAAGCGGGGCCTCGCCTACCAGGCCCCCAGCGTCGTCAACTGGTGCCCCAGCGACGGCATCCTCGCCAACGAGCAGTGCCAGGACGGCCTCTGCTGGCGGTGCAAGGCGGAGGTCGTCAAGAAGCCCATCGAGAACTGCTGGTTCTTCAAGTACTCGGACTATTCCGAGCGCCTGCTCCGCGACCTCGACAAGCTCTCCGGCTGGCCCGAGCGGATCCGCGCCATGCAGAGGAACTGGATCGGCCGGAGCGAGGGCTGCGAGATCGACTTCACCCTGGACGGGCGCCCCCTCACCGTCTTCACGACGCGCCCCGACACCGTCTACGGCGTCACCTTCATGGTCGTGGCCCCGGAGCACCCCCTGGCCGCCCAGAGCGCCTCCCCCGAGGTGAAGGCCTACGCCGCGCGCGCCGCCCGCAAGAGCGAGATCGAGCGCACCGCCGAGGGCGAGAAGGACGGCGTCTTCACCGGGAAGTTCGTCCGGAATCCCCTGAACGGCGACCGCGTCCCCCTCTGGGTGGCGGACTACGTCCTGGCGCACTACGGCACGGGCGTGGTCATGGGCGTCCCGGCCCACGACACGCGCGACTACGCGTTCGCCATGAAGTACAAGCTCCCCGTCAAGGTCGTCATCAGCGGCGGGCCCGAGAAATACCAGGACGCCTACGTGGGCCCCGGCGCGATGATCAACTCCGGGGAGCTCACGGGCACCCCCTCGCCGGACGGCATCCCCCGCGTGATCGAATACGCCGCCGCCAAGGGAGCGGGCCGCCCGAAGGTCAACTACAGGCTCAAGGACTGGCTCATCTCCCGCCAGCGCTACTGGGGCTGCCCCATCCCGGTCATCCACTGCCCGTCGTGCGGCGCGCAGGCGGTCCCGGAGAAGGACCTGCCGGTGCTCCTGCCCACGGGCGCGATCGACTTCATCCCCAAGGGGCGCTCGCCCCTGGCGGACAAGCCGGACTACATGAACGCGCCGTGCCCGAAGTGCGGGGGAGCCGCCCGGCGCGACCCCGACACGATGGACACCTTCATGTGCTCCAGCTTCTACCTCTACCGCTACGCGGATCCCAGGAACGGCCGCGAGCCCTGGGCTCAGGAGGAGATCCGGAAGTGGCTCCCCGTGGACCTCTACATCGGCGGCGCCGAGCACGCCTGCATGCACCTGCTCTATTTCCGCTTCATCGCCAAGGTCCTCCACGACGCCGGCCTCGTCCCCACGGACGAGCCGGTCGTGCGCCTCTTCAACCAGGGGATGGTGGCCGACGAGAAGGGCGAGACCATGTCGAAGTCCAAGGGCAACGCCGTCTCGCCCACCGAGATCTTCGACCGCTGGGGCGTGGACGTGGGCCGCCTGGCCATGCTCTTCTTCGCCCCCTCCGATGCCGAGATCAAGTGGAAGGAAGAGGGCCTCGTGGGCGCCAACCGGTTCGTGAACCGGCTCTGGGGCCTCTTCGAGGGCCTCGCGCCCAGGGTGGCGGGGATCGAGGCCGGCCCCTCGGCGGCCTTCCGGCCCCTCCGCCGCAAGCTCCACCAGCTCATCGCCCGCATGACCGACGCCGCCGGGGACGCGCTCAACTTCAACACCGCCATCGCGCAGGTCATGGAGCTCCTCAACCTCCACGACGAGCTCAAGCCCGACCCGAAGACGGACGACGAGCGCCGCGCGCTCCGGGAGTTCGCCGAGGGCCTGGCCAAGGTCGTGGCCCCCATGGCCCCGTTCCTCGGCGAGGAGTTCTGGGAGATGCTGGGGGGGAAGGGGAGCGTCTTCCGCTCGGCGTGGCCCGCCTGCGATCCCGAGGTCGCCCGGGCGGACGAGATCGAGGTCGTCGTCCAGGTCAACGGCAAGGTGCGGGACAAGTTCATCGTCGCCGCGGACGCCACGGAGGATCAACTGCGGGAGCGCGCCCTCGCGTCGCCGGCCGTGCAGGGGAAGATCCCGAAGAAGGTGATCGTGGTCAGGGGGAAGCTGGTCAACGTCGTCGTCTGAGCTACTTCGGCGGGATCGTCAGCTCCGGGCGCGCCCCGCTTCCGTGGTCGAGGATGTCCACGGTGAGGCGGCCGATCTGCCGCCGGACCAGCCCCCCGCGGGGCTTCCCGCCCACCAGCACCGGGAAGGGGACCTCCGGGGAGAGCCAGTTGGTCATCGCACTGCGGCGGCCGTCGGGATAGCTCAGGGTCGTCGTCACCTTCGTGCAGGCGTACGCCTTCCCCGCGACCGTGAGCGAGTCGGCCTGCTCCTCGGTCACCACGAGCGCCACGGCGGAATCGCGGCGGGCCGCGGGCGGCTCGGCGGGGCGGCGGGGGTTCGGGTAGACCTGGGCCGGCGCGCCCCCGGGCTCGCCGATCCACTGCTCCAGCAGTTTCCCCGTCCGTTCGAGCTTCGACTTGACGACCATGGGCATCGGGTTGGGATGGGCCGGCCGCCGGTTCTCGATCCAGAGCGCCGTCCCGTCCTCGCCCACGACGGCCCATTTGTAGTAGTCCGCCTGAACCGTCCCGCGGACGCGCACGGTGTAGAGGACCCAGTCGCCCGCCTTCACCTGCCCCAGGTCGTAGGCCAGCTGGGTGGCCAGGGCCGTCTCGAAGGCCAGCTCGTCCGGCGGGGCCTGGGGGGCGGAGGAACAGCCGGCGGCCAGGACGAGCAGGGCGAGCGTCCTCTTCATGGCGGGGATTCTACCGGCGCTTCCGGCGCTCTTCCATCAATTTCTTGATCACGGCCTCGTAGCCGCGATCCGTGGGCTGATAATAGGCGCGCCCCTCGACGTTCGGCGGCCGGTGGCCGTGCCCCACCACGGCGTCCGGCTGGTCGTGGGCGTACTGGTATCCCTTCCCGTAGTCCAGGTCCTTCATGAGCCCCGTGACGGCGTTGCGGAGGTGCAGGGGGACGGGCTCGTTGGGGAGGCTCCGGACGTCCTCCCGGGCCGCCTTGTACCCCATATAGCTCGCGTTCGACTTGGGGGCGGTGGCCAGGTACGTCACGGCCTGCGCCAGCGGCAGGTATCCCTCGGGCATCCCCACGAAGTCCACCGAGTCCCTGGCCGCCACGGCGACCATGATCCCGCGCGGATCGGCGTTCCCCACGTCCTCGCTCGCCAGGATCACCAGCCTCCGCGCGATGAAGAGCGGGTCCTCGCCCGCCTCGATCATCCGGGCCAGCCAGTAGAGCGCGGCGTCCGGGTCGCTCCCGCGGATGGACTTGATGAAGGCCGAGATCGTGTCGTAGTGCTGTTCGCGGTCGCGGTCGTAGAGGAGGACGCGCCGCTGGGCGGCCTCCTTGACGCCGGCGGCCGTGACGTCCATCCCGCACATCTCCAGGATGTTCAGCGCCGCGCGGGCGTCGCCGTTGGCCAGGTCCGCCACGGCCTCGAGCGCCCCGGGCTCGACGCGGGCCTTCAGGCCCTCGACCGCCCGCCCGAGGATCGTGCGGACCTGCTCCGCCGAGAGGGGCTTGAGGACGAAGACGCGGCAGCGGGAAAGGAGGGGTGCGTTGACCTCGAAGCTCGGATTCTCCGTCGTGGCGCCGATCAGGGCGACCGTCCCGTCCTCGATGTGGGGGAGGAAGGCGTCCTGCTGGGCGCGGTTGAAGCGGTGGATCTCGTCGACGAACAGGAGGGTCCCCTTGCCCTCGCTGGAGCGGCGCCAGCGGGCCTGCTCGATGGCCTCCTTGACCTCCTTGATGCCGCTGGTGACGGCGGAGAACTGGAGGAAGTGGAGGCCGCTCAGGCCGGCCAGGAGCCGCGCGAGCGTCGTCTTCCCGCAGCCCGGCGGGCCCCAGAGGATCATGGAAGGGGGCTTGGCGGCGAGCTTGGAGACCACCGCGACGACTTCTTCCTGGCCCACGAACTCCCCGAGGGTCTTCGGCCGGAGGCGGTCGGCCAGCGGCGCGTGGCCCCGGTCCTTCGGCGCGAAGAGGTCGCTCATACCCACAGCCCCCCGCCGACGTCGATCAAGGCGCCGGTGACGTAGGCCGCCTCGGAGGAGGCGAGCCACAGGACCGCCCGGGTCACGTCCGCCGGTTCTCCGAGCCGGTGCCGACGGCGGCCGCTGCCGCCGAGGCGCTCGGCTGCGAGGTCGGTGCCATCGCCAACAGCCTGGTCTTCGACGCCGATGGGACGCCGCTGCTCGTGATGGCCAGCGGCGCCCACCGGGTG
>CAYNDR010000062.1:4371-12156 GCA_964395295.1 uncultured Planctomycetales bacterium
GCGGTCGGCGATCTCCTTCGCCGAATACGCGGCGGTGCGGATGAAGCCGGGGTTCACCATGTTGACGCGGACGCCGCGGCGGGCCTCGCCCCGGGCGAGGGATTTCGTGAAGACCGCCAGCGCGGTCTTGGCCATCTGGTAGGCCGCCGCGCGCGGGTTGCCGCGGACGGCCTGGGAGCCCGCCGTGCCGATCGTGACGATCGAGCCTTTGCGCCGGCGGAGGAGGGGGAGGGCCTCCCTGCAGCAATACCAGGCGCTGTAGAGGTTGCTCCGGAAGAGGGCCTCCCAGTGCGGGATCTTCATCTCGGAGACCGGGGTGTACTCGAAGTCCCCCACGCCGCAGACGAGGAGGTCCAGCCCCCCGAACCGTTTCCGGGCGGCTTCGACCACGCGCCGGGCGCCGGCGGGGGTGGCTGCGTCCGCGCGGACGTGGAGGTCCCCGGGGCCCTTGCGGGGGCCGCGGCCGTTGGAGACGGTGCCGTAGCCCGCGTCCCGGAGGGCCCGGACCACGGCCTCCCCGATGCCTCGGGCGGATCCCGTGACGACGGCCGCGCGGATCATGGGTCTATTGTAGATCGAATCATTGAATCCATTCAATCCCCCTTGTGCCGGACCAGGAGTTCGCAGATCCGGTCCTGGAGGCGGTCGGCCCCCGCGACGGGGCCGCCCCCCTCCGAGTTCACCAGGATCGAGAAGACGTAGGTGTCGCCCGAGAGCGACTCCGCGTAGCCGGAAAGCGTCGAGACCCCGGCCAGGTGGCCGGTCTTGGCCCGCACCCGGTCCTTGAGGTCCTCGGCCCTCAGGCGGTTGCGGAGCGTGCCGCGGGGCATGCCGGGGGAGGGGAGCGAGTCGATGAACTCCCGCGCGTGCTTGTGGCCGCGCATGTGGAGCAGGAGCTTGACCATGTCTTCCGGGGAGGCGCGGTTCTCCCGGGTGAGGCCCGAGCCGTCCGCCTGGGAGACCTTCTCCGTCCCGACCTCCTTCAGGAACTCCTCCACGGCCGCCAGCCCGTTCCCGGTCGTGCCCTTGCCGCGGGTCTTCCAGCCGAGCGTCCGGAGGATCATCTCCGCGTAGAAGTTCTGGCTGGGCCGGTTGCAGGCGGCGATCGTCGCGGCCAGGCCGCTTTCGTGCGCGGCCAGTTCCCTGAAGCCCTCGACCTCCCCGACGGGCGCCGCGGACTCCTCGATCCGGCCGGCCGCCTCGATGCCTTCCCTCGCCAGGGTCTCCTTGAGGACGGTGCCGAAGTACATCGTGGGGTCGTGGACCGTCACCCAGTGGACCGCGGGGCGGCTCCGGGCGCCCACCTCGCCCGTCAGGGTGATGACGTTCGAGCCCGCGGGGCGCGTGAAGCCGAAGGGGCGGGCGGGCCGGGCCGAGGTCCGGGTGCGGTTGACGATCGTGGCGTACGCGGTGTCGGGGGAAAGGGTCGCCTTGCAGGGCTCCCCCTCGGGGCCGGGTTCGATCTTCAAGTCCACGCAGTTGTCGTTGAGGGAGAGCGGCCCGAAGGGGGCGGCCCACCAGAACCACCGGTCGTAGGATTTCCACCCCGGGTGGACGCGCTCGGAGTCGAAGGCGCCGGTGTGGAGGACGAGGTTTTCCACGCGGGCGACGCCGGCGGCCTTGAGTTTCGCGGCCCATGAGGAGAAGACGGCCGTGGGATTGTCGTCGTGGAAGCGCCCGCTGATGTTGGGGTCGCCGTCCCCGAAGACGTGGAGGTCGTTCCCCGCGAGGCCGACGGGGGTGCGGAAACGGAAGTCGGGGCCCAGGCGGCAGAGGGCCGCCGCGGTGGTCAGGAGCTTCGTGTTGGAGGCCAGCAGGAAGGCCTCGCGCTCGTTGGCGGCGTAGGCCGCGCGGCCGGCCGCCGTGGAATGGACGAGGACGCCGGCCTTCGCGTCCTTGAGGTCCCGGACCAGCGCGTCGATCCGGTCGCGCAGGGAGTCGGCCTGGGGCGGCGCGGCCGCCAGGAGCGCCGCGAGGGCCAGGGGGGCGAGGGGCCTGAGCATTTCCTACCAGTATAACGCCGGGGAGCGCTCAAACCAGTTGACGCCGGAGGGGAGGGAGCCTATAAAATAAAGCGGGAAGAGGCCGTCCCCCGGATTCATGGGCGCCAAGGCCATGCGGAACCAGAAGCCCCTCGGTCAGCTCCTGAAGGAGATGGAGCTCGTCACGGAGGGGCAGGTCCAGGAAGCGCTGGCCATCCAGCGCGCCAAGGGCGGGGCGATCGGCGACGTCCTCGTGGGGCTCGGGTACATCACCCGCGAGGAGCTGCTGCTGGCCCTGGGCGCGCAGATGGGGATGGAGGTGGTGAACATCGAGGAGATCGAGGTCCCGCCCGACGTGGTCGACAAGGTCCCCGCCGCGATGGCCAAGGCCTACAACGTGATCCCCATCAAGTTCGAGGGCAACGTCCTCACCGTGGCCATGGCCAATCCCCACGACATCAACGTGCTGGACGACCTGCGGCACATGTGCCACTGCGACGTCCTGGGGGCGGTGGCCAGCGAGGAGGCGGTGCTGACGGCGCTGGAGAAGTACTACGCGCACAAGTCGGAGAGCCTGGGCTCGGTCCTGGACCGGCTCGGCGACGACGAGGTGGCCTTTCAGGAGGTCAAGGACCCGAAGAAGAAGGGCGCGTACAACATCGACGAGCTGGTCAACTCGGCGCCGGTGGTGAAGCTGCTGAACCTGATCCTGGCCACGGCGATCAAGGCGCAGTCCTCGGACGTCCACTTCGAGCCGTTCGAGAGCGAGTTCAAGGTGAGGTACCGGGTGGACGGGGTGCTCTACGAGATGGAGGCGCCGCCCCTGCACCTGGCCCTGCCGATCATCTCGCGCATCAAGGTGCTGTCGAACCTGGACATCAGCGAGACGCGCCTGCCCCAGGACGGCCGCATCCTGCTGTCGGTGAGCGGGCGGCCGGTGGACCTGCGCGTGTCGACCCTGCCGACCATCTTCGGCGAGTCGGTGGTCATGCGCGTGCTGGACCGGAGCGTGGTGAGGCTCGACCTCGAGAACATCGGCCTGCGCGAGGACGAGACCGCGATGCTGAAGAACCTCATCAACCTCCCGCACGGCATCATCATCGTGACGGGGCCCACGGGCTCCGGGAAGACCACCACGCTCTACAGCGCCCTCAACTACGCCAACGACATCCGGTGGAAGATCATCACCACCGAGGACCCGGTGGAGTACGACCTGGACGGGGTCATCCAGTGCCAGATCAACGAGGAGATCGGGGTCACGTACGCCAGCCTCCTGCGGAGCATCCTGCGCCAGGACCCGGACACGATCCTGGTGGGCGAGGTGCGCGACCTGGAGACCGCCCAGATCGCCGTGGAGTCCGCGCTCACGGGCCACGTGGTCTTCTCCACCCTGCACACCAACGACGCCCCCAGCGCGATCACGCGCCTGCTGGACCTGGGGGCGGAGCCCTTCCTCATCTGCGCGTCGATGGAGGCGATCGTGGCGCAGAGGCTCGTGCGCAAGATCTGCCTGAAGTGCAAGGAGGAGTTCGCCCCCACGGAAGAGATGCTCATGGAGATCGGCCTGACGCCCCAGGACGTCAAGGACAAGAAGTTCTGCTTCGGCCGGGGCTGTCCCGCCTGCAACAACACCGGCTACCGGGGCCGGCAGGCCATCTTCGAGATCATGCTGCTGACCGACCGGCTCAAGGAGCTGGTCATGAGCCAGCGGTCCACGGAGGAGATCCGCCACGTGGCGCGGGAGCAGGGGATGCGCACCCTGCGGGAGTCGGGCCTGCTGGCCATCTTCGACGGCCACACCTCGATCGAGGAAGTCGTCCGCGAGACGCTGTTCACCGCCTGATGAACCCGGGGATCCGCCCGGCGCCGGCGCCGGGCGGATGGAATATGGGCAATCCCGCGAGCAATTCTCTTGAATCGCCCGAAGCGCGTGTGCTAGAATTCGAACCGCCGAGAGAACGCGGGGTTGGGGGTTCATGCCGGGCGGGGCCCCGCGTCGGCTCAAGGTAGGAGGCCTTTATGCCCACGTTCTTCGTCGAGGCGATGGACAGCAAGGGCAAGCGCGTGAGGGCCGAGATCGACGCCTCCAGCGCCAACGACGCCATCGCCAAGGCCAAGCAGAAGGGCCTCAAGCCCATGAACGTCAAGGAGAAGGCCGACGGCCATGCCCCCGCCGCGGCCGCCCCCCCGCCGGCCGCCGGGAAGGAGGCGCCCCCTGCCAGGGAGGCCCCGCCCCCGGTCGGGGCCGTCCCCACGGGCGGGAGGATCCCCCGGAAGGGCTTCTTCTTCGCGGGCCGGGTCCGGCACAAACAGCTCACCCAGTTCACCCAGCAGCTCTCCGTGCTCATGGACGCGGGCCTTCCCATCGTCCGGAGCCTCAAGATCCTCGGCAACCAGCAGAAGCCGGGCCTCCTGAAGAACATCCTCGTCGAGGTGGCCGACGACGTCGAGACCGGCTCGTCGTTCTCCGAGGCCCTGGGCAAGCACCCCAAGACCTTCGACAAGCTCTACGTCAACATGGTGAAGGCCGGCGAGGCGGGCGGCGTCCTGGACGTGATCCTGCAGAGGCTGGCCGCCTTCATGGAGCGCATGGAGGCCCTGCGCCGCAAGATCATCGGCGCGTCGATCTACCCCGCCGTGGTCATCATGATCGCCGTGGCGGTCGTCCTGGCGATCATGACCTTCATCGTCCCGAAGTTCCAGGACGTGTTCAGGCAGGTCAACGTGGACATGCCCACGATGACCGTGATCCTGATGAGCATCTCCGGCTTCATCAAGTCCTTCTGGTGGGTGATCATCCTGGCCCCCATCGTCTTGTGGTTCTCGGTCAAGGCATGGGGGCGCACCCGGTCCGGGCGCTTCGCCGTCGACCGGATCAAGCTGAACTTCCCGCTGGTCGGCCCCATCATCAAGAAGTCGGTCATCTCCCGGTTCTGCCGCACGCTGGGGACCCTCCTGCAGTCCGGCGTGCCCATCCTCGAGGCCCTGTCCATCGTCAAGAACGCCACCGGCAACGAGGTGGTGGCCGCGGCCATCGAGAAGGTCCACGACTCGATCCGGGAAGGCGAGTCGATCGCGGGGCCGCTGGCCGCCAGCGGCGTGTTCGACGACATCGTGATCAACATGATCGACGTCGGCGAGGAGACCGGCGAGCTGGACAAGATGCTCCTCAAGATCGCCGACAACTACGACGCGGAGGTCGACGCCGCGGTCAGCGCGCTGATGAGCGTGCTCGAACCCCTGCTGATCGTGGGCCTGGGCTTGACGGTCGGCTTCATCGTCGTGGCCCTGTTCCTGCCCCTGATCAAGCTCCTGGAAGGGATCGGCACGGGCGGCCGGAGAAGGTAGCGATCGACGTCGCCGCAGGGGAAGCGAGGCTGAATCGGATGACGAAGGCACCCCGGGGCAAGAGGGGTGCCTTCTCCTTTTGGGGAAGCCGGGACGGCCCGCTCCGGGCTTCGGGCTTCCCGCTTCGGGCTTCCGTCTGAGGGTGCGGGATGTCGCTTCGCACCAAGATGATGCTGTCGATCTTCGCTTTCATGGTCCTGGTCCTCGGCCTGCTCACGCTCAACCTGTGGCTCGACGCGGCCGCCCGGATGCGGGCGGAGTCCCAGCGCAACGCGGACCTCGTGGCCCGGATGGTCTCCGACTGGGTCCGCGGGGCCGTGCCGGAGCCCCGGGAATGGACGGACGCGGACCGGGAGGCGCTCTCCCTGCGGCTGGAGCGCTCCAGCCTCGTCCGGCGGTGGCTGTTCGTGGGCATGAAGGAGGGCCGGCTCCGCGTCCTGCTCTCCAGCGAGCCCGATCACGAGGCGCTCCTCCGGGAGGAGGCCGCGAAGTTCGCCCCCGTCTTCGAGAAGCCCCGGCGCCTCCAGACGGAGGGAGCGGGCCGCGTGTACGCGCCCCTGCCGTCCCCGTCCGGCGAGGCCATCGCGGCCCGCCTGGACCTGGAAGGCTCCGCCGCCCCCGCCTACGACATCCGCGGCACGATGAAGGGCATCCTGACCGTCATGGGCATCGGGACGGCGCTCCTCCTGCTGAACGCGTACGTGTTCACGAACCGGCTCGTCCTGCGGCCCCTGGGATCCCTGGTGGACGCCTCCAACCGGGTGGCGGAGGGCGATTTCTCCAAGAAGATCCCCGAGACCGGGTCCTATGACGAGATGAGCCGCATGGTCCGCGCCTTCAACCTCATGATGGACAAGATCGGGGAGTACCACCGCGCCCTCCGGGAGGACGTCCGCAAGGCCCGCGTCCAGGTCACGAACACCGAGCGCAAGCTCTTCGCCGCCCAGCGGCTCTCCACCGCCGGGACGCTGGCGGCCGGCATCGCCCACGAGATCAACAACCCCATCGGGGGCATGATCAACGCCGCCCGGACCCTGAAGGAAGGGCGGCTGGACGAGGCCAAGCGCGAGGAGTACCTGAGCCTCGTCCTCGACGGCCTGGAGCGGGTCCGGACGATCGTCCAGAAGGTCCTCCAGCTCCGTCCCCGCCCCTTCCAGCCCCAGCCGGTCCAGCTTCGCGACGCCATGGACCGCGCCATCGCGTTCCTCGATCACCGGGCCCGGGCCAAGGAGGTCGCCCTCCACAACGAACTGCCGGCCGACCTGCCGCGGGTCAACGGGGACCCGGTGGAGCTCCAGCAGGCGTTCCTGAACGTCCTGATGAACGCCGTGGACGCCTGCGTGGTCGGGGAGGGCGTCGTCACCGTCTACCACCGGCAGGCCGCGGACACCGTGAGCGTCTCCGTGGCCGACAACGGCTGCGGGATGGACGAGGAGGAGGCGGCCCGGTGCATGGATCCCTTCTTCACCACGAAGGACGTGGGCGAGGGCACGGGGCTCGGACTGGCCGTGGCGCACAACATCGTCGCCAACCACGGAGGGAAAATCGAGATCCTGAGCGAGCGCGGCCGGGGGGCCACCTTCACGCTGACGTTCCCCATCCTGAAGGCCCGCGCGCCGGCCGCCTCGGGATCCGAGGCGTCGGGATAGAGTCGCGATTCAAGGACGCATTGGGAGGATCGGATGATCAAGACGAACCTGGAGAAGCTGGTCGAGATGGCGGTCTGCGGCGACATCTGCCATCCGTATATGTGGAACTACCCGGACGAGAAGGTCGCCTGGGACGGCCCTTCGTACATCCCCACGGGATTCTCCGGGATCAACTTCAACGTCAAGGTGGGCGACCCGGCCTTCGACTGGGCCTGGGGCGAGCACGTGGAACCGGGGGCGGGCATCCGCAACCCGGACCCCAAATCCAACGGGGGCCTCGTCCTGTTCTCCTGCATCGGGAACGAGGCCGTCCTCGTGGAGGCCCGCATGGAGGGCAAGGACGCCAAGCTCAAGGGCGTCCCCGGGGTGGTCACCGGCAAGCACGGCGAGGCGGGCCGGGTGCTGGTCTACTTCCCCAAGCGGGTGGTCGACCGCCTCTGCGTGGGCGACAAGGTCCAGATCCGCGCCTCGGGCGTGGGCATGGCCCTGCTGGACTACCCGGACGTGCGCCTCATGAACATGAGCCCGCGCCTCCTGCGGGCCCTCAATCCTTCGGAAAAGGGCGGCAAGGTGCGCGTGCCCGTGGCCAAGGTCATCCCCGGCAAGCTCATGGGCAACGGCATCGGCTCCGGCAGCGGCTTCGCGCGGGATTACGACATCCAGTCCTCCTCCCCGGA
Organism: uncultured Planctomycetales bacterium; assembly: GCA_964395295.1. Lineage (GTDB taxonomy): Bacteria > Planctomycetota > MHYJ01 > MHYJ01 > JACPRB01 > CAYNDR01. The sequence goes on from CAYNDR010000062.1 coordinate 12,028, forward strand.
GGCGGTCAAGGAGTACTCCCTCGACCAGATCCGCCTGGGCGACCTCGTGGCCACCTCCGACCACGACGCCACCCACGGCCTCCGGTGGCAGCCGGGGGCCATCACGATCGGCGCGGTGGCGCACGGGTC
>CAYNDR010000062.1:12166-21828 GCA_964395295.1 uncultured Planctomycetales bacterium
ACGGGTCCAGCCGCCTCAGCGGCCACGGGCCCGGCGTCAACGTCGTCATGACCAGCCCCAGGGGGACGATCGAACCCATCATCACCCGAAAGGCCAACATTGCGGAGTTGCTTGGGCTACAATAGGAGAGAGCAGGAGGGGGGGCCCCGAGCCGCTTGCGGGCGATGTCGGAGCTGGACGAAATCCGGGAGAAGTACGAGAGGGGCGAACTCGGCGCCCTCAAGGAGGACCTGGAGCGCTTCATCACGGCGCACCGGGCCAAGATCGCCGACTGCCGGGCCGAGCAGGATCGCCGGGGGAACCCGCTCGCCCCCGACGCCCTGATCAAGTTCTACATCCTCCGCCACCGTTCCATCAATCCCCGGCGCGAGATCACCGACCAGCTCGATGAGATCCAGAGGGAGAAGTGGATCCGGGGCGTCAATACCGGCTACTCCCCCGACCCCCAGGCGGTGGCGGAAGACTGGGCCCGCCAGCACTCGGCCGCCTGGCGCAACCACCGCCTCAACGAGATCATCTACGTCTTCGAGCAGGAGAAGGAGCGGTACGTCCGCCTGCTGTCCCAGGAATAATCATCCCCTGTATAGTCTTTATCCAACCCCCTGGGCCCCAGGCCCTTGGCAGGGGAGTTGCTTGATTCCTCTCCCATGGAGAGGCTCTTTCCCTTGGCCCTTTCCGGCCTCCTGCATGCCGGGACCGCGGGGGCGACGTTCCTCCTCGGAGTAGGGGTCTATTGCCGCCTGCCCGAGGTCCCCGTGAGCCTCCCGCCCTCGCAACCCATGACTTGCGGCCTGGCGGAACGGGTGGCCGAGGCGGAATTCGCCAGGCCCGATTCGGCCTCTCCGCCCTCCCTCTCCGAGGAAGCGCGGGTGGAGTTCGAGCCAGACCGGGAGGAGTGTGAGCCTGATCGCCCCCTCCCGCGGCGTGAGCGGCCCGCTCCCCCGATGGATCGCCCCCTGCCCGTCTCCATGGCCATGGTGAGGTTCACCCCGCCGCCGCCGGTCTCGACGGTCGAAACCCCCGCGGAGGAGGTCCACAATCCGCCGCCGGACTACCCGGCCCAGGCCCGCCGCCGCGGCCTCGAGGGCGAGGCGCTCCTCGAGATCACCATCCTCCCGGACGGCGCCTGCGGGGAGGTCCGGGTGCTGGAGTGCACCGGGTCATCCCTCTTCGGCGAGGCCGCCCTGGCGGCCGTCCGGAAGTGGAGATACAGGCCCGCCGTCCGCAACGGACAGGCCGTGGCCGCGGTCGTTCCCGTCCGCTTCGTCTTCCGGCTGCGGACCTGAGTCCTGGGAGAGCGGGGGACCCGCTCGGATTGGACAGGGGAGGACTTCATGCGCGTCCTTTGGACGGTGATCCTCCTGGGCGGCGGCGCCTGGGCCCAGGAGGCGGCGCCGGGGGGCGCCCAGGAACCGAAGAAGAAGCAGGAGGAGATCAAGGAGGTCAAGGTCTACGGGATATCCCCCCTCAAGCCGCTCGGCGACTTCGAGTCGCCGCAGTCCGTCGACGTGGTCACCTCGAAGGACATCGAGGGCCGGCGGCTCTCGCGCACCCTGCCCGAGGCGCTCAAGGAGACGCCCGGCGTGAGCGTGCAGAAGACCGGGCCCGCCCAGGGCTCGCCCTTCATCCGCGGCTTCACCGGATTCCGGAACGTGATGCTCGTCGACGGCATCCGCCTCAACAACTCCATCTTCCGCGAGGGCCCCAACCAGTACTGGTCCACCGTCGATCCCTTCATGGTCGAGCGGCTGGAGCTGATCCGGGGCCCATCGAGCGTGCTCTACGGGAGCGACTCGATCGGCGGCACCGTCCTGGCCTTCACGAAGGAGCCCGGCTCCTTCGAGCCGGGATTCCACGTCCATGAGCGCACCTTCTACCGCTACGCCAGCGCCGAGGATTCCCACTCGGTCCGCCAGGAGGCCTGGGGGAACGCCGACGACTTCGGCTGGATCGTCGGCGGGACCTACCGGGACTTCAACGACATCGTCGGCGGCCGCCACATGGGGACGATGGAAGGGACCGGATACGACGAGTACGACGCCGACATCAAGCTCCTTTATCGCGTCGGCAAGGACTCGAAATTGATCCTCGCCGCCCAGCATCACCGGACGGACGGCGCCGCCCGCTGGCACAGCACCCTTTACTCCAAGGAGTTCCACGGGACCGCCCTGGGCACGGACCTCCGCCGCGACTTCGACCAGGAGCGGGACCTCTTCTACTTTCAGTATCACCTGCAGACGGAAGGGGGGATCGTCGATGCCCTCAAGGCGGGTCTCTCCTGGCACGTCATGGCCGAGAAGGAAACCCGCATCCGGTCCTCCGGCGCGAAAAACATCCGCGAGTTCGACCTCGACACGCCCGGCGTTCAGGTACAGGCGGGCAAGCAGACCCCCATCGGCTATTTCACGGCGGGCGCGGAGTTCTACCGCGACCGCGTGGACTCGTCGGGCTACGACCGCTCGTCGGGCGGGGTGCTCACGGAATTCGCGAGGGGCTCGGTCGCCGACGGCGCCACCTACGACCTCTGGGGGATCTATCTCCAGGATGAGTTTTCCGTCGGCGGGCTGGACGTCATCCCCGGCATCCGCTTCAGCCGGGCGAGCGTCAAGTCGGACCGGGTGGACCCGGGACCGGGAGACACGGTGATCCCCGACTCCATCGACGAGGATTACCAGGCGGTCTCCGGCAGCCTGCGCCTTCTCTACCACGTGACCGAGAACTGTAACGCGATCGCCGGGTGGGGGATGGGGTTCCGCGCCCCCTCGCTCGACGATTCGACGGCGATCAATTTCGTCCTCTCCGGTTCGCTGGACCTCCCGGCGGAGGACCTGGATCCCGAGAAGACCCACACGTTCGACCTCGGCCTGCGGGCCCGGTACCCGGACTGGGAGGCGGGCGCGTTCGTGTTCTATACGATCCTCGACGACTTCATCCAGCGCGTCCCCATGGGAGACTTCAACGGGGACGGCGTTGCGGATTTCACGAGGCAGAACTTTTCCGAGGGCTATGTCTACGGCGTCGAGGCGGCGGCGCTCTGCCGGCTGACGGACGAGATCATGCTCTTCGGCGACCTGGGATACGCCAAGGGCGAGGCGGATCAGCTGATAGGGACCGTCGAGAGCGAACAGCCCCTCTCGAGGATGGGGCCGGGGATCCTCCACCTCGGGGCCCGGTACGCCCCGAAGGACACGGGGGTCTGGGTGGAAGGGCTGTTCACGGCGGCCCGGCACCAGCGGCACCTCTCGGTGAGCGACGGCGCGGACAGCCAGCGCATCCCGGTCAAGCACGGGACGCCGGGATACGCGGTCTACACCCTGAGGGGAGGCTGCAAGGTAAACGAGCACGTCACCGTCACGGCGGCGGTGGAGAACATCGCGGACAAGGACTACCGCCAGCACGGTTCGGGCGTGAACGAGCCCGGCACGAACTTCATCCTGGGGATGGACGTCCGCTTCTAGAGGAGCGAATAGAGGAGGCGCCCCAGCTTCTCGGGGTCGTGGCGGATGAAGTGGGGGCCGGCCAGCAAGCCCTTGCCCGCTCGGGCGTAGAGCGTCAGGACGTCCTTCCCCTCGGGCTCCAGGAGGTCCGCCAGGACCACGCGCGTCTCGCGGAGGCCCATCACGTCCACCCGCACCGGCTCGGCCCCCTCGCGCTGGTAGACGCGCCGCCACGCCTCCGGGGGCCGCCTCGTGTTGACGAGGGCGACGTCGGGCGCCGTGCCCAGGTACTGGGAGAGGACCTCGATGTGGTCGCGGGCGCTCATGCCGTCCGTCTGGCCGGGCTGGGTCATCAGGTTGACCACCTGGACCTTGGTCGCGGGGGAGACGCGCACGGCGGTGTGGATGCCGCGCGTGAGGAGCGCCGAGACGATGCCGGTCATGAGCGAGCCGGGGCAGAAGACGATCATGTCCGCCCGCGCGATGGCGCGGACGCACGCGGGGTGGCAGGCCACCACCGGCCAGTGGAAGAGCCGGCGGATGGGGGCGCGCGGGACCCGCCGGATGATCTCCCACTCCCCCCGGATCATGCGCCGGTCCGCCGTCTCGGCGCAGATGTGCGTGGACTGGTCGGAGACGGGGAGGATGGCGTGGGGCACGCCGAGCTCGCGGCGGAGGGCGTCGACGCCCGCCGAGAGCGACCCTTTCAGCCGGATCAGGGCGGTGACGATGAGGTTCCCCAGGCCCACCCCGTCCAGCTCGCCCTCGCGGAACCGGTAGCGCAGGAGCTGGGCCAGGAGGCGGCGGTCGTCGGCGAGGGAGGCCAGGCAGCTGCGGATGTCCCCCACCTGGGGGATGCCGAAGGTGCGGCGCAGGACCCCGCTGTGGCCGCCGTTGTCGGTGACGCCCACGAGGGCGGTGATCTCGGCCGGGTGGCGGGCGAGGGCGCGGAGCACCTGGGACTGTCCGGTGCCGCCCCCGATGCAGACGATCCTCCGGCGCGCCATGGGGGAAGTCTAGCAGGAAAAGGGGTCCCTGTGTACACTCCCCGGGATGCCGGAGTTGCTGTCCCTGGCGGCCCTGCTCATCCCCGTGGGGGTGGGAGTGGGATTGATCGGGAGCCTCATCGGGGTGGGCGGAGGCTTCTTCGTGGTCCCGTTTCTCCTGATGGTGCCCCTCGTCCGGGGGGCCTCCTTCCTCCCGCGCGAGGCCACGGCGGCGGCGCTGGGGATCGTGCTCCTGAGCGCGGTCTCGGCCACGGGCGCCAACGTCCGGCGGCGGCGGATCGACTACCGGGCGGGGCTGGCGATGGCGGCGGGGACGGTGCCGGCGGCGTGGCTGGGGCGGGAGCTGGCGGGGCGCCTGAAGTCGGTGGAGTTCTCGGTCTGTTTCGCGGCCCTGCTGATCCTCGTGGCGGCGTACGTGGCCTTCGTGAGGCTCCGGGAAGGGCGGGGATGGGTGCGCGGGGTCCCGCGGGAGCTCGTGGACTCCGACGGGCAGGCGCACCGGTACGAAGTGAGATACGGGCTGGGCTTCCTGGCGAGCCTGTTCGTCGGGGTGGTCGCCTCCCTCTTCGGGATCGGGGGAGGCCTCCTCCTGGTCCCCTTCATGGTGGTCGTCTACGGGATGCCGGTCCTGCTGGCCACGGCCACGGCGCAGTTCACGTTCGTCTTCGCCGCGGCGGCGGGCCTCCTGGAGTCGGTCCGGAGGGGGCACCTCACGGGGGCGGGCCTCCAGGTCATCCTGGCCATGGGCCTCGGGGTCGCGCTGGGGGCCCAGCTCGGGGTGGCGGCGGCCAAGCGGGTCCGGCCGCGCCTGATCCGCGTCATGCTGGCGGCGGTGCTGGCGACGGTGGCGGCGCTCATGCTCCTGAACGCGGCCGGGGGTCCGGGGACCCGTTGACGGGCCGGGACCCTCCGGGGAAAAGTTCAGGGCCCGTGGAATCGCCTTGACTGGGCCCGGGGTGGACGTATAATTTTTCATAAGCAGTCTCGCGTATGGCCTATAGGCTTTGAGACCGGTCGGCGGGACGGGAGAGGGAAGCTCCGCGCGCAACCGGGGAAGGATTCAGTGGCGTCGCACATCGGCACGGGTCCAGGGGCTTCCGCAGTCGCCGTCCTCCAGCGCGCTTCGACCGCGTCATGTCCTGTTCCACGCGTCCAGGTCCGCACCGGCGCGGGATCTCCGGGCGGGTTCATTTCTTTCATGATGAGCAGGCGGGAAAGGAGGGCGTCAGCAGTGCGGCGATCGGGTTCGGGCAGACGGTGAATCCAGTTGAGAAAGGGTACCCTTTATGGCGTCGTTCACCGACAAGACCTTGAAGTGCGTTGAATGCGGGCAGGATTTCGTGTACGCCGCGAGCGAGCAGGAGCTCCACCAGTCGCTGGGCTACCAGAACGAGCCCAAGCGGTGTTCGCCGTGCCGCGAGGCCAAGCGGGTACGGAAGGGCGATGCCGGCGGGCCCCGCGGAGGCCCGCGGTCGGGCGGCGACCGGCCCGGAGGAGGCGGCGGCCCCCGCGAATTCTTCGCCGCCATCTGCGCCGAGTGCGGGAAGGAAGCCCAGCTTCCCTTCAAGCCTCGCGGCGACCGTCCCGTGTACTGCAGCGACTGCTTCGCCAAGAGGCGTTCCAGCATCTGACCGGATCGGATCTCCGCGCGGCCCCGCCCCCTCCCGGGCGGGGCCGTTTTTTTGCCGCCGGCGCGGCCGCCTCGGGTAGGATGAGGGGGCGGGCATGACCCTTTTCCGCTACCTGGCGTACCTGGCGCCGCCGGCCGCGGGGCTCGGCGTGGCCGCGGCCCTGGCCCTCACGAGGGGGAGGCCCGTCCGCCGGAGGCTCGTCGCGGCGCTGTCGGCGCTCGGCGCCATCCTGGCCGTCCTGGGCCTGGGGGCCTTCACGGAGTCCTTCCGGGCCTTCAACGCGGTGGCGCTCCTGGCGACGGGATTCGCCGTCTTCTCGGCGGTCTTCTTCCTTTTCTGGGAGGCCTTCCGCCTCCCCCCGGAGGCCTGCCAGGTCCTCGCCGGCCTCGCCATCGCGGGGCTCCTGGGCACGGTCTTCCTCTTCGGGCCCGTGCTGAGGCACGCCGAGGAGACGCGCATGCCCATGGACGAGATCTCCCGGCGGATCACGCGGTCGCTCGAGGTGAATCCCTTCATGGTGACCGGCTACTCGGTCTTCGGGCGCGACCTCCTGCGCTCGCGCACGTTCTACCCGCTCGGCCTGGAGTCCTATCCCTTCGGGACGCCCCGCTGGGGGGCCTCCGCCGCGGGGTTCGCCCTGGCGGGCTTCGTCTTCTTCGTCGGAGCGATCCTCCTCGCGGCCCTCCGCCGCGGCGTGACGGGGAGATCGGCGGGCCCCGGCCCATGACGCGGTACTCGAAGCAGGTCCTGTTCGCGCCGCTGGGGGAGGAGGGGCAGGCGCGCCTGCGGGCGGGCCGGGCCGCGGTCGTGGGCCTCGGGGCGCTGGGCTCCGCGGCCGCCGGGCACCTCGCGCGCGCGGGCGTGGGCTTCCTCCGCCTGTGCGACCGCGACTTCGTGGAGCTCGACAACCTCCAGCGCCAGGCCCTCTACGACGAGGAGGACGTCCGCGCCGGCCTCCCCAAGGCCGCGGCGGCCGCCGCGAAGCTCGCGCGGATCAACTCCGAGGTCGCCCTCGATCCCCGCGTCTGCGACGTCAACCATGCCAATGCCGAGGAACTCGTGCGGGACGTCGACGTCGTCCTGGACGGCACGGACAACTTCGAGACGCGGTTCGTCCTCAACGACGCGTGCGTCAAGCTCGGGAAGCCCTGGATCTACGGCGGGTGCGTGGGGAGCCGGGGGATGGCGATGACGATTTACCCCGGTCCGGGGCCCTGCTTCGCCTGCCTGGCGGGCGAGCTCCCCGCCCCCGGGGCCTCTCCCACCTGCGAGACGGCCGGGGTCCTCAACACGGCCGCCGCGGCGGTGGCCTCCCTCCAGGCGAACGAGGCGCTCAAGATCCTGTCCGGGCGCCCGGAGGCCCTGGCCCGGGGCCTGGCGGTCGTGGATCTCTGGGCCAACGCCTTCCGTCTCCTCGATGTCCCCCGCGTCCCGACCTGCGAGGCCTGCGCCCAAGGCCGCTTCCGCCACCTGGAGGCGAGCCCCGGGACGGCCGTTTCGCTCTGCGGCCGGGACGCGGTGCAGGTCTCGCCGCCGCCGGGATCGACGCTCGACCTCGCCGAGGCGGAGCGCCGGCTGGCGCCCCTGGGCCCGGTGCGGCGGAACGCCTACCTCCTCAAGTTCGCCGCCGAGGGCTGCGAGATCACGCTCTTCCCGGACGCCCGCGCGATCGTCCAGGGGACGGGCGACGTCGCCCGGGCCCGCTCGCTCTATTCCCGGTACGTGGGGGCCTGAGGGCACGGAGGAGACAGAGGATCAACCACAGAATCCGCAGAGATCGCAGAGAGAGGAATTTCACCTGATCGGAACCGCGGAGGTTATGGGGAACGTCCGATGAGAATCCCGCATGCATTCGGGGGTGAGCATCCGGCATCGAGGGTAAGAATCAAGAATGGAGAATCGAGAATCAGGGGGTAGTCCCCCCCTTCCCCCCGGGGGGCAAGGGGGGAAATCCATTCTCGATTCTGGCCACAACCAGGGACTGAACGCATCCGATTCCTGATGCTAAAGGGGCTGAACGGCTACCGAACCCCCTCTGTGGTTTCCGTGCGTTCCGTGGTTAATCCTCTGTCTCCTCTGTGCCCTCCGGGCGCAGGCTGAAAAAGTTGACGCCCCGCGGCCGGGTCGATAGAGTGAAGCGACGGAGGTGGCTATGAAGAAGCTCTGGCTGGCGGCGGTCCTTTTCGCGTTCGGATGCGGCGCCTCGGAGCCCGAACCCGAACAGCCTCCCAGCGGGCCGGCGCCCGCGGCGGGCCAGCCGCGGGATCAGCAGGTCGCCGCCCTCCGCGGCCAGATCGCCCAGAAGAACGCGGATCTCAGGCAGACGGAGATCGACCACACCAGGATCGTCGCGGAACGCCTGGAGCTGGACGGCAAGCCGGCCTCGGAGGCCAAGACGAACAGGCTGGCGGAGCTGGCGAAGCACGAGTCGGACATCAAGGTCAAGAAGCAGGCCCTCGAGGCCGAGATCGCCGACCTGGAAAGAAGGGCCCAGGGAGTGGGAGGCGCGCCGAAGCCCAAGTCGGCCGACGAGGCGCTGGACCTGGCGCTGGAGGCGGACGACAAGAAGCAGAAGGAAGAGGAGGCGAAGCGCCTGGCGAAGGCCGCGTCGGAGGCCGGCGCCGACAAGAAGCGCCTCGATGAGGCCGAGAAGGCCCGCGCCGCCGAGACCGCGGCGCGCGACAGGGACAAGATCAAGGCCGGCGCCGGCGCCCCGGCGGGCGAGGGCCTCACCTTCGAGGAGCGCTGGGCCGACGCGATCCTCAAGGTCCGGGTGGAGCTCCAGCGCTTCAAGCGCTGGTAGCGCCCCTCCCGTCCTTCCCGGGCCGCGCTTCCAGGCGATCCTTTTCCCTCCCCGTCGTGTGACTATTCGTCGGGGGCCGCGGCGGGTCCCCGCGGTGAACCATGCGGCTGACGCGTTACCTCAGGCCGGCGCAGGTCAAGGTCGAGCTGGAGACCGCCAATCCCGGCGAGGTCCCGGAGGGCTGGCCGCGGGAGCGCCTCGTCTGGTACGTCAAGGAGCGCGTGCTCGAGGAGCTGGTGCGGCTCTTCGCGGCCTCCGGCAAGATCGGCAACGTCCGCAAGTTCGCCCAGGACCTCGCCAACCGCGAGCGCAAGGCCTCGACCGCGATCGGCGGCGGCCTCGCCATCCCCCACGTCCGCACGATGCAGGCCAAGGACTTCGTCTTCTGCTTCGCGCGGTCCACCCCGGGCGTGGAGTTCGGGGCCGCGGACGGCGCGCCCGTCCACTTCTTCTTCGGGGTCGTGGCCCCCCCGCACGACGACCGGCTGTATCTGGAGGTCTACCGGGAGATCGCGAGGGCCTTCGGGAGCGAGGAGACCAAGCGCGGGCTGGCCGAGGCGCGGGACGAGCACGAGCTGATCCGGATCCTCAGCGCCTTCGGGGAGTGAGCCTACTGGTTCTGGGGCTCGAAATCCTTTCCGTAGGCGTTCTTGTAGCGCGCCTTGAGCTCGTTGATGGCGTCGAGCTTCTTCTTCAGCTCGTCCTGGGCCTTCTGGATCGTCTCCTTCTCGGCCTCGGCGGCGCCCACGGCCTTCTGGTCGACCGTGCGCTTGTCCCGCATGTA
>CAYNDR010000063.1:0-14432 GCA_964395295.1 uncultured Planctomycetales bacterium
CCGGGCGTTCGTCCGGCTCCGTCAGATGGTGGCGGCGCACCGTGAACTTGAGAGGAAGCTGGGGGAGTTGGAGCGGCGCATCGGCACGCATGACGAGGCGATCCGGGGGATCATGTCCGCGATCCGCGGGCTCATGGAAGCGCCCGAGGAGGGCCCGCCGAAGGCGCGTATCGGGTTCCATCGCCCCTGACGGCCGTATTCCCTCGGCGCGAATCTTCCTGCCCTCCGCAAGTCCAGGCCGCCTTTGGCGGGATGCTCGGCCGCGGCGTCGGCGAGGCTGTGTTGATGGGGCCATGAGGGCTCATCCCGGCCCCCTGGCCTACACGGGCCAGTCTCTCCGCATGGCCTTGACAAGACCTGGAAGGCCGCCGAGCGCCGGGTGGCCGCCCTGTTCGGAACCACGCGGACCCCCCTCTCGGGCGGGAACGGGAGGCAGACCCGCTCCGATACCCTCTACCCCATGGCCGAGGAACCGCAAAAGTAGCGGAGGATAGCGATATGAAGTTCGAACGTGGGCAACCTAAGCCGCCGGGATCAGGTCGGAAGCCTGGACAACCCAACCATCTTACGGGCGACCTCCGGGACATGATCCGGGAAGCCCTGCGACGCGCCGGCGACGTGGACTACCTGGTCAAGCAGGCCCGGGAGAATCCCGCGGCGTTCATGAGCCTGCTGGCGAAGTTGCTCCCGAAGGATGTCCACGTGGAGGGCTCGCCCGGCTTGGGGGCGATCGTGCACCAACTGCTCGATGAGCGGGCGCGGCGGGAGGCCGGGGGCAAGCTGATCGACGTGCCGTCTGACCCTCGATCTGGCAATGGCCGGCGAGGGATGCCATGAATCCCGAGGGCCGGCTTCGCCCCCGGGCCCGTGCTCCCCCTCTTGCGGGCGGCTCACGTAGAGGCGGAAAACAGGAAGGATCACGGAGGCAAGCCATGATCGGCGACAATGGAGAGAGGCGCCCCGGGCGGTCGGCGTTCCCGGGGACGGGTGCGGCCGTGGAAACGGCGAAGCGAATATCTGCGGGGTCGGAGAAGACAGCCATGAGCAGCAGGACCCAAGAGGTCCCGCTCAAGCTCGCGGGGGGCAGCGGGAATCGGCCGCCACTGCCCGGGGACGCCCCGCTCCTCTCCTTCGAGGACGTGGCGGCCTACCTGCGGACCACGCCCGGGGCGGTGCGGAGGCTCGTGGACGGCCGCGCGGATGGGTCGGACGGGGAGCTTGGGGACCTGCTCCGCTCCTGGCTCGTGCGTCTCTCCCCTCGGCGGCGCTACGTCTTAAGGGAGGGTTTATTAAGCTGGCTCCGCGCAAAAAGTTCGGACGGAACCCACTCGAGTCCAAGGGGTTGAGGAATTCCGCACGATTCGGCGTCGATTTGGGCTTGATTAACCCCGATACTGTCATACACTGGTGAAGACATGTCGAAGAAACTGGGCAAGGCTCAAGGCGAGGCCCCCAAGATCGTGATTCGGCTCCCGCGCCGGATGGTCGCCCAGCTGGAGAAGCTCGCGGGGAGCCGTCACGGGGCCTTCAGCGCGTACATCCGGGCCGTCCTGGAGAAGCACCTGGCCCGGAAGGGCGAGTAACCCCTGTCGAGGAGGTCGGCCATGAACGGCGTAACTGCGGCGGCCTGCAAGCGCGGGGTGGGCTACGTGTTCAGGGATCGGCGAGGGGGCCGGATCGAGGGCGAAGGGGCAAAGCGAGCGTGGAACGTCAGCGGGGGCGTGTGGAGCATCGCCTACCAGGACGTGGACGGGCGGCTCCGGCGGGAGCGGACGAACGCCAAGACCAAGACCCTGGCCGAGCGAATCCTGGCCGATCGGCAGGACGCCGTGGAGCGCGCCCGGCTCCAGGGGCTCCCCACCGTGGACGACCTTCTCCGGCCGGCCCCGGCAGTGACTTTCCGCCAGTTCGTCCTCGGCGAGTACCTGCCCCACGCGAAGGCGCACTTGAAGCCGTCCACCTACGAGCGGGTGGACGATGCCGTCCACAACAACCTGCTCCCGGCGCTGGGTCACTTGGTGGTGTCCCGGGTGACGCCGGGGGATCTACAGCGGTTCGTGGACAAGCGGTCGCAGGACACGGTGAACCGCCGGCGCTGGTCGGATGGGAAGATCATAACGGAATCCGGCCGGATCAAGCCCCATACGGTGCTGCGCGAGATCATCATGCTTTCGGCCATCTTCCGGGAGGCCCGCAAGCGTGGGCTCGTGGACCGGAACCCCGTATCGCTCGTGACGAAACCCCGGGCCGACAACACGATTGTCCGCTTCCTCGCCCCGGAGGAAGAGGAAGGATTGAGGGTGTTCCTGTCCCCGTTCCTGCAAGACGCCGTGACCGTGGCGATCCATAGCGGCCTGCGGGAAGGGGAACAGGCAAAGCTCACCTGGGCCGATGTCCGCTTCGGGGAACGGGCCATCGTCGTGCGGGACACGAAGACCCGCAAGGACCGCGTCATCCCGATGAGCAATACCCTTTTCGAGACGCTCCAGAATCTCCCGCGGCACCTTTCCAGCCCCTACGTCTTCGCCAGCCCGCAGACGGGGGACCGGCTCGACCGCTTCAACAATTCGGCATGGAAGCGGGCCATCCGATCGAGCGGGCTTCATGGCTTCCGCTGGCATGACCTGCGCCACACCTGCGCGAGCCGGATGGTTCAGCGGGGGGTCCCCCTGATAGCCGTCAAGGAGATCATGGGGCATACGGACATCAAGACCACGCTCCGGTACGCCCACTTGGCGCCAGCCAACCTCCGGGCGGCGGTGGAGGCCCTCGACGCCCCGCCCCAGGGGGTCCAGAAGGCCGGGGAGCATGCGGTTACTACTCCCCTGGCTACTCCCAAGAAGAAGGCGACGGGGTAATACGACGCAACTTCTTGGCGTTCAATGGGGGTCGGGAATCGAGCCGGGCTTGAATGAAGCGGCCCGCGCGCTCCGCCGCCTCGACCAGGGCCGCCGCGGAGCGGCCGCGGGTCTCGAAGGCGTGCCGCGGGAGGTCGCACCGCCCGCAGACCAGGGCCACCGGGGCGGGGGAGGCCCGCAGGACGGCCCCCACGGCCTTGCCGCCGAGGGAGGTCCGGTCCACGCGCCCCTCGCCCGTGACCACGAAGTCGCAGGGCCGGGGGGGGAAGCCGACCGCGCGGAGGATGAAGTCGGCGCCGCGGACGAGCCGCGCGCCCAGGGCCGCCAGCCCGGCCGCCAGGCCGCCGGCCGCCCCGGCTCCCCGCATCCGGCGCACGTCCACGCCGGTCCGGTCCTTGAGCTCGCGCGCCCAGAGCCTCAGGCGCCCCTGGAGGCGCCGGACCATGGCGGGCGTGGCCCCTTTCTGGGGGCCGAACACGGGGGCCGCCCCGCGCCGTCCCAGGAGCGGATTGTCCACGTCGCACAGCACGGTCACGCGGCGCGCGATCCGGGGCGTGAGGACCTCCATGGCGCCGGCGCCGCCGTCCACGGTGGCGCTCCCGCCCACCCCGACGAGGATCGACCGCGCGCCGCGCCGCCAGGCGTGGAGGATGAGCTCCCCGGTGCCCCGGGTCGTGGCGGACATCGGATCGCGCCGGGCGGGGGGGACGAGCTTGAGGCCGCTCGCCTCGGCCATCTCGATCACCGCGGTGTGGCCCGCCCTCAGATAGCGGGCGAGGACGGGCGTCCCCAGGGGGCCCGTGACGCGGACGCGCACGAGGCGGCCGCCCAGGCGGGCGCGGAGGGCCTCCAGGGTCCCGTCGCCGCCGTCGGCCACGGGCATCAGCACGAGGCGGGCGCGGAGCGCGCGGGAGAGGCCGCGGGCGATGAGGCGGGCCGCCTGGAGCGGGGAGAACGTCTCCTTGAAGGCGTTGGGCGCGATGACGACGGCGGGCCTTGGCCCCCGTCCTAGTTTTTCTTGACCCAGGATTCCCACTCGGCCTTCAGCTGGGCCTTGGTGGCTTCCGTAGGGATCGGCCTCTGCTGTTTCGTGAGGTCGTTGAGCACCGCCACGATCGCCTTGCCGATCATGATGTCCTCGTGGTCGATGTACTTGACCAGGTGCGGGTACGCGTCCTTCCCCATGAGCTTGATCCGCGCCACGGCGCGCCCCCCCGGGTGATCGGGGTCGTCGTATCCGCCCGCCCGGAGGTCCTTGACCAGGTCGTCCCACTTCACCGACCGGGGATCCTCGCCCGACACCTCCACCCCGGTGCCCCACTGGCGGACGGCCGCCTTGTTCTGGTCCTTGCCCCACCATTCCGACCAGAAGAGGTAGTCCCCTCCCCGGATGTAGGCGGAGTTGAAGAACTCCAGCTTGACCGGATTCTCGAAACGTTCCTCCTTGGAGGAGATCTTGTGCTTGTCGCAGATGCCGGCGAGGGCCCGGAACGTGGCGCGGCAGATCTTCTCGTCGTCGCTCAGCAGGCTGCTGATGATGCAGGCCATCCACTTGGAGTCTTCCTTGACGATGTCGTCGACCCTCCCGGCGGAGGCGAGGCCCTCGTACTCCTTCTTCAGGTTCGGATCGACCTGGACGTCCTGGAAGGTCCCCTTGGAGTGCTTCTCCGCGACCTTCTGGGCCCCGGACTCGAAGGCGGGCGGGATGTCGTACTCGCCGGTGCTCTTCCGGGCGAGCTGGCCGGGCTTGGGCTTTTCCCCCCGGGCGGCCGCCTCCGCGGCTTTGCGATCCTCCTCGGCCTGCAGTTCCTTTTCGATCCGGCGGTTGGCCTCGTTCTTCTCGGCGGCGTCCTTTCTTCTCTGCTCGAGCTTCTCCGCGGTTTCCCTTTCCTTGGCTGACATCTGGCCCCTCTTGCTGGTCATGGCGAAGACCAATAGGCCGATGAGCCCGATGCAGAGGACGGCGCATACGATGCCGATGGCGGGGCTGGAGCCCTTGCCGCGGCGGGCCATGGGGCGCTCGCCCGCCGCGCGGGACGGCCCTTTCCTCTCGGCCGGCGAGCGGGAGCCGGCCATCTTGCGGAAGATCGGGGTCTGCCGCTCCCGGAGCCGGGAGCCTGCGGCCGCCGCCGCGACGGGCTCGGGGGCCGGCGCGGGCACGGCCGGGCGCATGCCCGTCTGGCCCGTGGGCACGCGCAGCATCACCCCGCAGTCTCCGCAGGGGACCGTGGAGCCGCCGACGACGTTGGTGACGTCGATCTGGGACTGGCAACGGGGGCACTTGATCATCCTGGCCATAGCCCTGCTCCTTCCGCGGCTCCCCCGGGGCGAAGCTCGACGGGTCAATTATAGGGGGGCCCATTAATGGGTAGCAAGAGAAAGTCGGGCGGGGCGCCCCGAGGACACGGAGGCAACGGAGAAATGCAAACACGGAGGGCACGGAGTTCACGGAGATACGGAGGAGGAGATGCCGGGCCACAGGCCGATGGAAGGCCCCTCGATGGCCCCCCGGGGGGCTTGGGGGGAACGATCCCGTGATTCGAGATTCGTCATTCATGATTCCCCGCAGGTTACCAGCGGCCCTCCATCTTCTGGCGGTTTTCCAGGTACCAGAGGGCCAGGAGGTCGTGCTGGCGCGCGGAGCGCGGGCGGAGAGATGCGCTCCAGGTCGCGCGTCGCGTGGTCCCCGCGGCCCTCCTGGAGGAGGCGGTCGATGAGCACCGGCACGGCCCGGGCGTCGTGGAGCCGCAGCTCCTCGTGGTCCCCCCGGTCGATCATGACGTCCACCCGGGCGGCCCAGTCGGGATCGAGCGCCAGGCGCACCTCGGGGGCGCGCGGGGCCCCGGACGGCTCGGGCCGGGCCGAGTAGGAGAGCGGCAGGAGCAGGGCCGCCAGGAACACCGTGCGCGTGGCAAAGGAGAGAAGGCCCCGATATACTCCCCGCATGACCTTGCTCATCAGCGATCCGCTCTGCCTGGAACACCGCTTCGAGGGCCACGTGGAGCGCCCGGAGCGCGTCCAGGCCATCCTGGGCCGCCTCCGCGACCGGGGGCTCCTGGCGCGGATGACCTCCGTCGCGGCCCGAGACGCCTTCGAGGACGAACTCGCCCTCGTCCACGACCGCCGCTACATCGACATCGTCCGCCAGGCCTCGGAGCGCGGCGGCGGCTGGCTCGACTCGGACACCTATATCAACGAGCGTTCCTACGCCGCCGCGGTCCGCGCCGCGGGCGGCGTGCTGGCCGCCGCGGAGGCCGTCCGCGACGGCCGCGACCGCACCGCCTTCTGCGTCGTGCGCCCCCCCGGCCACCACGCCTTGCCGGGTCAGGGCATGGGCTTCTGCCTGTTTAATAACGTGGCGATCGGCGCCAGGTTCACCCGAAAGCGCGCGCTCATCGTGGACTGGGACGTCCACCACGGCAACGGCACGCAGGCCGTCTTCTGGGAGGACCCGTCCGTCTGGTTCGTCTCGTTCCACCGGTACCCCTTCTACCCCGGCACCGGGGACGAGGAGGAGCGCGGGGCGGGCAACATCATCAACCTGCCCGTGCGCTGGGGCACGCCCCGCCGGGAGATCCTGGGCCGGCTCGCCGCGGCCGTGGAGAAGGCGGCGCGGGAGTTCAAGCCCGAGATCGTCTTCGTCTCCTGCGGCTTCGACGCCTACCGGGACGACCCGATCGGGGGCTTGGGGCTGGAGGCCGGGGACTTCCGGACGATGACGGACCTGGTGCGCGGGCTGGGGGTCCCGGTGATCTCGTCGCTCGAGGGCGGCTACGGGCTGGAAGGCCTGGGCCTGTGCGCCGAACAGCACGTGCTGGGGCTTCTGGCCTAGAGCAGGGTCGCGCGCGCCCGGCACATCTCCACGGCCAGCCGGATCGCCGCGATCATGGGCCCGGCGTCCGCGGCCCCCCGGCCGGCGATGTCGAAGGCGGTGCCGTGGTCGGGCGAGGTCCGCACGAAGGGGAGCCCGAGCGTCACGTTCACGGCGTCCGGGTGCATCGCCTTGACCGGGCCCAGCCCCTGGTCGTGCGACATCGCCACGATCGCGTCGCAGGGGCGCCTCCAGACCGTGTCGGCCGCGTAGGGGCCCTCGGCGCGCAGTCCCTCCTTCCGGGCGACCTCGATCGCCGGCGCGATGGCCTCGATCTCCTCCCGGCCGAACTCGCCCCCCTCGCCCGCGTGGGGATTGAGGCCGCAGACGGCGAGGCGCGGATCGAGGATCCCGAAGAGCTCCGTCAGGCCCCGCGCCGTCTCGCGGATCGTCCCCAGCACCCGGTCGGCGGTGATCAGGGCCGGCACTTTCCGGATCGGGACATGCGTGGTGACCAGGGCCACCCGCAGGGCGCCGGCCGCGAAGAGCATGACGGGCTGACGGACGCCCGCCCGCGCGGCCAGGTACTCCGTGTGGCCCGTGAAGGGGACGCCCGAGCGGGCGATGCGCTCCTTGGAGACGGGCGCGGTGACGATCCCCTGGACCTTCCCGGCGAGCGCGAGGCCCAGCGCCTCGTCGATCGCGGCCAGGGCCTCGCGGGCCCCTCCCGAGCGGGAGCCGAGGACGGCGAGCTCGGCGCCGTAGGTCTCGCTGAGGGCCTTGTCGACGACCTCGGGGCCGATGCCGGCAGGATCTCCGAGGGTGACGGCGAGCTTGATCACGCTACGACTTGACGAGCGTCTCGGGCAGCTCGAAGTTGGAGTAGATCTTCTGGACGTCCTCGCTCTCGTCGAGGGCGTCCATGAAGTTGAGGATCTTGCGCCCCGTCTCCTCGTCGACCTTGATGCTGTCCTTGGGGAGGAGGGTGATCTCGCTGGAGCGGATGGCGTACTTCCTGGCCAGGGATTTCTTCACGTTCTCGAAGTCGGGGGTGGCGGCGGTGATGAAATAGGCGTCGCCCGCGGTTTCCATGTTCTCGGCGCCGGAATCGAGCACGTCGGACATCATCTGGTCCTCGCCGGCGGCGGAGAGGGGGATCGTGATGACCCCCTTGCGCTGGAACATGTAGGCCACGCAGTTGGAGGCGCCCAGGTTGCCGCCGTGGCTCTCGAAGATCTTGCGGACCTCGTGGGCGGTGCGGTTCTTGTTGTCGGTGAGGGCCTCGACCATGATGGCGATGCCGCCGGGGGCGTAGCCCTCGTAGGTGGTGGATTCGTAGGTCACGCCCGCGATCTCGCCGGTGCCGCGCTTGATCGAGCGGTCGATGTTGTCGCGCGGCATGTTGGCGGCCCGCGCTTCCTCGATCGCGTACTGGAGCTTGATGTTCATGTCCGGGTTGCCGCCGCCTTCCTTGGCCGCCAGCTGGATGACGCGGGCGAGCTTGGAGAAGAGCTTCCCCTTCCGGGCGTCGGCGGCGCCCTTCTTGTGCTTGATCGTGGCCCAGTGGGAATGGCCGGACATCGCGGCAGGATTATAGCCCCCCCGGAGGGGTGAGTCAAATCCTTCGGCCCCGGGGGCTCGATCGGCCTGCCGCGGGGGATGCGCCCCGCTCGAGTTCCGCGGGCCCGGCCGCCCGGGGATGGACGCCATCGCTCGATCGTCCCCGTTGATCGGGCGGCGTGAAGGGAAGGGACGCGGGAGGCCGCCTCCTCCGCGAGCGCCATCATCGCGGCGCCCTTGGCGAGGGCCGGGATGGATTTCCGGTCCCCCTTGCCGATGGAGGACTTCACGGGATCGGGCGCGAATCCCGGCAGGCCCGCGGCGGGGATCGCGCTTCCGAAGGAGGCTTACGGCGCCGGAAGGGGGACGGGCCTCCGCGGCTTGGCGCCGGGTTTCGGATTTTTCAGCGCTCCGTGCGGGATGTTCTTGGATGCCGGGGACGCGCTCGACTCGCGCCCGCGCCGCCTCTCTCCAGGGCCAGGCCCCGCGCCCCTCCGGCGGTGCGCCCCGACCGCCCGAGGGAAGTATACGTTCCCGCCGACCCGTGGGCAAGCGGTTCGCTCCGCAAGAAATTTTTGTATGCGTTCAGTCCTTAGTTGTGGCCAGAATCGAGAATCAAGAATCAAGAATGGATTTCCCCCCTTGCCCCCCCGGGGGGAAAGGGGGGACTACCCCTTGATTCTCGATTCTTCATTCTTGATTCTTAGATACCCCTGAACGGATACAAATATTTTATCGCTTCGATCGGGGGGAATCGGACGGCGGGCGCGTTGGGGATTTTTCGGCCCGGCTCGAAGGGAGGCCGCGCTCGATGGAGGGCCGGGCCCAGGTCTTGCGCGCCCCGCGGCGCGCCGATATAGTGGTCCCGATGCCGCTGTCCGCCGAAGTCCGGGGCAACCTCCGCGGCCTCGTGGAGATCCGCCGGACCCTGCATCGCTGTCCGGAACCGGGATTCAAGGAGGGCCATACCGCGGCCCTGATCCGGGGCCTCCTCAAGCGGTGGGGCATCGGGCACCGGGCGATGTGCGGGACCGGCACGGTCGCCCTGGTCCGGGGCGCCCGGCCGGGGCCCACGATCCTCTTCAGGGCCGACATGGACGGGCTCCCCGTCCTGGAGGAGAACCGCGTCCCCTACGTCTCCCGGCACCGGGGGATGATGCACGCCTGCGGGCACGACGGCCACGTGGCCATCGGGCTCGTCGCGGCCCGGATCCTGCAGGAGCGCCGCGCGTCCCTCCGGGGGAACGTGAAGTTCATGTTCCAGCCCGCGGAGGAGGGGCCCGGCGGGGCGGGGCCGATGATCCGGGCGGGGGTGCTCCGGAACCCGAGGGTGGACGCCGCCTTCGCCCTGCACTTGTGGAACAACTTGCCCACCGGCAAGGTCGGAGTGCGCCCCGGGGCGGTCTTCGCCAGCATGGACGAATTCCGCATGACGGTGACGGGGAAGGGGGGGCACGGCGGGGCGCCGCACCAGACCATCGACCCGGTGGTCGCGGCCGCCCATGTCGTGGTGGCCTGCCAGAGCATCGTCAGCCGTCGCATCGATCCCGTCCGGGGCGCGGTGGTGACGTTCGGGCAGATCCACGGGGGCACGCGCCTGAACGTCATCCCCGACGAGGTCGTGCTCGAGGGGACGGCCCGGGCGTTCGAGGGCCCGGTGAGGCGCCAGCTCCTGAGGGAGATCCCGAAGGTGTCGCGCGGGATCGCCTCCTCCTTCGGCGCGAAGGTCCGGTTCGAGGCCCAGAAGGGATATCCCCCCACCGTGAACGACCCGGGGATGACGGAGATGGCGCGGGGGGCGGTCCGGGAAGCGCTGGGGCCCCGGGCCCCGGTGGAGCAGGCCCGCTCGATGGGCGCGGAGGACATGTCTCTGGTTCTGCGGGAAGTGCCGGGCTGCTACCTCTTCCTGGGCTCGATGAATCCGCGCAAGGGCCTCGCGAATCCCCATCACTCCGCCCGGTTCAACTTCGACGAGGACGCGCTGGCGGGAGGGGTCGAGATATGGCTGCGGCTGGCGTCGCGGTTCCTGGGGGGCGCGCCATGACGCCATTCGATAATCCGCATAGGAAGTCCCAGGGAGCCCGGCCGGAAGCAATGCGCCGGAAGCCCGAAGAAGACCCCGCGGCCGGGGATTTCCGGCTTCAAGCTTCGATCTGTGCGGGCGACGATACGGATTGACGAACGCGGGCGCATAATGGCCGGAGGGGACGCCGGATGATCGGTCCGAACTACTTCGTGTACATCTCCTGGCAGGGACAGCGGGACGACGCGAAGGTCCGGGCCTTCGCCTCGATCCTGCGCCTCGCCCCGTACGACGCCAAGATCATGCTGGGCGCGCCCGGCCCCCGGAAGGTGGCCGCCCACGCGAAGATCGAGGACGCGGAGCGGCAGGTGATCGAACTCCGGCAGGCCGGCTTCACCGCGATCGTCGTCGACAAGCAGAAGTTCTCCAAGTCCCCGGCCCTCTTCCACGCGATCAGGGCGGTGGAGACCCCCCAGGGGATGACCTTCTCCCTGGACCGGCTCCCCGACTTCGACCTCCCCAAGGGGGCCGTTCGCGCCGTGATCCTGGGATACTACACGGAATCGACCCGCCACACGGACAACGTGGGGCCCCGGGGATTCAGCCACACGATCGCCAGCACCACCCGGGTCCGCAATCCGTTCATCCACGTCTATTCCGACGACGTGCACACGGTCCTGGACATCCGCGGGCCGAAGTTCGAATACGCCTGGCTGGACGGCCAGGGCACGCTCGCCGCGGAACAGCGCTGGCCGAAGCTGGCCGAGAGGCTCGCCTCGTATTACGGCGCCCTCCTGGAGGCGACCCTGTTCAAATACCCCGACGAGGTGAACGCCATCACCGCGGCGCTCAACGTGTCGATGGAGACCGGGCAGGCCGCCTCGGCGGTGACGGGCGGCCACACGCTCAGCGACGACACCTCCGTGGCGCTGGCCGCCTCGCGGGTCATCGTCCAGTGCCGCGTTTACGGGCTCTGATGCCGGTGCGCCGATCGCTCCTGGTCCGGTTCGTCCTCTCGACCGTCGGGATGAAGGTCCTGATGGCGCTTACCGGGGCCGTGCTGGTCCTCTTCCTGGCCGGCCACGTGGCGGGCAACCTCCTGGTCTTCGGGGGGCCGGGGAAGATGAACGCCTACGCCGCCCTCCTCCGCGGGAGCCCCGTGGCGGTGTGGGCCGTCCGGGCCTTCCTCCTCGCGTGCGCGGGGGCCCATGTCGCCGCCGCGGTTTGCCTCACGGTGACCGGGCTCCGCGCCCGGCCCGCGCCCTACCGGCTCAGGGAATGGCTGGCCTCGACCCCCGCGGCGCGCACGATGGTCTGGAGCGGGCCGCTCATCGCCGCGTTCCTGGTCTACCACCTCATCCACCTGACGTTCGGGGCGGTCCATCCCGACTTCCGCCCGGGCGACGCCTACCGGAACGTGGTCGTGGGATTACGGTCCTGGCCGGTCGCCCTGGCCTACCTCGGGGCGATGCTGGGGATCGCCTTCCACCTCTCGCACGGCGTGTGGAGCATGTGCCAGACCGTGGGGGCCAACCACCCGAGGTGGGACCGGCCGCTCCGCGCGCTGGCCCTGGCCTTCGCGGTCCTCCTGGCCTCGGCGTTCGCGGCGATCCCCGTGGCGGTGCTGTCCGGCCTTGTTTCCTGAGACCGTTATGGAACTGATATCCCGCTGTCCCGCGGGCCCGATCGAGACGGCGTGGGAGCGTCGCCGCTTCGAGATGAAGCTGGTGAGCCCCGCCAACCGCCGCAGGCACACGGTGATCGTGGTGGGAGCGGGGCTGGCCGGCGCCTCCGCGGCCGCCACCCTCGGGGAGCTGGGCTACGACGTCCTCTGCCTCTGCATGCAGGACAGCCCCCGCCGCGCCCACAGCATCGCCGCCCAGGGCGGGATCAACGCCGCGAAGAACTACTCGTACGACGGGGACAGCGTCTTCCGGCTCTTCGCCGACACGGTCAAGGGCGGCGACTTCCGCGCCCGCGAGCGGAACGTCTACCGCCTGGCCGAGGTGAGCGTCCGGATCATCGACCAGTGCGCGGCTCAGGGCGTGCCCTTCGCCCGCGAGTACGGCGGGACCCTGGCGAACCGCTCGTTCGGCGGGACGCAGGTGGCGCGGACCTTCTACGCGCGCGGCCAGACGGGGCAGCAGCTCCTCCTGGGGGCCTACCAGGCCCTCCTGCGGCAGGCCGCCGCGGGGACCGTCCGCCTCTCCCCGCGGACCGAGATGCTGGACCTCGTCGTGGCGGATGGCCGGGCGCGGGGGATCGTCGCGCGCGACCTCGTCACGGGGCGGATCGAGTCCCATGCCGCGGACGCCGTGGTCCTGGCCACGGGAGGCTACGGGAACGCCTACTACCTCTCCACCAACGCCAAGGCCTGCAACGCCACCGCGATCTGGCGCGCCCACAAGCGCGGCGCCGGATTCGCCAATCCCTGCTTCACCCAGATCCACCCGACCTGCATCCCCGTGACGGGCGCGTACCAGTCCAAGCTCACGCTCATGAGCGAGTCGCTCCGCAACGACGGCCGCATCTGGGTCCCGAAGAAGCAGGGGGACAAGCGGGCCGCGAGGGACATCCCCGAGGAGGATCGCGACTACTACCTGGAGCGCCGCTACCCCGCCTTCGGAAACCTCGTGCCCAGGGACGTGGCCTCCCGCGCGGCCAAGGCCGTCTGCGACGAGGGGCGCGGCGTGGGAGAGACCGGCCTCGGGGTCTACCTGGAATTCACCGAGGCCCTCGGGCGGCTTGGCGAGGCGAAGATCCGCGAGAAGTACGGGAACCTCTTCGACATGTACCAGCGGATCACGGGGGAGGATCCCTGCAAAATCCCGATGCGGATCTACCCGGCGGTCCACTACACCATGGGCGGGCTCTGGGTGGACTACGACCTCATGAGCACGATCCCGGGGCTCTTCGTGATCGGCGAGGCCAACTTCTCCGACCACGGGGCCAACCGCCTGGGCGCCAGCGCCCTCATGCAGGGATTGGCCGACGGCTACTTCATCGTCCCCTGTACCCTGGCGCACTACCTGGCCCAGGGCGGCTTCGGGAAGGCGGACCCCGGCCACGCCGCCTTCCGGGAGGCGGAAGGGGAGGCGGCGGAGCGGGTCCGGCGGCTGCTCTCGATCAAGGGCAAGCGCACGGTCGATACCTTCCACGACGAGCTGGGCCGGATCCTGTGGGAGCACTGCGGGATGTCGCGGAACGACAAAGGGCTGAGGACGGCGCTCGGGAAGATCCCGGCCCTGCGCGAGGAGTTCTGGAAGGACGTCGCCGTGACGGGCCGGGGGGACGACCTCAACCCGCCGCTGGAGAAGGCCGGCCGCGTGGCCGACTTCATGGAGCTGGCCGAGCTCGTCTGCCTGGACGCGCTGGAGCGCGACGAGTCCTGCGGCGGCCACTTCCGCGAGGAGCACGCCGCCGCCGATGGCGAGGCCGTCCGCGACGACGCGCGGTTTTGCCACGCGGCTGTCTGGGAGCACACGGGCCCCGGCCGGAAGCCGGCGCTCCACAAGGAGCCGATCGAGTTCGAATACGTCAAGCCCGCCCAGCGGAGCTACAAGTGATGAGGCTGACGCTCAAGGTCTGGAGACAGAAGAGCCCTCACGATACGGGGGGCTTCGTCACCTACGGGCTGGAGGACGTCTCGGTCCACATGTCCTTCCTGGAGATGCTCGACGTCCTCAACGAGTCGCTCGTCAGGAAGGGCGAGGAGCCGGTGGCGTTCGACCACGACTGCCGCGAGGGCATCTGCGGGGCCTGCGGCCTGGTGATCAACGGGCGGCCGCACGGCCCCTGGAAGGGCACCACGACCTGCCAGCTCCACATGCGCGCCTTCCGGGACGGCGACACGATCACGGTCGAGCCCTTCCGGGCCCGGGCCTTCCGGGTGCTCAAGGACCTGGTGGTGGACCGCTCGGCGCTGGACAGGATCATCCAGGCGGGGGGGTACGTCAGCGTCGGCACCGGGAGCGCGCCCGAGGCCAACGCGGTCCCGGTGCCCAAGCCGGCGGCGGACGACGCGATGACCGCGGCCGCGTGCATCGGCTGCGGCGCCTGCGTGGCGGCCTGCCCGAACGCGGCGGCCATGCTCTTCACGGGGGCCAAGGTCTCGCACCTGGGACTCCTGCCGCAGGGCCAGCCGGAGCGCTATCGCCGTGCGCTGAGCATGGTGGCGCAG
>CAYNDR010000063.1:14442-21391 GCA_964395295.1 uncultured Planctomycetales bacterium
CGCCGGAGCGGTTCGACCGCGTGGTGGGGTTGGTGGAGGCGATGGACGCCGCGGGGTTCGGGCACTGCACCAACGCGGGGGAGTGCGCGGCCTCGTGCCCCAAGGAGATCCCGCTGGAGGTCATCGCGCGGCTGAACCGCGACTACATCCGTTCGCTTCTCAAGGGCGCCCCGCGCGCGCCCGCCGCCTCCGGCGGGTTATAAATCAAACACTTTGATTTATAATCAGTGAGGTTATAAATCAAACGCTTTGATTTATAATGCCTCGCCCGGCTCCGTCATCCGGCGGAAGTCGAAGATCCGGTCGGCCTCCTCGGCCTTGATGAGCCCCTGCTCGATCGCCAGCTTCTTGACGCTCGCCTTCTTGAAGAGCGCCTCCTTGACGAGCTTCGCGGCGCGCTCGTAGCCGATGATCGGGTTGAGGACCGTCGCGGAGATGGGGTTCCTCTCGATAAGATCGGCACAGCGCTCCGCGTTCACCTGGAGGCCGTCCACGCACTTCGCGGCGAAGAGGCGGCACGCGCCCGAGAGGATCGCGGCCGAGCCCAGGAAGTTGTGGATCATCACCGGGATCATCACGTTGAGCTCGAAGTTCCCTCCCTGCCCGCCGACCGTGCTCGCCTGGTCGTTGCCGATGACCTGGGCGGCCACCTGCGCGACCATCTCGCACATCACGGGATTCACCTTCCCCGGCATGATCGAGGAGCCGGGCTGGAGGTCGGGCAGCAGCAGCTCCGCCAGGCCGCCGATGGGGCCGGATCCCATCCAGCGGATGTCGTTGGCGATCTTCATCAGACTGCAGGCCAGGCCCTTGAGCGCGCCCGAGGCCATCACCAGGTCGTCCCGCGCCCCCTGCGCCTCGAAGTGGTCGCGCGCCTCGCGGACCGGGAGCCCCAGCTCCCGCGAGAGGATCGCGGCGACGCGGGCGCCGAACTCGGGGTGGGCATTGATCCCCGTCCCCACCGCGGTCCCCCCGAGGGCCAGCTCGCCGAGGCCCTGCGAGGCCCGCTCGGCCTGCTCGCGGCCCTTCTGGACCTGCATGGCGTAGCCGCCGAAGGCCTGGCCCAGGCGGATCGGCATCGCATCCATCAGGTGCGTGCGGCCGAGCTTGACCACCCCGTCGAACTCCCGGGCCTTCCGCCGGAGCGACGCGTGGAGCTGGCCGATCGCGGGGTAGAGGCCGTCCTTGAGCGCCAGGAGGGCCGCCAGGTGGACGACGGCCGGGATCACGTCGTTGGACGACTGGCCCATGTTCACGTGGTCGTTCGGATGGACGGGCTTGTACGAGCCGCGCGCCCCGCCCAGCTTCTCGTTGGCAAGGTTGGCGATCACCTCGTTGGCGTTCATGTTGGACGAGGTCCCCGAGCCCGTCTGGAAGACGTCGACGGGGAACTGTCCGTCGTGCTTCCCTTCGGCGACGGCCCGGCAGGCCTCCTGGATGGCCTGGGCGAGGGGCGGGGTCATCCGCGCGGGCTTGAGCGCCAGGTTCACCTCGGCGCAGGCGCCCTTGACGTGGGCGATCGCGGCGATGAAGGAGCGCCCGAAGCGCTGGCCGCTCACGGGGAAGTTCTCGACCGCGCGCTGGGTCTGCGCGCCCCAGAGGGCGTCGGCCGGGACGCGCACCTCGCCCATCGTGTCCTTCTCGACGCGGTATTCGCCCATGGGTTTCTCCTTGAGATGGGGGGATTCTATCGACTGCGGCGGGCCGTGGGAAGGGGATGCATCGCTGGAGCAGCCGGGGGACGCCGGCTATACTGGACGATCGGGATCGAAAGGAGGGAAGCATGCCTCCCGCCGAAGGTTCCAAGGACTGCCCCTCGTGCGGCAACCGGATCCCGGCGTCGGCCGCCCGGTGCGCCCTCTGCAAGTCGAACCTCGGGGTCTGCCCCGGCTGCGGCGAGTGGCTCGTGGCGGGGACCTCGTGCCTGGAGTGCGGCAAGCGGGCGGTGATCCCGGAGGCCGAGACGGCGAAACTGCCGGAGACGCTCGAGGAGACCTACGCCATCGACGCGCCCCCCGCGGGCCTCATGCCCCACCTGGGCGCGCGGCTCGTCCTGGGCGCGCTCTTCGTCGCGGTCCTCGCGGCGGCGCTTGCGGCGTCGGGCGTGGGCCCGGTGCGGCAGGCGGCGGAGAAGGCGGGCCTCCGCCTCGGCGGGAACCTTCCGGTCCTCTGGGGGGCCGTCGCGGCGATCGCCATCCTGATCGCGATCGCCAACGCCTTCCTGCGGAAGTACCGCATCCGCCACACCATGATGTTCGGCGAGCCGCTCCAGTACCGCCGGGGCCCGGCGGCGATCGCCTGGAACGTCCTGGCGAACCTCGTGATCCTCGCCCTGACGGCCGGCCTGGGCCTCCCCTGGATCCACGCGCGCAACCGCCGCAAGTTCTACGCGGCCTGCGCGGTGCCGGCCCGGAACGGCCGCCCCCTGGAGTTCCTCGGGACGGGGGAAGAGGTCCTGGGGCGCGCGGTCCTCACCCTCCTCCTCCTGCCCCTCGCGGTCGGCTCGGCGGGGATCCTGGCGCCGCTGGCCACGTGGATCTGGGTGAAGTGGGAGCACTCGAACCTGCTCTTCCCGGACCGGTTCGGCCGCCAGAGACCCGTGGCGTTCGTGGGCGGGTTCGGCGGATACTTCGCGCGGGCGCTCCTGGGGTGGCTCCTCAGCGTCCTGACGCTCGGGGTCTACCGGCCGTGGGCCCTCGCGGCGGAGTGGCGCTGGATCGCGGCGAACACGATCGTGGACGACGAGCACCGCGCCGCGCGGGCCTCGTCCTGAGGCGGAATCTGTTGCCCGCCCGTAACGCGGGGCGTACCATGGCCGTCCAATCAATCTCATGGCCGCCATCGAACTCCGGGATCTCGCCAAGAACTACAGGGGCGTCCAGGCGCTCAAGGGGGTCTCCCTGTCGGTGGAGAAGGGGGAGATCTACGGGCTCCTGGGCCGCAACGGCGCGGGCAAGACCACGCTCGTCAAGGTCCTGCTCTCGATCGTCCGCGCCACCGGCGGCGAGGCGCGCCTCCTGGACCGCCCGGTCCCCGACGCCGCGTCGCGCCGGCGCGTGGGCTACCTGCCGGAGGACCACCGCTTCCCGGAGTACCACACCGCCGAGAGCGCGCTCGATTTCTACGGCTCGCTCCACGAGATGCCCCGCGAGGAGCGCCGCCGCCGGATCCCGGAACTCCTGGCGCGCATGGATCTCTCGGACGCCGCCCGGCGCAAGATCCGCACCTACTCCAAGGGCATGAAGCAGCGCCTCGGCCTCGCCCAGGCGGTCCTCCATGACCCGGACCTGATCTTCCTGGACGAGCCCACCGACGGCGTCGATCCCTTGGGGCGCAAGCAGGTCCGCGACCTCCTCCTGGAGCTCAAGGCCCGCGGGAAAACCATTTTCCTCAACTCGCACCTCCTGAGCGAGGTCGAGCTGGTCTGCGGCCGCGTGGGGATCCTGGACCAGGGCCGGCTCCTGCGCGAGGGCTCGGTGGACTCGCTCACCCGGACCGAGAACGTCTACGAGATCCGGGTGGAGGGACAGGTGGGGCCGGCGTGGGACGGCCTGCTCCGCCTGGCCCCGGACGCCCGCCAGGCGCGCGACGCGATCGAGATCACCCTCACCGACCCGAAGAAGCTGGACGAGATCCTGGCGTTCCTGCGCGAGAAGGGCGTCCACGTCCGCGGCTTCCTCGAGAAGAAGAGGTCGCTGGAGGACATCTTCATCGACACGGTCAAGGAGCAGGGACGGGAATGAGGTACCTGGCGATCTTCAAGGACTCGCTTCGGGAGACCCTGGACTGCAAGACGTTCTGGGTCCTCCTGGTCATCTCCTCGGTGCTGATCCTCCTGTGCTGGAGCCTCTCCTTCACGCCGCTCTCGCCGGAGGAGTCGCTCAAGGACATCGCCAGGGGCTTCGACAATGTCGTGGTCCCCCGCCCCGGGGCATTCCTCCGCGCGTCATGCTCGGCGACATTCCAGGTCCAGGAACCGCGCGCGGGGGCGGACGGCATGTACCTCTTCCGGCTCAGGGTCTCGCCCGTGAAGGAGTTCCACCGCCTGGCGCGCCACTGGGACGCCATGGTGCGGGGCCGGCTGAAGAAGCAGGGCGATGCGGTCCCCGACCTGGACGAGCCGGCGGACTTCGAGCTGGAGAGGAGGTACCTCCTGGCCCGCTTCCGGGAGCAGATGCTCGTCCGGGTGGCTGTGGAGGCGGAGCCGGGGGAAGGGGAGGTCCGGCTCTTCAAGGTGGAGCTCAAGCCCGCCCGCCCCGAGCTCCTGCACGGGGCGCATCGACTGGGATTCCTGTTCGGGGCGGTGGACATCCGGATGACCACGAGCGCGGCCAACCTGGTCGCGCAGGTCGAATCCCTGCTGGCCGACGTGGTCGCCGGCTGGGTGGGCATCATCTTCGCGCTGGTGGTGACGGCGTCGTTCATTCCCGACATGCTCCAGAAGGGCCGGATCGACATCCTGCTGGCGAAGCCGATCCGCCGCTCGACCCTGCTGGTCTACAAGTACCTGGGCGGGCTTCTCTACGTGTTTCTCAACGCCGCCTTCCTCATCGGGGGCTGTTGGCTGGCGCTGGCGGCGCGCTCCAGGCACTGGGACGCCTCGTTCCTCTGGTCGATCCCGGTGCTCACGGCCGCCTTCGCGGTCCTCCACGCCTTCTCGTCGTGGGCGGGGGTCCTGACGCGGAGCCCCATCGTCTCCATCCTGGCGACGATGGGGTTGTGGTTCGTCAGCTTCGGCATCGGCACCGCGCGCCGGATCTTCCTGAGCTCGATCGCCCCCTTCGGCCTGCCGGACTGGGCACGCCGGGGGCTGGACTTCGTCTACTACGTCCTGCCGAAGACCTCGGACCTCAAGGCGGTCAACAACTACCTCATCGCTCGAGGGAACCTGGGGATCGAGGGGGTCGAGGTCGCCGAGCAGATGGGGCTGGTGCCCCTCGACTGGACCCTGATCGGCCTGACGTCCGCGGCCTTCCTGGCGCTCTGCCTCTCGCTGGCCTGCGTCAGCTTCTCGAAGCGGGACTACTGAGCGCACAGAGGGGACAGAGTATTAACCGCGGAGAGCACAGAGGGCACAGAGGAACCCACCTCCGCTGAGGGCACGGAGGAGACGGAGAAGTCCGCCTCCCCCGTGGCGCGGCTGAAGGATACCCGGCCCCGGCCGTCCCTTCGGCCTACCTCCGCTTCTTGCCCTTCCTGGCCGGCTTGGCCTTCGGCTTGCAGGCGCACGTGCAGGCGGCCAGCGCCTTGATCGCCTCCGCCGCCTTCTGCGCCTCGCCGGCCGTGTCGAGGGCCACGTAGCAGACGTACTTCTTCACCAGGACGTTCGCCGCCATCCCGCGGAAGCTCACGCCGGCGGCGGCCAGGGCGCCGGTCAGCTGGTGGCCGGCCCCGGCACGGTCGTCCCCCTCCACCCGGAGGGCCGAGATGTCGGCCGAGGGCGCCAGCCCGGCGGCGCGCGCCGCCTGTTCCGCCTCGGGACAGCCGGTGATGGGGGCCACGAAGAGGATCCCCTTCCCGGGATCCTCGGGCGTCCGCCGCGCCAGGAGGAACTCGATGCACACCTTCGCGTCCGCCAGGGGCTTCAGCGCGCCCGCCGCCCCGCCCGGCCGGTCCTCGATCTTGCAGGACCACAGTTGAGTCGCTTCGACCTTGAGAGCCATGGCGATGACCTCCTCCATGAATGGGATCGTGGAATCATAGAACATCGGAGAGCCCGAGGTCAACCTCCCCGAGAAGGGCCGGCCTCAGCGGTCGCGGCCGGCCAGGCCCGCTTCGTAGATCGCCCGGATTTCGCCGGCCGACAGGGCCCGGTCGTAGATGCGGACGTCGTCGATCGCCCCCTTGGCGGGCCAGGCGAACCGGTCGGTGCCCGGGCTGGCGCACCCGATCCGCCAGGGCTCGCTCCCGTAGTTCCGGCTGGGCTTGTCCTTCATCCACGAGCGCTTCTTCGCCAGCTTGCCGTTGACGTAGATCTGGGTGGCTCCCGCGTCCCGGTCCACGACACCCGCGGCGTGGTGCCACTGGCCGGGAGAGCAGGCCTTCGAATCCCCGACGACCCCCACGTTCTGGTCCTTGGCGAGCCAGTGGTCCATGGCGAAGTGCTGCTGGTGGTCGTAGGTGAGGCCGAGGTGCCATCCCCTTCTCGTGAGAATGGCATAGCGCTTCCGCTTCTCATCCTGCTCGGGGCTCGGGGGGACCTCGTCGGGCCGGAGCCACGCGCAGAGCGTGTAGCTGTTCTCCTGCACCCCGTCGAGCTCCGGCTTGCTGGGGAGCTCCACGGACTGGTCGCTCCCGCTGAACTGGAGCGCCTGCCCGACCTGCCCGGCGGCGAACTTCGGATTCCCCTTCATGTTGCCGTGGAAGCCGAGCCCGGAGGAGTCCTGGGCGTTCCCGTCGAGCCGCCAGTGGCCCACGATCTCCTTGCGCCGCTCCGCCGCGTCGAAGGCCCGGATGCATTCGGCGCGGAGGGCGTCGACCTCGTCGCGGCGGGGCCCGGCCAGCTTCTCGGCCTGGTCGAGCAGGTTCTCGACCTCGGCGCGGCGCTGTTTGAGGGTGCGGACGTCCCGGATCGCCTCGCGGATCCGGGGAAGAACCTCGTCGAGCCGGGCCGCCCGTTCGCGCTCGCGCCGGGCCTCCTCCAGGGCCCGGGCGTACTCGTCGCGGAGGGCCTGGACGGCCGCCTTGCGGGGGCCGGCCTCCTTCTCGGCTGTGGCGAGCATGCCTTCGATCTCGGCGCGGCGCTCGGGGAGCTGGGACGTGTCCTTGACCATGCCGCGGATCTGGTCCAGGAAGCGGTCGAGCCTGGCCGATTCCTCCCGTTCGCGCTCGGCGCGCACCGCGCGTTCAGGGGGCTCGGCGCCGGCCGACTTGGGCGCGGGGCGGGCCGGGGGGAGGGCCGGAGGCTCCTTCCGGCCTCCGCTCAGGAGGACGATCAGGATGACCAGGA
>CAYNDR010000064.1:0-670 GCA_964395295.1 uncultured Planctomycetales bacterium
GATTTGCAGGGGGGGTCATGAGGCACAGGAAGGGATTCACGCTGATCGAGTTGCTGGTCGTCATCGCCATCATCGTCATGCTGATGGCCCTCCTCTCGGTGCTGGTCAAGGGCGTGGTCGAGAAGTCGCGGAACGCGAAGACGTACGCCACCATCAAGATGCTCGATGAAGGGTGCCAGCGGTACAGGACCCAGACCGGTGGCTTTCCCCCCAGGACGCCCTACAGCGATGCCCGCTGCCTGCACTTCTACCTGGGCAAGGACCTCAAGATCCCCACGGGGCGCGACCGGGAGACGGGCAGTCCGACGGGATGGAAGATCATGAAGCCGCCCGTCCAGTTCACGGCCGACATGCTGGACCTGCCCTCCGGGCGGGAATCCCTGAGCCCCCTGCTCCAGCCGCCCGTCCCCGTCATGGACGCCTGGGGCAAGGCGATCAAGTACAAGCCGTTCCCGGGCTCGAACAATACCTCGTCGGTGGACATCTGGTCGCTCGGGAAGGAGGATTCCGACACGAAGGACGACATCACCAACTGGGCCAAGGAGTTCTGATGAGCCGCGGATTCACGCTGGTCGAGCTACTCATCGTCGTGGCGGCCATCGCCCTGCTGATGGGACTGTTCCTGGGGGCCTTCCAGTCCGTGGCGGACAGCGTGCGGTTCCAGGCGACC
>CAYNDR010000064.1:680-21374 GCA_964395295.1 uncultured Planctomycetales bacterium
TTTCAGTCAGCCTGCGGCCCCCGGCGTCTGCGCTGCGTGCCACACTCCTCCCCAACACGACGCTCTTCCTACCTGTCCTCACGGGGCGGTACCCCGGGGACCTGATGGACCTGGCGCCCGCGATCGAGAAGCCCGGGTGGGTCCAGGACGGCCGTTTCG
Source organism: uncultured Planctomycetales bacterium (assembly GCA_964395295.1). GTDB lineage: Bacteria > Planctomycetota > MHYJ01 > MHYJ01 > JACPRB01 > CAYNDR01. The sequence continues at coordinate 840 of CAYNDR010000064.1, forward strand.
TGGACGCCTACGGCCGCCCGATCCTGTACGAGGTCTCGGGGGGATCGTTCCGCGTCCTGTCCGTGGGGCGCGACGGGGTCCGGGGGAGCCCGGACGACATCGTCTTCAGCCGTTGAGCGAGGTGCGCTTATGAGGCGACGCGGAGGCTTTACCCTGGTCGAGATGCTGGTGGTGATCATCATCATCACCATCATCGCCGGCGCCTCGGTGATGCTGGTGAACTCGATCCTGCGAGGCCAGGGCGTGAAGCAGGGGGCGGTGCTCGTCCAGCAGGCCGTGGCCCAGGCCAAGCAGATGACCGCGGCCACCCGCAGGGTGCACTTCCTGGTCTTCTCGCCGCTCAACCGGGACGGCTGGCTGGAGATCCACGAGGACACCAACGGCGACGGCCTCTACCAGGGCGACCAGGACCCCCAGTCCCAGGATACCGACAAGATGGTCGACGGGGTTCGGGCCGACCTGCCGCAGTGGGTGGTCTTCGAGACCGCCCCGGCATGGGCCGGGTTCCAGCCCTCGGGGTACATGACCTTGTACAACTCCTCCGGGGGCCTGTTCGCCGAGGTCCAGGCCTCCCAGTTCGACATGATCATGAACGGCCCCAATCCGAACGCGATCGGCGACGTGGTCCTGGGCATCACGGGCCGGCCCTACAAGATGTGCCAGGACCTGGACCGGGCCAGCGGCAAGGTCCGGCGGCATTTCTTCCTGGGGAAGGAGCAATAGGGCGGCGGGACGCGCCCGTTCGGAGGTGACTATGGCGAAGCGGAGGCGTGAGGCCGGCCTGACCCTGATCGAGATCCTGCTGGCGCTCCTGGTCATGGTGCTCGGGGTGCTCGGGATCCTGTCGCTCTTCCCGCACGGCCTCCAGTCGTCCCGCGAGTCGGTCGAGGAGACCTACGCCGCGATCCTGTCCGAGTCCGTGGCGCACGCCTTCAAGACCGCGATGCAGTTCGGCAAGTACGACCCGCCGCCCCTCTCGGAATGGACCTGCGTGATGGCCCACGACCTCAAGTCCATGGGCTCCACGGTGCGCTTCACGTTCGTGCCTCCCAGGCTGGCCGACAAATGGAAGCACTACCCCTCCGGGGGATCGCCGGACCGGGGGAAGGTGCCGGACCCCGACCCGATCCGGGACCCTCATTTCGAGCTGGGCGGGGACCAGTGGACGTATGCCGCCGTGCAGAACGTGATCACGGTCAACGACCCCACGGACCCCTGGTGCCGGTTCGCCTTCTCCTTCGCCCTGAGGAAGATCAACACGCTGGAATACCTGGTCAGTCCCGTGCCCCAGACCAACCCCGCCACCGGCCAGCCCTATACCATGAACGACCTGGAGCCGCTGACGAAGCTGTACGAGATCCGGGTGCGCGTCTTCCGGCTGGCGACCCAGGCGGCCGGGAGCGGCGGGGGGACGGGGCGACCAGCACCACCAAGGAGCTGATCTCCGAGGTCAGCTACCGGGTCGGCACCAAGTAGGAGGGATCGACGATGAGCCGCAGATCGCGCTCCGGTACCCGTGCGGGGGGGGGCTTCACCCTGGTGGAGCTCCTGATCTCCATCGTCCTGATGGGCGTCCTCATCTCGACGGTCACGGCGATCTTCGTGCAGACCACGGACGTCGTCGCCTTCGCCGAGGCGCGGACGGCGATCTACACCAACGCGAGGTACGCGCTGGACTCCCTGGAGAACGACATCCTGAGCTGCATCTCCTTCGACTCGGGGCTCCAGGCGTTCGCGATGGAGAACGGCGGGACGGGCGGCGCGGGCAACTTCCCGACCTACGGGGTGAGCAACCGCCACTTGGTGGGCGCCGCGGACCTCGCCGAGTTCGTCGCCACGACCTCGGTCGCCGACACGGTCCAGACCTGCAAGGTGACCTACGAGCTCATCCCGAGCAACTACGCGCTGTCGGTGGCGGGGACGGCCACGGCGGGCGACCAGAGCCACCGGGAGACGGTGCGGACCCGGCGCGGCCTCTACACGCTGATCCGGCGCGTCCGGGTGGCCGATCCCAACATACCGGTGATGCCGGGCGTGGCGCCCCGGTACGACAAGATGCCCCAGGACCGGCTGGGGAATCCGGTCGCCGACCAGGAACTCTGCCACTACGTGATCAGCTTCAACATCGAGTATTTCGACAGCACGCAGAAGTTCTCCCAGCTGGAGCCCAGCCCCTTCGCCCGCGCCCTCGGCCGCCAGAACGACCCGCTGGGCAACGGTCAGGGGCCCAACGACGTGAATCCCCCGCCGCCGGCCGTCCCCACGGCGCTTCGAGTGCCCTACATCCGGGTCACGCTCGTGGTCGTCGAGGACACGAGCGAGCGCCAGGAACGGGTCATTCAAAAGGTGATGTGGGTCCGGGTGGGGGAGCCGGAAGCGGGCCATCCATAGGGCCGCGTGTCAGCCGATCCGCGGCCTTTTATTTTGCGGTGAGCGATGGCCGGTCCCGGGCCGCGCCTGGGCACGAGGATCATCGAGAACTGGGGGTGAGCCGAATCCCGCCGTTGCGCCGAGAACCTCCGCCGCGCTATACTTCCCGCATGCCGCGGACGCTCTTCGTGGGCGACGTCCACCTCAAGCCGCACTGCCCCGAGGCCTGGCGGCCGTTCCTGGACCTCCTCGACGAGGAGTGCGACGCCCTCTACCTGGTGGGGGACACGTTCGACTACTGGGTGAGCCCCGGGCAGATCCTCAGCGGCGAGTACCGCGAGGCGGTCGAGGCGATCCGCCGGAAAGCCGCGCGCGCGAAGGTCTATTTCCTGCGGGGGAACCGCGACTACCTTGCGGAGGGGAAGTTCGCCCGGGCCGCGGGGGTCACTCTCCTCGATGACCGGGTGCGGATCGACCTGGGGGGCCGGCGCGTGCTGGCGGCCCACGGCGATTTCCTCTACAACAAGAATCCGAAGTACGCCGCGTACCGGACGATGATGCGGTCGAGGCCCGTGAAGGATCTCTGGCGCCAGGTCCCCTCGGGGATGGGGAAGGCGCTGGCGCGGGGATTGAAGGCCGTGTCGGCGAAGACGACGCGGAGGGTGGAGTGGACGCCCCAGGATCTCGTGGCGCGGGCGCGTCCCCTCTTCTCGCGCGGGACCGACGTCCTCATCTGCGGGCACATCCACCAGCCCCAGCACCTGGAGGTCGCGGTGGGCGGCCGGCTCTGCGACCTGTTCATCCTGGGGGACTGGTGCGGGGGGACGCGGGACTACGTGGAGTTCGACGGGCGCGGCTTCCGCCTGTCCCGCGCCTGATTATAAATCAAAGCGTTTGATTTATAATCGCGCTGGTTATAAATCAAAGTGTTTGATTTATAACGGGGCCTGGTTCAGGGCGGGGTCCTTCTGGAGGCGGGCGAGCAGGTCGCGCGCGGCGGTCCCTTCCAGGCGGACGTCCACGCGGCGCACGCGCTGGAGTTCGGAGCGGTCGGAGCGCGCGGCCTCGCCGTCCACGGGCCATCCGAGGATGGAGACCTTGACGCGGCGCGGGCCGCCTCCGAAGTAGCGATGGAACTCGTCCGACTCCCCCGCCAGGACGAGCGTGTCCTCGCCGAGGTCCGCCAGGCGGCACGCGATGGAGACGCCCTCGTCCGCCAGGGCCACGGGCAGGCGCGCGAGGCGCTCGCGGCGCCGGTGGTCGAGCCGGCGGAAGGCGGCGGCCAGGCGCTCCGCCGAGAGGGGGGCGGGGAGGACGGCCTTCACTTGGCCCGCGGCGGGGACGTCCACCGGCACGCCGGCGAGGACGATGGGGAGGTGGGGGAACTCGCCCTCGACGAAGTCCGCCAGCTCCCTCGGCGCGCCCGCCGGTCCCAGGACGACGGCGTCGAAGAGGTGAGTGCAAATTTTCATCCTGGCATCTTCCGGGTCGGACGTGGAGGCCACGCGGTCCCCGCGCGCGCGCAGGACGGAGCCGACGAAGTGGGCGATGCCCGGAGGCGCGTCGTAGATGATGACGTTCATCGCATCCTCTGCCACTCCCGATTAATTATCGGCAAGGGGCGGAGGGTCCCTGCATGCTCAAAGCGCGGAGGAAAATTCCCGTTTCCCGAAGGGGCGGGAGGGGGTCCTCAATACTAAGGAGGCTCTACAGGTAGGGTCGCCGGGCCATTTGTCCCCAATATATGCACATCTGGTGGGGAGCCCTGTGGACTGCCGGGGGGGGCCTCCGATTGCACTTGATTCTACGGGATCTTGCCAATATACTTTCTACACCGTTCAAATCGCTGGCCGAGAGGCAAGCGACCGTGGTGGAGGGTTGTGAGTGAAAAAGGTTGGAAGTGGGAGGAATTCCACGCGCCATGTTCCTCGGTGAATTCACTCTGACGATCGACGCGAAGAACCGGCTGGTCATCCCGGCCAAGTTCAGGGCCTTCATCGAGGCCCCCGAGGACAGGAAAGGTTTCTTCATCATGGCCAGCCCCGTTTCGGGCGAGCACTGCCTGAGATTATACACCATGAAGGGCTGGTCGACGGTGGCCATGAAACTCCGCGAGGACGCCGACAAGTCCAAGGATCCCGCGCGGTATGTCCGCTTCTTCGCCTCGCGGGGGGAGTTCGGGGCCATGGACAAGCAGAACCGGCTGGTGCTTCCGCAGAAGCTCATGGATTACGCGGGGCTCCAGAAGGACGTCCTGATGGTGGGCATGGTGGACTGGGTGGAAGTCTGGAACGCGGGCGAATACCGGGCGGCGACGGAGAGCCTGGACGAGGAGATCGGCGACCGGAGCCGGGCGTTGTGGCCCAAGCCGCCGACGAACTAGGCGCGCCGCCCGCGGAGGAGGAGGGGGTCATGGTGGAATCGAGGGGGACGGACTCGTTCGACGTCGTGAAGGATTTCCTCAAGGGGCTGGGGAACCGGAGGCCGGAGCCGTGGGAGGTGCATCAGATCGCGCCGGCGCTCAACGAGATCTTCCAGCGCCTGATGCGGGTCCGCTCCTACGCGCCGCGGGTGGATCTCAGCGACCACATGTGGCAGCTCATGGAGATGGTCGGGATCCGCGCCCGGAGGCCGGGCGGGGACGAGTGGATCCGGAAGGCCGCGATCCTGTAGGGAAGGCTTCGGACTGCGCGGAGCGGCCCGGAGAGGTGTGAGGGACGTGGGTGTGAGGGTAGGCAAGACGGTGGAGAGAGGGGGCTGCCCTTCGGCTCATGGCTCGCACCTCCCCGGGACGCTCTCGTGCACCGACCCGTTCTTTCGCGTGAGGTGATCGGCCTGCTCCGGCCGCGGCCGGGCGGCGTCTACGTGGACGGCACGCTCGGCCTCGGGGGACACGCGGAGCAGATCGTGAAGTCCGGGGGGCGCGTCGTCGGCGTCGAATGGGACGACGACGCGGCCTCGATCGCGGCGGACCGCCTGGGGGCCTCCGCCACGGTCGTGCGCGAGAACTTCGCGAACCTCCCGTCGATCCTTGGAAATCTGGGGCTGTCCGTCGTGGACGGCATTCTGCTCGACCTGGGAGTCTCATCACTGCAATTCGATACCGCGTCGAGGGGATTCAGCCTGAGGCGTGAAGGTCCTCTGGACATGCGCATGTCGCCGCGGATCCCGAGGACGGCGGCTGAACTGCTGCGGTCTCTTGGAGAGAGGGAACTGGAGCGGATCCTGAGGGAGTACGGCGAGGAGCCCTGCGCCCGACGGATCGCGCGGGCGGTCGTGAGGATGAGGGGGGAACCGGGGAGCGACATCCTGGAAACGACCCGGGCGCTGGCTGATTCCGTGGAACGCCTCGTAGGGAGGCACGGGCGGATTCATCCGGCGACCCGGGTCTTCCAGGCCCTGCGGATCGCCGTCAACGACGAGATCGAGAACCTCAAGAAGTTCCTTGGCTTATTCGATAAGTATCTAGGGACGGGCGGGAGGTGCTGCGTCATCTCCTTCCACTCCCTTGAAGACCGCCTGGTGAAGCGGTCGTTCCGTGAAAAGCCGGGCCTCCGGATCGTGACGAAGAAGCCGATCCGGCCCGCGCGCGAGGAGGTGCTGGAAAACCCGCGCGCCCGCAGCGCCCGTCTGCGCCGTGTCGAGAAGATTTGAAGCCGGGCTGGCCCTGGAGAGGGGAGCCGCCCCCGCCGGGCGGGGGAAAAGGGGGAAGCATGAAAGTCGTTCGAGCGGCCGCGGTCGCGCTGATCCTCCTGGATCTCGCGCTCCTGGCCGTCGCCGCCCCGCTCCGGGCCACCACGCGCCGTTACGCGGCCGCGGCCCGGCACAAGGAAGTCCGGGACCTGACCCTCGAGAACCGCGAGCTCCTCCACCGGGTGGCCGTCGCCCGCCGGCCGGAGGAAGTGGCCCGGCGGGCCGCCGCGCTCGGGATCGAGCTGGGCACCGTGGAGAGGGAACGCATCGACCGCACCGCCGACCCGTCGCCGGCGGTCCGGGGATCGGTGGTCAAGGCGCCCCGCCGCTAGGGCGCTCCGGGGGAAGACGTGGACCAGGCAACGCGCCGACGCGCAGGATTCCTGATCTGCCTTTTCAGCGTCGCCTTCTTGGCGGTCCTCGTCCGGCTCTTCTCCATCCAGGTGGCCGCCCACGAGACCTATGCCTCCCAGCGGGAGGCCCAGTCCACGGGCACGGTGAAGGTCGAGCCGGGCCGGGGCGGGATCTTCGACCGGGAAGGGCAGGTCCTGGCGGTCTCCGTCCCCGTGGAATCCGTCTGGGCCAATCCGTCCGCGATCGCCGACCGGCCCGCCGCCGCGCGCGTCCTGGCCGGGACGCTGGGACTGAGGGAGGACTTCGTCCGCGGGCGCCTGGAAGGTCCGCCGGGTCTCGACCGCGAGGGCGTGGAGTATCCCTTCGTCCGGGACCGCCTGGAGCGGGAGGGACGGGAATTCGTCTGGATCAAGCGCAAGGTCTCCGCCAGGGAGGCGGAGGCCGTCCGGCGCCTGCAGATCGATCCCCTCTTCCGGCCGGAGAAGAAGTCCCCCCAGCCGCGCCTGGGACTGGCCACGGAATATGCGCGGCGATACCCCCACGGGGGCTTCTCTTGCCACGTCGTGGGCTTCGTGAGCGGGAGTCCCTCCATGAACGAGGGGCTCGAGCGCTCCATGGATTCCTGGCTGTCCGGCCAGCCCGCCAGCGCCGCGGTGGCGGTGGACGGCTGCCGGCGCCCCCTGGGACTGCCCCCGGGCGGCGTACCCGGCGCGGACGTGGTCCTGACCCTCGACGTCCTCTTCCAGAAGGTGGTGGAGGAGGAGCTGGACGCCGCCTGCGCGGAGTTCAAGCCGAAGTGGGCCGTGGCGGTGGCGCTGGACCCGCGGACGGGCGCGATCCTGGGGATCGCCAACCGGCCGGGCTTCGACCCCAACGAGCCCGCGAAGGCCGCGGGGGAGGCGCGCCTGGACCGGGCGGTGGCGGCGCCCTACGAGCCGGGCTCCACGCTCAAGCCGTTCCTGGCCGCCCTGGCTCTCGACCAGGGGCTCGCGACGCCCCAGACGAAGTTCGACTGCGAGAACGGGATCCGGAAGCACGGGTCGAGGATCCTGCACGACCACCATCCCTACGGGACGCTCACGCTGGCCGACGTGATCGTCGTCTCCTCGAACATCGGGGCGGCCAAGCTGGGCGCCCTGACGCTGGGCAAGGAGCGGATGCACGCGGGGCTCCGGAGCTTCGGCTTCGGCGCGAGGACGGGCGTGGACCTCCCCGCGGAGGACGACGGGCGGCTCTTCCCGCTGGCGCGGTGGAACTCCTTCTCGGTGACGTCCGTCCCCATCGGGCACGAGATCGCGGTGACCCCGCTCCAGCTCGCGGCGGCCATGTCCGCGATCGCCAACGGGGGCATGCTCTGGAGGCCCTACGTCGTCCAGCGCGTGCAGGCCCCGGACGGGACGGTCCTGGCGGAGAACGGCCCCTCCGCGGTCCGGCGCGTGGTCGGGGAGAAGGCCGCGCGGGAGATGATCGAGATCCTCAAGGGCGTGGTGGAGAAGGGGACCGGGAAGAAGGCCCAGGTGCCCGGCGTGGCCGTGGCAGGAAGACGGGGACCACGCAGAAGGTGGACCCGCGCACGAAGCAGTACACGCACGAGAAGTACATCAGCTCGTTCGTGGGCTTCGCGCCCGCGGAGGACCCGAGGGCCTGCGTGGCCGTGGTCGTGGACGAGCCGAAAGGGGCCTACTACGGCGGGACGGTGGCCGCCCCCGTGGTGGGCCGGATCCTGCAGAGGGGACTGATCCACGTGAGATAGGGGGACGCCCGGGGCGTCCGGCCGACGGAGAGGGGGAGCGATGCCGCAGGACGAGAGGAGATCCATACCCGCCTGGCTCAGGCACATCTACCTGTGCACCTCGAGGATCCACTACCCGCGGCGCAGAGAGGGGGCGAAGATGGCGATGAAGCTGAGCGACCTCGTGGCCGACCTGGGGGGCGAGCGGCGGCACTTCCGCGAGATGGAGGTGCGCGGCGTGACGTGCGACTCCCGCCGCGTGGAGGCGGGGACGGTCTTCGTGGCGGTCCCGGGGAACCGCCTGGACGGCGCCTCGTTCTCCGACGAGGCGATCCGCCGCGGCTGTGCCGCCATCGTCTGCGAGGACGCGCTCCCCGGCGCCCCGGTGCCGGTGATCGTGGTCCCCAGCGCCCGCCAGGCGCTGGCCGACCTGTCCGCGCGGTTCCACGACAACCCGACCGCCAAGCTCAACGTCGTGGGCGTCACGGGGACCAACGGGAAGACCACCACCGCGTGGATCCTGCGCTCCATCTTCGAGGCGGCCGGGGAGAAGGCGGGCCTCCTGGGGACGATCCACCACGGGCTGGGGGCCCGGACCGTGCCGAGCGAGAACACCACGCCCGGCGCCGACGTCCTGCAGAGGCACTTCGCGGAGATGGCCGCCTCGGGCTGCAAGTCCGCGGCGATGGAGGTCTCCTCCCACGCGCTCGACCAGGACCGGATACGGGGCGTGCGCTTCGCCGCGGGCGTCTTCACGAACCTGACGCGGGACCACATGGACTACCACCCGACGCCGGAGGCCTACCGGGACGCCAAGGGGCGCCTCTTCGAGGCCCTGCCGGCCCGGGGGATCGCGGCGCTCAACGCCGACGACCCGGCTTCCGACGTCTACGCCTCCCGGACCCAGGCCCACGTGGTCCGGTACGGGATCAAGAGGAGGGCGGAGGTCTCGGGGGCGGTGGAACTCGGCACGTTCCACGGGACGCGCCTGAGGATGCGCCTGGGGACCGAGGACCTGGTGATCCACACACGGCTCGTCGGCACGCACAACGCCTACAACATGCTGGCCGCGGCGGCCTGCACGTGGGCGATGGGCTACGACCTGGAGCACATCAAGGCGGGCCTTGAGAACCTCGCGGCCGTGCCGGGCCGGCTGGAGCCCGTGGACGCGGGACAGGACTTCGCGGTGCTCGTGGACTACGCGCACACGGACGACGCCCTGCGGAACGTCCTGGAGTGCCTGAAGCCCCTGCTCCGGGGGCGGCTGATCGCGGTCTTCGGCTGCGGCGGGGACCGCGACCGCGGCAAGAGGCCCAAGATGGCGCGCGTGGCCTCCCAGCTGGCGGACCAGGTGATCCTCACCAGCGACAACCCGCGGAGCGAGGATCCGATGGACATCATCCGCGAGATCGACGCGGGCATCGAGGCGAAGTCGAAGCGCCTGATCGAGCCGGACCGCCGGCTGGCGATCAAGCTGGCGCTCTCGCTCGCCCGCCGCGAGGACGCGGTCCTCATCGCGGGCAAGGGGCACGAGACGTGCCAGATCTTCCGGGACCAGGCCCACGCGTTCGACGACCGGCTGGTGGCCCGGGAGGTCCTCGGCGAGCTGACGCGCCGCCTGGAGAAGTAGGCGGTCCGAAACAGGGTCGTTGTCAGGGAGTCTGGAGTCGGCGCCGGTACGGGGCCGGTACGGGCCCGTCCGGAGGGGGAAGAAAGGGCATGCCCGCGGCATCTCTTTCTCCTGCTCCGGCCGAAGCCCGGGATCGTCTCCCCGGACCGGGTCCCGGCGCCGGGGGGCGTCCGGGCGGGGGAACCCGCCTTCGCGGCGGCTGCGGCCGCCGCTTCGGCGTGGTGAGATTGGAGGAGGGGGAAGAAATGTTCGGGGATCTCCATGTCTACGGAGGATTCCGCATCACGCCCGACCTCGCGGCGCGCGTCTTCGAGGCCGTGGGCGAGATCGAGGCGCAGGGCGTGAACCGGGAGCTCTCGCACCTGGACGACGACGGCTGTCCTCTGTGCCGGAATTCGTCGCCGAAGGAGGGGGGACATGATGCGGCTGGGCCAGGTCGTACGGGCCATCAGTGGACGGCCTAGCGGGCCCGTCGAGGACCGGGAGGTCCGGGGCGTCTCGACGGACACGCGGACCCTGCGCGCGGGGGACGTCTACTTCGCGCTGAAGGGGCCCCGCTACGACGGGCACGGCTTCGTGCCCGACGCGTTCGCGCGGGGCGCCTGCGCGGCGGTGGTGGAGCGGGAGGGGCCCGGGGACGGCCTGCGGATCGGCGTGGCGGACCCGGGCTCCGCGCTCGGGGACCTCGCCGCGGCCTGGAGGATGACGCTCCGGGCCCGGGTCGTGGGCGTGACGGGCTCGAACGGGAAGACGACCACGAAGGAGATGATCGGCCACGTCCTCGCCCGGGACCGCCGCGTGGCCCGGTCCCCGGGGAGCTTCAACAACTCCGTGGGCCTGCCGCTGACCCTCCTGGGGGCGGGGCCGGACGACGAGTTCCTGGTCCTCGAGATCGGCACGAACCACCCCGGCGAGATCGCCCAGCTCGGGCGGATCGCCCGGCCGGACGCCGCGGTGATCACGAGCGTGGGGGCCTCCCACCTCGAGGGGCTGGGGACGGTCGAGGGGGTGGCCGACGAGAAGGCGTCGCTCCTGGGATTCCTGCGGGGGGGCGGCTTCGCCGTGGTCCACGAGGATCCCCGCATCCTCTCTCGGATCCAGCTCCCGCCCGGGAGGGTGATCGCGTTCGGGACGTCGCGCGAGGCGGACCTCCGGCCGGAGGGGATGGAGCCCCTGGCCGGGGGAGCGGGGATGAGGTTCTTCGTGCGCGGCGTCGAGTTCCGCCTGGGGCTCCTGGGGGAGTGGAACGTCCTCAACGCCCTGGCCGCGTGCGCCGTGGCGATGTCGTACGGGGTCCCGCTCCCGGAATGCGCGCGGCGGCTGGAGGGGTTCAAGGGCCCCAAGATGCGCATGGAACGCCTGGAGCTGGCGGGGGTCACCATCATCAACGACGCCTACAACTCCAACCCCGAGTCCGCCGCCCGCGCGGTCCGCGAGTTCTCCCGACTCTCCGCGCCGGGGCGGAAGGTGGCGGTGATCGGCGACATGCTGGAGCTCGGGGGGGCCTCCGAGGAGTACCACCGCCAGCTGGGCCGCCTGCTGGCCGGGAGCTCGGTGCACGTGGTGGCGGGCGTGGGGCCCCGTTGCCGGACGCTCCTGGACGCGGTGGACGGCGGCCAGGAGAAGCACGGATTCGAATCCGTGGACGACGTCCGCGCCCGGCTGGACGATCTGCTCCGGCCGGGGGACATGGTCCTGCTGAAGGGCTCCCGGGCGGTGGGCCTGGAGCGCCTGGTCAAGTGGCTTGGAGAGAGGGTGGCCTGACATGCTGCTCTGGCTATTCGGCGACGCCTTGAGGGACGGGATCACCCTGCGCGCGGCGCTGGGGGGGATCCTGGCGTTCGGGGCCAGCGTCTTCCTGGGCCCGCGCGTGATCGCCTGGCTCCGCGCCCGGGAGATGGGGGAGCGGACCGAGAAGGGAGACTCGCGCCAGCTGGACACTCTCATGAAGGACAAGAAGGGCACGCCCACGATGGGGGGCGTGTTCCTGGTGGCGGCCATCCTGGTGAGCGTGGCCCTCTTCGGGAACTTCTCGAACCCCGTGATGTGGGTCCTGTTCCTGCTGGTCGGGTCGCTGGGCGCCCTGGGCGCGGCGGACGACTACCTCAAGCTCTCGGGCCGCTCGCGGACGGGCATGCGGATGTTCCCGAAGCTCGTCCTGCAGGTCGTGATCGCGGCGGCCGCCGGCGTGGCCCTCCAGCTGGCCCTGCTCTGGACGGAGCGCGGGGCGGGCCTCTCCTCGCGGCTCAGCATCCCCTTCGTCGGGTCCATCGACCTCGGGGTCGGCTACTGGCTGTTCGTGGCGGCCGTGATCGTCTCGACCACGAACGCGGTCAACATCACGGACGGCCTGGACGGGCTGGCGGGGGGCTGCCTGGGCATCTCGACGTTCGCCTACGCGGTCATCGCCTACGTGGTCGGCCGCGTGGACTTCAGCGCCTACCTGGACCTCCCCTACGTGAGGTCGAGCGGGGAGCTCACGGTCTTCTGCACGGCGATGCTGGGGGCCACGCTCGGGTTCCTCTGGTTCAACAGCCATCCGGCGCAGGTCTTCATGGGGGACTCCGGGTCCCTGCCGCTCGGGGGGGCGCTGGGCCTGGTGGCGTGCGCCACGAAGCAGGAGATGCTGCTCCTGCTGGTGGGCGGGGTCTTCGTGATCGAGGCGTTCTCGTCGCTCCTGCAGATCGTGAGCTACAAGGCGACGGGGCGGCGGATCTTCCTCATCGCGCCGCTCCACCACCACTACCAGTTCCGCGGCCTGCCGGAGGCCAAGATCACGATGCGCTTCTGGATCCTGGCGGCGGTGATGGCGGTGGCGAGCCTGGCCCTGCTGAAGCTGAGGTAGATCAGAAGACCGCGCGGGCCAGCAGGAGCAGGCCCACCAGGAAGAGGGGGATGCCCGCGTAGGGCATGTGGAGGGGGCTGATCAGGAGCAGGCCCGCGCCCATCAGGACGAAGCCCACGGAGCCGACCGTGATGCGCCCCCCGATCCGGAGGATCGCCCCGGCCGCGCGCAGGGGGAAGGACAGGGCTTCCTTCAGCCGCGCCATCTAGTCCGCGGGGAATCCCGGCTCCTCGGCCTTCGCGGGGACGGGAGGCTCCTGGGCCTTCTTCTCGATGGTGTCGAAGATCTTCATCAGTTCGATCGCCTCGGGGGACTCGGGGAAGCTTTTCATGATCGTCAGGGCCTTCTGCCGCGCCAGCTCCCACATCTCCAGGTCCATGTAGGTCTTCACGTGCCGGTACATCTCGGACAGGCCCTTCTCGCGGAGCTCCTTCTCCTGGTCGGCCGTCATCGGGGCCTGCTGGGCCAGGAACTTCGGCTCCGCCTTCCATCGGATCTCGTTCAGGGTCTTGGAGACGGTCTCCGCCTCGCGGGTGCCCGGGTAGGCCTTGACGATCGCGTTGGCCTTCTCGAGCGCCAGCTCCCACATCTCCAGGTCCACGAACGTCTTCATCTCGTGGTAGAGCGCCGCCAGCCCGGAGGCGGGCCGGGCGCCGGGGACGGCCTCGGCCTTGGGGGCGGCCGGGGAGGGCGGGGGGACCTCTCCTCCCTCTTCCCGCCCGCGCAGGAGGGCCTCCAGGAGGGCCGCCGCCACCCCGAACAGGGTGCAGAAAAGGAACCCGAAGAGGATGTGGCGGTACCCGGCCTCGAGCTGCCGGAGGAATCGGATGTCCGGATCGATCAGGGTGAGGATCCCGATCGACGCCCCGCCCACGACGGCCAGGGAGGCGCCCAGGCAGAGCGCCCCCTCGAACACCGGTCGCAGTTTCGTCATGACGCTAAAGTACCCGTTGCGGGACCCAAGATCAAGACGGTCGAAGGGCTTGACAGCCCTCCAAAGGGCCCTAAGATGAACCTCCCGTAAGGAGAACGACCATGCCCGAAGCGATCCCGCCCGCCGCCCCGGTGCCTCCGGTCCCGCCCTCCCCGCCCCCCGCGCCCGCCCTTCTCACGATCGGGGAGTTCAGGAGGGCGTCGCTCAAGGTGGGCCGGGTGGTCGAGGCGGCGGACCACCCCAACGCCCAGAAGCTCCTGGTCCTCAAGGTGGACCTGGGGGGCGGCGACGTGCGCCAGCTCGTGGCCGGGATCAAGGCGCACTACGCGCCGTCCCAGCTCGTGGGGAAGTGCGTCATCGTCGTGGCGAACCTCCAGCCCGCCGTCCTGCGCGGCGTCGAGAGCAACGGGATGGTCCTGGCCGCCAGCTCGGGCCAGGACATCATCGTCCTCACGACGGACCGGGAGGCGGCGCCGGGGAGCCCGGTCACATAGGCCGGTGGGGCTGAGGCTTGGCGGACGGGACCGTGGCGCTGGTGGGCTGGAAGAGGCCCGTGAGGGTGCGCAGGATCGAGTCCCGCGTGAACGGCTTCACCACGTAGGCCCGCGCCCCTTTCCGGACGGCCCCCATGGCGGCCTCCTTGGAGGCGTCGCTGGAGAGGACCATGACGGGGGCGCGCGTGTTCTCGGCCAGCCAGGAGAGGAACTGGTCCTCGTCCGAGTTCGAGATGCCCACGTCGAAGATCACGGCGTCGATCTTCCGGTTCTCGGTCAGGAGGGACATGGCCTGGGCGGCGCCGTACTCCAGCACCTCGTAGCCGGCCTCCCGCAGGAGGGCGGCGAGCGCCTGGCGGTATTTCAGCATGTCCCCGAGGAGCAGGATGGATCGCCGGCCCGGGGCCCTGGGCTGTCCCGGCGGGGCCTCCCCGGAAATCCCGGCCTCCGGCATGCGGATCTTCGTCGTCTCGGACTTCTTGAGGTGGACCATCGTGGCCCCCTCGCGGTCGAGGATCTTGATGAACTCCTTCTTGGACAGGACGTACATCGCGCGGAGCGCCTCGAAGCGGGGGAAGAGGGAGAGGCGGATCACCTCGGAGATGCCCACGCGGCCGTTGATCTGGGTGTAGACGGCCGACAGCAGGTCCGGGTTGAGCCCGAGGTTCTCGGGCGAGAAGGGCTTCCGGGTCCGGAGCGGGATCATGTGCTCGTCGCGGATCTCCTTCATGATCACGGCCAGCTCGTCCGCGCGGTGGGCGGCCTCGAGCATGATGGAGGTGGGGGAGACGTCCACCACCACCTCCGCCAGCGGGAAGTCGGGCGGCTTCGGCGGCGGGGGGCCTTCGATGAACTCGAACTTCGCGTCCAGCCAGGAGAAGAGGTCGTAGATCTCCTCCTGGGCCTGCTCCCGGAGGGCCGCCTCGATGTCCTGCTTGGTCACCATCCCCTGGCGGCTCACGAGCTCCCCGAGGCGCCTCCCGGTCTTCTGCTGTTCCGCGAGGAGGCGGTCGAGCTGGGCGCGCGTGATCTTGCGGGTGCGGATCAGGATCTCCCCGAGGGAGCTGGTCTTGCGCGTGCTGGTGGCGAGGAGGCGCATCCCGTCGGGGTTCATGTAGATGGTCTTCAGCATCGGCCCCTGGACGATGTTGAGCGTGCCGGCGCGCTGGGTGTTGGCCAGGTGCTGGATGATGTCGGGGAAACTGAGGATCGCCACGTCTCCCCGGAGTTCCGCCATTCGGGTTCGATTCTCCCCGATTTCCGTCATGCCTTCAAGACGTTTGAGATGCGCTCGAGGAGAAGGTCCTCCTTGATCGGCTTGATGAGGACGTGGCGCGCGCCGCACTGGATGGCGTTGAGCACCGCCTGCCGGCTGGTGTTCCCGGAGAGGACGATGAACGGCGCCCGGGCCTGCTGGCGGAGGCGGGAGCAGAGGGCCAGGCCGCTGTCGGTCTCCACCGAGACGTCCAGGATGATCGCGTCCACGGAGGTGCGGGACAGGAGGTCCTTCAGGTCGGAGGAGCTGTGGCCCTCGACCACCTCGTAGCCGGCACTGCGGATGCAGACGGAGAGGGCGGTCCGGAAGTTGGGCAGGTCGCTCAGCAGGAGGAGGGTGCGTCCCGGCGGGGCCGGGCGCGGCGGGGCGGGCACGCGCCTGAAGGTGCCGCCGCTCTTCCGGTCCCGGAGCTTGATGGCGCCCCGCTGGACCAGCCCGTAGAGCGTGCGGAGGACGGCGAACTTGGGGAAGAGGGAGTCCTCGATGACGCGGTCCACCGAGCGCTCGCCGTCGATGAGGGGCAGGACGGCCTCGAGCGCCGCCCGGTCCAGGTCGGGATCGTCCATCGGAACCGGCTGGTCGAGCCGCTCGGGGACCAGGCGGAGGTCGGGGATCCGGGTCTGGATCCGGGCCAGCTCGTCCGCCCTCCGGGCCGCCTCGATCATGACGGACATGACGTTCGCGTCGAGCGTGACCTCGGAGAGGGGGCTCCCGTCCGCCGGCGGGGCGGCGCCCGGGGCCTCCACGAACTCGAAGGACGCCTCGGACCAGGTGAAGAGGTCGTAGATCTCCTCGGAGATCTGCTCCTTGAGGGCGTTCTCGATGTCCCCCGCGGAGAGGATCCCGCGGCGGGAGACGAGGTCGCCCAGGCGGGCCCCCGTGCGGCGCTGTTCCTCCAGGATCTCATCGAGCTGGGCGTGGGTGATCTTGCCGGTCCGGATCAGGATCTCGCCCAGGGGGTGCGCGCGCCGCGTGCCCGCGCTGACGAGCCTCATCCCCGAGGGGCCCA
This sequence comes from uncultured Planctomycetales bacterium, assembly GCA_964395295.1. Lineage (GTDB taxonomy): Bacteria > Planctomycetota > MHYJ01 > MHYJ01 > JACPRB01 > CAYNDR01. Next base: position 17,177 of record CAYNDR010000064.1, read on the forward strand.
GCTGGATCACCTTGCGCATCGGGTCCTGCCAGAGGGTCAGGAAGCCCTCGGCCTTGTTGAGGGAAAGGGCCTGGAGCAGGTTCGCGATGCCCATGACCCGGAGGTCGCCGCGGACCCTGGCCATGGCGGTCAGGCCTCTCCCCGCGCCACCTTCAGGATGGCCTCGGGGTACGCGACGCACTCCTCGCGGAAGACGCGCTCGGCGAGCGCGTCCGGCGTGTCGCCCGGGAGGACGGGCACGCGGCGCTGGAGGATGATCGCCCCGCGGTCATACCGGTGGTCGGCGTAATGGACGGTACAGCCCGACTCCCCGGACCCCGCCTGCAGGACCGCCTCGTGGACCCGGTGGCCGTAGAAGCCCTTGCCGCCGAAGTCCGGCAGGAGCGCGGGGTGGATGTTGAGGACGCGCCGCTCCCACTTGTCGGGGAAGACGTAGAGGTGCAGGAAGCCCGCCAGGATCACGAGGTCGACGGGGTAGGGCTCCAGGGCGCGGGTGACGGCCTCGCTGTAGCTCCCGGCGTCCGGGTAGGCCTTCCGCTCGACCGCCACGGCGGGGATTTGGTGTCTGCGGGCGCGTTCCAGCCCGAGGGACTTCGCGGAGCTGGAGACCACCACCTCGATCTTCGCGGGCAGGGCGCCGGCCCCGATCCGGTCGATCAGGTTCTGGAGGGTCCGCCCGCCGCCCGAGAGGAGGACGGCGAGGTGGACGGGAAGATTCATTTCCGTCATCGCTTTTGGACCCCTGGAGGCATTCTAGCACCGCCCGGGGCGGTTGGCACACAAAACGGTCGGCGGGGAGGGGGATCGGAGGGGCGATTCCAGAAATCCATCCGTTGACAAGGATACTCGTCGGGGAGAAGAATGGGGCATGCGTCCAATCCCCTCCGGGATCCGTCCGGCCCTCCTCCTTTGCCTGGCTTGGTTTTCCGCTTCATGTGCCGCCGGTCCGGGGCAGGAAGCGCTCTACGGGGGACATAAGCTCACCGAGTGGTCGTGCCGCCTGCATAGCAGCGATGAAGCCCATCGGGAGGAGGCTGATGCCGACCTGCGCCGGATCGCCCGGGAATCACCGGGCACGGTCCGCGCCTTCATCGAGGCGTTCCGACGGCTCGACTTGAGCGAAGATGAGCGGGGATCCGCGGTCGAAGCCCTCGGCCGGATGTCGCGGGAGGACCGAGGGCTCATTCTCGTTGTCCGCGGAGCCTTGAGGGACGAATCCTGGTTCGTCCGGCATGAGGCGATCGAGGCGATCCGGATCGCCGCGCCGCCGGACGCCTCCTCCGTGCCGGAGCATGTGGAAGGCCTGAAGGATCCGGACGCGGAGGTCCGGTTAAACGCCGCGGTGGCGCTGTTCATGCTGGCGGAGACGGAGTCCTCATCCGCCCCCGTAACGTTGAAGGATCCGGACGGGAAGCTGACCGAGGCGGGCCGGGCGGTCCTCCGCGCCTTCCGGGATCCCGATCGGCATGTCCGGTATTACGCCGCCCGGGGCATCAAGAGGGATGGTCGGGAGACGGCGGAAACCTATGACGAGTTCGTCCGCCTGTTGGCCGACGATTATCCCCCTACGGCAGGGGTGGCCGCCGAGGCGATCGGGAAATTCCGGTCCCGGCACGCGATCGTCGTTCCCTTGCTGACACGCCTGCTGTCGGATTCCCGGATGGAGGTTCGGCAAGCCGCCGCGCTGGCGCTGTCGGATTTCGCTCCGGAAGCCCGCGGATCCGTGGGGGCCCTGGGGGAGGCCCTTCGAGACGGGGATGCGGATGTCCGCTCACGCGCGGCTTATGCCCTGGGGCGGATCGGGCCCGCGGCCCGCGGCGCGATCCCCGGGCTCCTCCGGGCCCTGGACGACGCGGATCGCGATGTCCGCATGAGCGCCACGGAGGCGCTCGGCATGATCGCGGCGGCCGATCCTGAGGATGAGGAATCCGACCGGCCGAGTCCCGTCGAGGTGGAGGCGGCCGTCAAGGGACTTTCCAGGATGCTGGGCGACCATCCGAGGCGGATGGCCGCAGGTTCCCTCCGCAGGATCGGCCCTCAGGCCGCGCCCGCCGTGCCCGCGCTCGTCAAGGCCCTTCGGGACGAGGACGACTATCTCAGGAAAAGCGCCGCAGAGGCCCTCGGCGCCATAGGCCCCGCCGCGGGACCGGCCGTCCCCGCCCTCATCATAACGCTGAAGGATCCGGAAAAGGACGTCCGTAAGGAGTCTGCCCGTGCCCTTCGCCGGATCGGCGACCGGTCGGCTCCCCTCCTTGCCGCCTTGGAAGGAAGCCTCGGCGATCCCGAGGAGGACGTCGCGAAGGAGGCATCCTGGGTGCTGGCCTGCGCGGGGGGGCCCGCGATCCCCGTGTTGCTGGAGGGGCTCCGCGGCGACAAAGCCCCTGTTCGGAGGTGGTCCGCTCACGGCTTGGGCTGGCTTGCGGGCCGCCGTCATGCCAGCACCGGCGGATTCAGCGACATACCCGTCGGGGAAGAGGGTCTCGAGGATGACCCCCGGGCGCGGCTGACGCGCGAGGAGAATGCCGCGGTGGTGGCGGGCCTGGACGCGGCGCTTGGGGACGCGGACGGCGGGGTCCGGGAGGCCGCCTGCGGCGCGCTGGCGGGGATGGGATCGGCCGCCGCCGCGGCCTTGCCGGCATTCCTGCGGGCGCTGGATGACCCGGAGCAAAAGGTGCGGAAGCTCGCCTTGTGGGGATTGAACGGGCTCGGCCCCGCGGCGGGGAAGGCCGTCCCGCGTCTCCTCAGGGCCGTGAAAGAAGGGTCCTCCCCGGACCGGGTGGGTGCGATCCAGGCGCTGGGCCGGATTGCGCCCCGATCGATGGAGCCTGTTCCGGCGCTGATCGATGCGCTCGCGGATGGGGAACCGGGGAAGCACGCCGCGGAGGTCCTGGCGTGGAAGGGGGATTCGGCGGTTCCCGCGCTTGAGAAGGCCCTGAAGTCGGGGAATCCGGTCGTTCGCCGGCGGGCGGCGGATGCATTGGGCTCGATCGGGCAGAGCGCCGCTCCGGTCGCGGGCCGGGGCCTCCTGGAGGCGCTGGACGATCCCGAGCCGGACGTCCGTGCCGCCGCCGCTGGGGCCGTGGGGAGCGTATGCAGGGATGCGGAGTCGGCGGTTCCACCGTTGATCCAGGCGCTCCGCGGCGGGAACGTCAAGGTCCAGGCGGGGGCCGCCCTGGCCCTCGGCCGTTATGGAGAGAAGGCCCGGCCCGCCCTCCCGTTGCTCCGCGAGGCGCTGAAGGGGGGCGATGAATCCCTGCGCGAGGGCGCTCTCCGTGCGGTCGCCTCCATCGGAGCAGACGAGGAAACGGCGAAGATCATGCTGGCGTTCAATGCGGCCGGATCGAAGAGGAACGCCTTCCTGGCCTTCGATGGGCTGTGCGGGCAGCCCGCGCTCGCCCTGGATTACCTGCGGGCCCATCCGGTCGTCCTGGAATGGGCCCATCCCCTTTCCGAGGGTCTCCTGCGGATGCTCCGGCGGGAGGGGCCCGCATGGGCAGATCTTCGGAAGGCGGTCCTCGAGAGCGACGCGCTGCCGGCGGGAATCCTGGCCAGCCTGGGAGATCCGCGGAACATGCCGATCCTCCGGCGCCGGATGGACAAGGCCTCCGCCCACGGCCGGAAGTATCTGGGGGCCTGCGCGCGGGCCCTCGGGGAGCCTCCGGACCGCGTCGTCCGGATCTCCGGGACCGAGCCGGGGGATTTCCGGCCGGCGTCGGCGTTCCCCGGCATCGACCGGCTCCGGACTCCCCGCGGCGGCTTTGGCCACGGGGACGGCTTCGTGGACATCCTCGTTACCGGCCGGCTCCTCATGGCGGACGGGACCCCGGCCGTGGAGCCGAGGTTTTACGAACTCAACGATCGTTACCTTCTCGGGGGCGGCTGCCGGGATCCCGTGCCGATCGTCTATGAATCGAAGACCGGGAGGTTCCTCTATTTCACGAACGTGTTTGGAGCGTTTGCCGGCGGGAAAGGCTTCGAGCCGGGCCCTTATCAGACCGGCAGTTCGATCGTCCTCATCGAGGCTCGCGGGGCCGGGCCGTTGAGGGTGCGATTCTTCGACGAGATGCCGGAGGTGGAGATCACGCTTCGCCGGGCCGACTGACGGGCACGGCCGGGTGGCCCGTCCAGGCGGGGGCTTCCACGGCCGAAGCGCACCGCGCGCAGACCTCCGGGTGCTTCGGGTCCGAGCCCACGTCGG
>CAYNDR010000065.1:0-10825 GCA_964395295.1 uncultured Planctomycetales bacterium
TTGCGGTTGACCACGTACTCGATCTGGTCGTTGGCCGGCGTGAAGGAGACCATGTTGGCCTGCTGTCCCAGCTCGGCCAGGCGGGGCCGCGTGGCCTGTTCGGGCCTCACCAGGATCGCCCCCTTCTCCGTCGCGGCCTTCAGCTTCGCCTCGACCTCCGGCTTGAACGCCGAGCGCGCCAGGATGACGAGCAGGCGGTACTCCTCGAGGGTCCGGGGAGAGACCTTTTCCGCGCAGAGGAAGTCCACCGGGCCGCAGGGCGTGCCGGTCAGCATGCGGGCGAAGCGCGCGGTGAAGGCGTCGCCGTACTTCGGGAAGAATACGTCGAGGAGGTCGTAGCCGCGGTTCTTCTCGGCCGAGGCCTTCTCCCCCATGGCGATCGCGCGCAGCCACGGCGGCTTGTCCCAGAGGCCCGGCTTCAGCTCCAGCTCCGCCACGGGCTTGCACGTCAGGGACTGGCTCCGGTGGTCGTACTCGATGTAGTACCGGAACGTGTCCTTGTAGCCGAAGGGGGTGAAGGGGATGACCCAGTCCGCCTCGTCCTTCGAATAGAGCACGCCGATCCGCACCACGGGCGCGCCGTGGCTTGGGTGGAGGCCGTAGAAGCGGATCGCCCGGTAGAAGGCGAGGTCCTGGTCCAGGATCCGCGGGAACGTCCCGAGCTCCAGCTCCTCGGAGTCGATGTAGCGGATCCCGCTGAAGTACCAGGTGAGGAAGTGCTGTTCCATGAACTCCGCGGACGGGAACGGCGTCTTGATCGTGTAGCAGCCCCAGCCCCACGGCTTCTCGCAGGAGCGCCCGATGCCGCGGGCCATGGCCACGAGGATGTTGTTCTGCGGCAGTTCCTGGTTCTTGAGCTGGAGGACGTCCGCGCCGTTCTCGTACGCCCGTGCGGCCCCGCGGAGGGACGGCGGGAAGGGCTCCAGCACCGTCACGATGTCGTCGGGCCGGCCGGTCGCGTCCTTCTTCTGCTTGAGGCCCGGCACGTTGTCCTGCTCGAACCACCAGTAGACCTTGGCCTGCGGATGGCGCTGGAGGAGGCGCTTGCTTTCCTCCACCGGGGCGCCCGTGAGCTTGAATCCCTTGAAGCGCTTCCCCAGCCCCTTGATGGCGTCGTCGCCCGCGCCGGGCCCCAGCAGGGTGGCGCCGCAGTAGCGCGCGACGAAGTCGACGAAGGGCGCCGGCCAGTTGTCCATGGAGGTCGGCGAGATCGCGATGTCGTCCACGGGATAATCCGGCAGCGCGTAGGGTTTCCAGTTGAGCTTCTCGACCGTCATGGCCCGGGCGGCCAGCGCGGGATCGATCCACCACTGCGCGGACGGGTGATAGCCTGGGTCGAAGAGACCGAAGCGGAACTCCTTGAGCTTCTCGAAGGGCGAGGGCTCCTTCTTCGTGGAGGAGCCGGGGAGGGAGTACCGCTCCCCCGCCTCGCCCAGGTTCTCCAGGTAGCCGTAGCGGAAGGCGAGGGCCTTCACCTCGGGCGTGTAGCCGCGGTCCACCACGAAGTCGATCGTCAGGTCGTCGGGCTCGTCGACCCAGCAGGGGAAGCCCAGGGTGTGCCGCTCCTGGCGGGTGTCGATCTTGTGGAGCTTCGCGTCCCAGACCCGCCGGCCGTTCACCAGGATGTAGGAGGGGTGGTTCTGCCCCAGGGTCCAGCCCATGATGTGGCCCCAGAAACTGCGGAAAGGGGCCTTGGCGCGGCTGTAGAACGCGCGGATGCCGAAGACCTTTCCGTCGCACTCCAGGGTTTCGTCCATGCCGGCGGTGTAGTAGCGGAAGGGCTGGTCGTGGAAGATCCACAGGTCCTTGGGGTGGCGCTGGCCGAAGGTGATGCCGCCGAGGAAACTGCAGAACGGGACGCGGAGGGTGAACCAGTTGACGTACCCGCGGCGCTTGACGCCCGAGGCCATTTCGTCCGTCTGGACTTCCCGCTTCCACCCGGCCGCCTGCCCGTCCGACCGCCCCGCGATCAGGGGAAGCAGGAGGAAGGCCGCCAGGAGCGGCCTCGACGGCATCCTCATATCGACCAGCCTTTGCGGTATTCGCGCCGGATCGCCGGGTCCGCCTTGGGGCAGCCCGCGGCCTTCATGGCCGCGGCATCCCACGATATCTTTTCCCCCGTGCGGAGGGCAAGGTTGGCCACGAGCATCATCCTTTCCTCCAGGCGTCGATGAAGACTTCGAGGTTCTTCCAGGTCCGGGGATCGTCCACCGTGATGTTGTCGACGGGCGAGAGGACGAAGCCGTCGGGCCCCAGGATCTCGGCTGCCTTGCGGACCGCCGCGCGGATCTCCGCCTCGGTCCCGCGCTCGACCGTGACGGCGCCGGAGACGCCGCCCCAGAGGCAGACGCGGCCGCCCAGCTTCCGGCGGATGAGGGCCATGTCGGTATGGGTGCCCTGGACGGGGTCGATGCCGATCAGCGCGTCGATGCCGGCCTCCAGGAAGAAGTCCAGCATCGGATTGAGGCCGCTCGTGCAGAGGATGCCGAGGCGGGCCCCGCGGCGGTGGGCCAGGTCGGCCTCGGCCTTGAGGCGCGGGAGGATGGCCGACCGGTAGAAGCGCGGGGTCACGAAGTCGCATCCCTCGTACCAGGCCCTTCGGATGTAGAGGTCCACCGGGGCGGAGAGGACCAGCTCCATCCGCTTGAGGTTCCACTGGTGGATCGTTTCCAGGAGTTCCACGGCGAAGGCGGGCCGCTCCATCGTGTGGACCATGAGGTCCTGCATCCCGCAGAGCCAGTCGGCCATGTCCATGCCGATGCCCCAGCCGCCGGCGAGGAGGACGTCCTCCCGTTCGGCGAAGGCGCGGGCGCGCCGGGCCTCCTCGGCGAAGGCGGCCGCGTCGGCGGGGGTGGGCGGGGCCAGGAGGTGGCGGAGGGCCGGCAGGTCCGCGGGGCCGGTGACGAGCGGCTTGATCGCGCGGGGGACCTGGAAGTCGTCCACGAAGGGGATGTGGTCGCCGTGCGGCCAGTCGTCGGAGAGGCGCACGGAGGTGGTGAGCGGGCCGTCGGGGGTCTCGTAGGTCTTGTGGAGGACGTCGCCCTCGCGGCGCTCGACGGTCTTCACGTCCGGGGAGAAGCGGACGGGGAGGCCGCGGAGGTCCGGGTGATCCGGGCGGAGGGGGCGGCCCGCGGCGGGGATGAAGAGCATGGAGTCGAGGCCCATCTTCCGCTCGGCCCGGGCCAGATCGAAGAGATCCTCCTTGAGCCGCCGGCGGAGCGCGGTGAAGCTCATGAAGCAGCAGGGGACGCGGTCCGCGGGCTTGCGGTCGAGGGCGCGGAGCAGGAGTTCGCGGGAGGAGTGTCCGTTCGAGTTCATGATTTCGGCTCCTTGGCGGGGGGCTTCCAGAGGTCGATGGGTTTCTTCACGCCCTGGGGGCGGAAGGGGAGGTCGATCTTCCGGCCGGCGCCGGCGGAGGCGTAGCCGGCGAGGAGGGCTTCCATGACGACGCGGCCGTCCTCGCCGGTGGCCTGGGGTTTCTCCCTGCCGCGGACACAGCGGGCGAAGTGGCGCATCTCCTGGGGGAAGCCGTAGTTGTAGAGTTCGTCGTAGACGGGCAAGGTCCAGCCCTTGGTGGTGGGGGCCTTTTCCACGGCGTAGCCGAAGCCGTACTCGCTGAAGGTGGGGAGGGCGTTGCCCATGTGGAGGTCGGCGTAGGTGACGCCGCCCTCGCCGTAGACCTCGATGGAGTCGTCCATGCCGCCGCGGCGGGCCCAGCTGTCCTCGACGAGGCCGACGGCCCCGTTGGCGAACTCCAGGATGCAGATGGAGTTGTCCTCGCCGCGGGTCTTGTCGGCGTGGACGTAGGTGCCCATCTGGGCGTAGACGGACTTGATTTTGGGGCGGTTGAGGAACCACCAGCAGAAGGCGATGCCGTGGCAGCCCATGTCCATGAAGACTCCGCCGCCGGAGCGGTCCACGTCCCAGAACCAGGGGGCGTGGGGGCCGAAGTGTTTCTCGCTCTGCTTGACGAGGTAGACCTTGCCGAAGGCGCCCTGGCCGGCCATCTCCTTGGCCTTGACGTACTTGGGGGTGAAGTAGAGCTCCTCGGCGTACATGAGGAGGACGCCGTGCTTTTTGCAGGCGTCGATCATCGCGTCGGCCTCTTCGAGGGTCATCGAGAGGGGTTTTTCGCAGACGACGTGCTTGCCGGCCTTGGCGGCGTCGATGGTCATTTGGGCGTGGAGCTTGTTGGGGACGGCGAGGGTGACCATCTCGATGTCGGGATCCTTGAGCATGTCGCGGTAGTCGCGGAAGACGCGGGGTATGCTGTACTTTTTGGCGAGCTCCTCGGGGTGTCCGGGGGTGGGGGAGGCGACGGCGACGACTTCGGCTTCATCGGGGAGGATCTGGAAGCTGGCGGCATGGATGTCCGCCTCGAATCCCGAGCCGACGATGCCGACCTTGACCTTGGCCATGGGCTGCCTCCTAAGGGGCCGCAAGCGCTTGCCGCAAGCGCTTGCTATATGACCATACGCTGGAATCCGCTTCCTTGTAAAGTAAAATTGTAGAATAATCCGGTGAGGCGGAGGAGGCCCAGATGACCGATGAGAAATGCTGCAGCCCCTTTGATCCCGCCCCCTGGGACGGGAAGGAGATCCGCTGGGAGGGCAAGAAGTTCGTCGCCGACCGCGTCCGCAGCTTCCTCCACATCCCCCTGAACTTCCCGTCCGTCATGAAGCGCGTCGTCGCGCTCCTCGATGCCGCCAGCGCCAAGCCCGAGCCCATGATCGTCCTCTCCGACGAGAACTCCCTCTGGGGGGCCGACGTCTACGTCGAGGCCACCCGCGACGTCCCCGGGGCCCGGATGGCCGCGATCTCCGGCGCCTTCCTCTCCAAGGTCTTCGAGGGCCCCTACAAGAACATGGGACGGTGGGTCCGGGAGATGAAAGACCTCGTCCGCTCTAAGGGCAAGGACCTCCGGAAGCTGTATTTCTACTACACGACCTGCCCCAAGTGCGCCAAGGAGTCCGGCAAGAACTACGTGGTCCTCCTGGCGCAGGTCTGACCGTAACGCGGCGCGGACGGGGCTCTTCGTCGCGGCGGGCCTCGTGGGGCTGGCGATGCTCGGCCTGAAGATCTGCCTTGTCGTCCGGCGGCGCGCGCGGCCTTCCGCGTGAGCCCGCGGGGGATTCCCGGTGCGGAGCCCGGGGGCGGGGCGTAATGGAGAAGGACCGCCCGGCGGACCACGCGCTGGCGGCCTTCTACCTCCTGGCGACCGGGGAGGCGGAAAAGGCGCAGCCCTATCTCGATAAGGCCGGCGCCGCCGCGGACGAGGTGAAGGCGGCCTTCCGGTAGCCGTCCCCGTCGGGGATCAGGATTCCAGGATGCGGCGCGGGTCCTCGCCGAGGAACTCCTCCAGCGGGATTCCCGTCGGACCGATGGCCAGCGCGCGAGCCGAGGGATAACGCGAGCGGAACGCCTGCAGGCCGGAGAGGCGTCCCCCCCGCCCGCTCTTCACCTCCAGCGCCCACGCGGTTCGGCCCCGTTCGACGACGTAATCGACCTCCTCGCCTCCGCTCCGCCAGTACGCGATCTCCCATTCCGGGGGCGCGAGGTGATTCAGGAGGTGCGCCCCCACCGCGTTCTCCACCAGCCGTCCCCACCACGTGCCGTCCGCCCTGGCCTCCTCGAACGACCGGCCCGACAAGGCGTTCACGAGCGCCTGGTTCCACAGCACCAGCTTGGGACTGGATCCGCGCTTGCGCCTTTGACCCCTGGAGTAGAGCTCCAGCCCCGAGACGAGGAAGGCCGTCTCCAGGAGCTTCAGGTAATGCGACAGCGTCGTGGCGTTGCCCGCGTCCTGGAGCTGGCCGAGCATCTTGTTGTACGAGAGCACCTGGGCCGGGAAACAGGCGGACAGGGCGAAGAGGTGCCGGAGCAGGGCCGGCTTGGCGACCGTCTGGAGCTGGAGGACGTCGCGCGACACCACGGTCTCCACCAGGGAGTCCACAATGTAACGTCTCCACTCGTCGGGCCGGTCCGCGAGGGCCGCCGCGCCCGGGTATCCGCCGAAGAACATCCACCGGTCCAGGTCCCAGCCGAAGGCTATCCGGCATTCCGTCCAGGACCAGTGCGGGCAGCGATGGAGGAAGAAACGTCCCGCGAGGCTCTCCGAAAGGCCCCGCTGAAGGAGAAGGGACGACGAGCCGAGCAGCATCACGTGGATCGCCCGCTTCCCGCGGCGGTCCTCGTCCCACAGCCGCTTGACCTGTTCGCTCCAGCCGCGGACCTTTTGGATTTCGTCGAGCACCAGGAGGGCGGGGCGCCCCTCCTTCGCGGCCAGGGACCGCGCCCGCGCCCACTGGGACTCCACCCATTCGGGGCCGGGCGGCAAGGGGGTGTCGGCCGCGGCGAAGACCTGCGGGAAGCCGAGCCGGCCGGCCGCCTGCTCGGCCGCCGTGGTCTTCCCCACCTGCCGGGCCCCGACGAGGGCCTGAATCAGGGGAGGACCCTCCCGGATCATGCGGACGAGGGCCTTGACCACTTCCCGTTCGAAGGCCATGCCTCTATTATGACGAACTTCAAGGGGATGTCAAGAATACTCAGTGAATGAGTATTATTACTCAGTCGTTGAGTATACATGGGGGTCGCCCCGGCGGGCCCGGATCAGGGCCCCAGTCTCTCCCGCAGGAACCGGCTCACGGCCCCGGGGTGCGTCATCGCGATCAGGTGTCCTCCCCCCGCGACGAGTTCCGCCTCCCGCGCCGACGGGGGCCGGATGAGCCGGTCGATCCGGCCGTGGATGCGGTGAAGGGGACAGGACAGGTCCTCTTTCCGGACCCCCTCCCAGCGGAAGACCATCCGCAGGCCCCGATCGAGGAGGGCCGCGGAGGCCTTCGCCGCCATGTCGAGGAACAGGGCCCGCTGCGGCGCCGAGAGGCGGCCGAACTTGGCGAGGACCAGGGGATTGTTGCGGGGCGCGCGCTCGAAGAACCCCTCCGGGATCACCCGTGACAGTTTTTCCAGCACGGCATAGTAGGAAGGGATTTCCCTCGGAGAAAGGGCGCTGCCGATCAGCACGAGCGCCCGCACCCGGCGCCGCGCCGCGATCTCCGCGGCCACGAATCCGCCGAACGACGACCCGCCCACGACCGTGTCGGCCCCGATCTCGAGACCGTCCGCCAGGGCGCGGGCGAAGGAGGAGAGGGAGTCGCGGGGGCCCGGCTCGGGCCAGTCCGGCGTGACGGTCTCGATCCCGGGGAGGCGGAGGCCCGAGTACATCCTCCCGTCGGCGCCCAGGCCGGGGAAGAGGACGAGCCTCATCTCATACCTTCAGGAGTTTGGCGATCCCCGCGTCGGCGACCGCCTCGATGCCCCCGAACGGGAGCCGCGGCGTGTAGAGCCCCGGCACCTCCTGCGCGGCGTGGTAGACCTTCACGCCCAGGTAGTTCCCCAGCGCCTCCCAGAGCGCGTCCCCCACGTGCCCCTGCGTCACCCCCACGTGGTGCGGGAAGTGCCTGAGAAGCACGTCCCGGTAGAGCCGCTGGAGGTTCGGGATCCGCGTCCACCCGTAGCAGCCGAACGTCACCGCCGGGTTGTCCTCCACCCGCCCCTCGGCGATCACCGCCTGGGTCTCCCCCTCCGGGCTCTGGGTGAAGCGGCAGATCGTCACGGGGTTCGGCTTCGCGACGAACTCGATCGTCCCCTCGGCGTCCTCGTAGCGGGCGGCGCCGCTCGAGGCGATGATCTCCTGCACCCCGAGCTTCACCGGGGTCTTCGCGAACGCGGCGGGGAAGACGCCGCAGTGCCACAGGTTCGCCAGCTCCTCGTCCTCGTTGTGGACGTTGTTCCAGTCGGCGAGCCCCGCCGGGCTCCCGCTGGCCAGCATCGCCGAGTACATCGAGAGCGTGCCCATGATGTCCGACTCGCACGCCGTGGGGGTCCCCTCGTTCCCGAGCCGGCTCATCACGGCGCAGGCGCAGCAGCCGTAGTTGGCCTGGATCGAGGTCCAGCACTGCACCGCCATCGCGTCGATCGCGTTCTCCTCGATCCACCGGCGGAGGAAGACCTCCAGCTTCGCCATCCGCAGGAGGGAGTCCGGCCGCACGCGCGAGACGTCGGCGTACCCCCGGATCGACTGCACCACCTTCCTCACCGCGGCGTCCTTGTCCGCGAGCCGCCGCGCCCCGCCGATCGCCTCGGAGAGGTCGAGCGTCACCGTGGTGGGGCCCATCCGCTGGAGCTTCTTCTCGTCGAACCGGCAGGTCCAGAAGGCGTCCGGGCGGGCGCCCACCTGGCCGAACCGCGCGGAGCGGACGCCCTGCACCACGCGGCAGACGCGCACGAAGAGGTCCAGGTCCTTCTTGAAGGACTCGTCGGTGGGGAAGCAGATGGGGCGCTGGGCCACGGTGTACGGAGCGCCGATCTGCCGGAGGACGTCCCCGATCGAGAGCAGGCCGCAGAAGCTGTCCCGGCGGGGGGTCTTCATCGTGAGGACCTCCTCCTCCTGGCAGCCGAAGATCAGGATCGGGACCCCGAGCGCGGCCTTGCGGACGCACCAGGCCACGCCCTGCTCCTCGCCGAAATTGACGGCGCCGACCACGAGGCCCTGGACCTTCTCGCGGCGGAAGAGGTCGGCGGCGAACTCGGCCTCGGCGCGCGTCCCCACACAGCCGGCCTTGGTGTCCCGGGGCCCGGGCACGACGACGTCGATGCCCATCGACTTCATCGCCTGGACCGCCTGCCCGCGCATCTTGGCGGCCAGCTCGCTCGAGAAGAATCCGCGGTTCGCGGGGATGAAGCCCAGCTTGATCCGGTTCGGGAAGGTCATTTCTTCTCTCTCCTGTCCTTTTTCTGGCCGTAGTAGGCGCCGGGCCCGTGCTTGCGGTCGTGGTGCTTCTGGAGCACCCAGGCCTCCAGGGACGCGGCCTGGGGATTGATCGCCAGCGTGTCCAGCGCCATCCTGGCCACGGCCTCGAGGGCCACGGCGTTGCGGACGGCCTCCGCCGCGTCCTTCCCCCACGTGAACGGCCCGTGCCCCGGAACGAGCACCGCGGGGATGTCCGCGCTGTCCCGCCGGGCGAAGCGTTCCATGATGACCCGGCCCGTGTTCGCCTCGTAGGCCTCCCGGACCTCCTCCTCCGTCAGCGCGCGGGTGACGGGCACCGGCCCGAAGAAGTGGTCCGCGTGCGTCGTCCCCAGGCAGGGGATCTCCCGGCGGGCCTGGGCGAAGGCCGTGGCGCAGGGGCTGTGGGTGTGGACCACCCCGCCGATGCCGGGGAAGCTCCGGTAGAGGAAGCGGTGGGTCTCGGCGTCGGTGGACGGGTTCAGGTCGCCGTCCACCACGCGCCCCTCCATGTCCACCACCACCATGTGCGCGGGCTTCATCCGGTCGTACGGGATCCCGCTCGGCTTGATGACGAAGGCGGTGCGGTTGGGGAGGATCTCGCTGGCGTTCCCCCACGTGAGCGTCACGGGCCCGGACGCCACGAGGTCCAGGTTGGCCCGCCAGACGCGCTCCTTGACCTCCTTGAGCATCAGGCGCCCTTCCTCTGGCGGTCGCGGATCGCGATCAGCCGCTTCATGACGTCGTGCATCGGACCGCTCCAGGAGGACGTGCCGAACGCGTCGTGGAGCTGTTTGTAGAGCGCGTAGAGCTGGACGTAGACCTTGGCCGCCTCGGGGTCCGGCTGGAAGGCGCGGGCCTTGAGGCCCGTCATCTTCGCCTGGGCGGCGGGGACGTCCGGCCAGGCCCCGCCCGCCACGGCGCCGAAGATCGCCGCCCCCAGCGCGCACGTCTGGGCCGACCGGCTGACCTTCATCGGGCGGCCGCAGATGTCCGCGTAGACCTGCATCACCAGGTCGTTCTTCTCCGCGATGCCGCCGCAGTTGACCACCTCGCGGACCTGGATGCCGTGCTCCTCGAACCGGCGGATGATCGTGAGCGCGCCGAAGGCCGTGGCCTCGATGAGGGCGCGGTAGATTTCCGCGGCGCTCGTGTGGAGCGTCTGGCCCACGAGGAGGCCCGTGAGCAGGGGGTCCACGAGGACCGTGCGGTTCCCGTTGTTCCAGTCGAGCGCGAGGAGGCCGCTCTGGCCGGGCCTGAGCTTCGCCGCGGCGCGGGTGAGGTTCGCCTGGGGGTCGCCGCCCTTGCTGAAGGCCGGCGGGCAGAGGTGTTTGGCGAACCAGGCGAAGATGTCGCCCACCGCCGACTGGCCGGCCTCGAGGCCGTACATCCCGGGGACGATGGACCCCGGCACGATGCCGCAGAGCCCGGGGATGTCCGGGAGCTTCTCGCTCAAGGGCGCCACCATCATGTCGCAGGTGCTGGTCCCGAGGATCTTGACCAGCACGCCGGGGCGGATGCCCGCCCCCACGGCGCCCATGTGCGCGTCGAAGGCCCCCGCGGCCACGGGGATGCCGGCGGGGAGGCCGACCTTCTTAGCGATCGCCGCCTCGAGCTTCCCGACGGGCTTGTCGGCGGTGAGGGCCGGCGTCCTGTATCGGTCCCGGAGTTCCGCGAGCACCGGATCGAGGGAGGCGAGGAAGTCGCGGCCCGGGAGGCCGCCCCAGTCCTCGTGGTACATCGCCTTGTGGCCCGCCGCGCAGACACAGCGGGCGAGGGTGGCCGGATCGGGATTCCCGGTGAGCCACGCGGGGATGAAGTCCGCCATCTCCACCCACGACCAGGCCGCCTCGAAGACTTTCGGGGCGGTGCGGCGGCAGTGGAGCAGTTTCGACCAGTACCACTCGCTGGAATAGGTCATCCCGCACTTGGCGAGGTACTTGTCGGGGTGGTTGCGGGCCTTTTCGGTGATCTCGGCGGCCTCGGCGTGGGAGGTGTGGTCCTTCCAGAGCCACGCCTGCGCGGCGGGGTCCTTCC
>CAYNDR010000065.1:10835-21340 GCA_964395295.1 uncultured Planctomycetales bacterium
GCCCGCCACGAGGTCGGGACTGAAGCCGCGGACCTTCTTCGCGAGGGCCACCGCCTTCTTGACGGAGTCGAAGAAGCTGGCGGCGTAGTCGGCCGGATTCTGCCGGGCCAGGTTCGGGTCGCGGTCGTCGAGGAGGATCCCGAGCGTCCCGGAGGGGTAGGGAGCGACGTGGGTGGCGACCTCTTCGCCGGTGTCCGCGTCCGCGATCAGCGCCCGGCAGGAGTTGGTGCCGTAGTCCACCCCGAGGGCGAAGCGCCGCGCGGCCATGGCGTTCCTCTCCTAACCGAGCCAGAAGCTGAAGTAGAGGTAGAGGCCGAGGACGGCGGCCAGGATCCCGGCGGAGAGGGCGACGTCCCTCCAGTCCCAGCTGGCGCGGTTCTCGGCCCTGTGCTTTTCGGAGACCGTCTGATAGGTGAGGCCCTCGATCTTGGCGGGGTCCGGCTTCTTCGAGAGGAGCGAGGCGACGACCACGATCAGGACGCTGCTGGCGCAAATCCAGCCCGAGGCGAAGAGCCAGTTGTAATCGCCGATCTCCGCGAGCCACCGGGCCAGGCAGAACGAGGATTTGACCGAGAGCGCCTCCGCGCCCACGAGCGCCTGGAGCGTCAGCTTGACCATGCCGATGCCGAAGCCCAGGGCCAGGCCCCAGAAGGCGCCCTTGGCGTTGATGCGCTTCCAGAAGAGCCCCAGGAGGAAGACGGCGGTGATGGGGGGGGCGAGGTACTGCTGGACGCTCTGGAGGTACATGTAGAGCCCCCCGCCGGAGATCTTGGGCATGATGGGGATCCAGAGGATGCCGAGGGCCGTCACGATGGCGGTGGCCACGCGGCCCACGTTCACGAGCTGTTTCTCAGGCGCCTCCGGCCGGATCTTCTTGTAGACGTCCAGCGTGAAGAGCGTGGCGCAGGAGTTGAAGAGCGCGGAGAGGGAACTCATGAGGGCCGCCAGCAGCCCTCCCACCACGAGGCCCCGGAGGCCCACCGGCAGGAGGGAGGAGACCATCACCGCGAAGACCTTGTCGCCGTCCAGGCCCATGGGATTGCCTTGCGGATCGAGCTTCTGGGGGATCTGGAGGAGTCCCTTCTGGTGGAGGGCGTAGCCGATGACGCCGGGGACGAGGAAGATGAGGACGGGGGAGAGCTTGAGGATGCCGGCGAAGAGCGCGCCGCGGCGGGCGTTCTTGAGGTCCTTGGCCGCGAGGGTGCGCTGGACGATGTACTGGTCCGTGCACCAGTACCAGATGCCGCAGATGGGGGAGGCCAGGAGGATGCCCAGCCAGGGGAATCTGGGATCGTCGTTGTTGCGCCAGAGGGCGAAGGCCTCGGCGTTCTTGCTGCAGATCTGCTGGAGCTCCCCCCAGCCGCCCAGCTTGACGAGGCCGAACAGCGTGATGAAGATCGAGCCCCCCAGGAGGATGAAGGCCTGGGCGGCGTCGGTGAAGAGCACGGCGCGCATCCCGCCGAAGACGGTGTAAATCCCGGTCAGCACCACCGTGATGAACGCGCCGACATAGAAGGCGTTGTCGGGGCTCCCGAAGACGTCGGGGAGGATCACCCCGAAGACCTTGCCGCCGGCGTAGACCGTGACCGAGACCTTCGTGAAGACGTAGGCCACGAGCGACACGACCGACAGGAGCCAGCGCACCCGGGGGCTGAAGCGGCGCTCCAGGAACTCGGGCATCGTGGCGACGCCGGACCGGTGGTAGAAGGGGACGAAGACCCAGCCGAGCATGACGCAGATCCAGGCGTGGAGCTCCCAGTGGGCCATGCCCATGCCTTGCGTGGCCCCCGATCCGGACAGCCCCACGATGTGCTCCGAGCCGATGTTGGAGGCGAAGATGGACGCCCCCACGACGAACCAGCCGATGTTGCGGCTGGCCAGGAAGTATTCCGACGAGGTGCCCTGCTTGCGCGAGGACCACCAGACGATCCCCACGATCACGAGGAAATAGACCGCGACCGTCAACCAGTCGATGGCTCCGAACTGCGGGCCGGCCAGCGCGAGTATGGTCACCTGGATTTCCCTCCCCGGTCGTACCGGAAGCTAGAACGGACTGGCGTACGGTAGCATTCGCGGGGCGGGGTGTTAAGGAAATCGCGCCGCGGCTCCCGCGCCCTTCCGTCAGGGCCGGGCCGGCGACCGTCCGGGATTAATTAAGTCCTACAGGTACTCGGCGGGGAACTTGTAGGGGGCGCGGTAGGCCGGGATGGCCCGGCGGGCGGCCTCCTCGTCCCCCACGATCTTCTCGGTCTTCGGATCGAAGCGGACGGCCCGGCCCAGCTTGTAGGAGAGGTTCCCCAGGGTCAGCGCCAGGTCCACCTTATAGTGGTAGTTCACGCCGCAGGAAGGTTCCTTCCGCGACTTGATGGCGTCCAGCCACTCCCGCTCGTGACCGGGGGAGGGGGGGATGGACGGAGGGGGCGGCACGGCGTCCGCCAGCAGTCTGCCCTCCGGCACGACCTCCAGCCGGCCGTAATCGCAGAACAGCGTCCCGTTGAGACCGTGGAAGTAGATGCCCAGCCGCCGGGCGGGCTCGCCGCGGCCGAAGTCGAACGCGAAGCTGCTGCAGAGGCTCATCATCCAGGTCATGGTGGCCTTCGGGTACTGCCAGAGGATCTCCTGCGTGTCCGGGGCGTCGCCGTCGCCGCCGACCACGTGCCGCCCCCCCGTGCTGTAGGTCACCAGCGGCGGCCCCAGCTCCAGCGCCCAGACCGGCAGGTCGATGATGTGCGGCGCCATGCCGGGCGTCCATCCGCCCGAATAGTCCCAGAACGAGCAGTGGTTGTAGCTGTCGGCCGCGAGGATGGAATTGTAGGGGATCGCCGGGGCGGGCCCGAGCCAGAGGTCCCAGTTCATCCCCGGCGGCGGGTCCTGCTTGGGCGCCGTCCCCAGGCCGTTCCTCCCCTGGTTCATCACGTTGAACGTCCGCACCACGCTCACCGGGCCGAGCTTCCCCGACCGGATCCACTCCACCACCCGCCGGTAGTTGGCCCCCGCATGGATCTGCGTCCCGATCTGGCTGATCCGCTTGTGCCGGTTGACCGCGTTGCGGACCGCCAGCGTCTCCGCGGGGTAGAGCGACATCGGCTTCTGGAGGTAGATGTCCTTGCCCGCCTCCGCCGCCTGGATCGCCATGAGGGCGTGCCAGTGGGGCGGCGGGGCGATGATCACCGCGTCCACGTCCTTCGACCCGAGGAGCTCCCGGTAGTTCTCGTAGCCCTTGGCCGTGGCCTTGTGCTTCTCGAGGACGGCGTCCAGGCGCTTCCTGTGGACGTCGCAGAGGGCGGTGACCACGACGTCGGCCTGCCCCGCGCAGTTCTGCAGGTTGCTCCGCCCCATGCCGTTGAGGCCGATGGCGCCCAGGCGGATCTTGTCGTTGGGGGAGGTCTGGCCGCCGAGGCCCAGCGCGGCGGCGGGGACGAAGACCGGGGCGGCCAGCCTTTGCAGGGCCTCGCGTCGCGTGCAGCGGTTCATGGCTTCTCCTCCCGGCGGTTATAGTCCTTCCACGCGGCGGCGGACTCCTCGGCCGTCGCCGCGGCGCGGCGGATCCACAGGCGATACTCGAGGACCAGCGGCCGGTCCTTCCTGATCTCGTGCCGCGTCCCGGCCGCGGGAAACGCGGGCTGGAACCACGGCAGTTCCTTGTAGGTGATCCAGTCGCCCGGGTAGTCCGGGTTGGCCGCCTTCTCGAGGACCGCCAGGCTCGCGGCCGCGCCCGTCGCGGACGACCACGCCTTCCGCGGCGCGGTCCCCGCGGGGTCCGCGAAGCGGTCGAGCCGGACGTCCTTCCACGCCGAGAGGCGGATGTTCAGGCCGCCGTAGTGCTTCGTGCCGCGGCGGGCGACCTTCACGCCGTCGGCCAGCGCGGTCAGCTCGAACCGGAGATCGACGTATCGGCCGTGCGGCCCGGACGGGTGGACCGTGATCGCCGCCTTCTCGCGGACGATCGGGGTCCCGTCCTCCCACTCCCAGCGGTTCTCGGCCTCGATCCCGGCCGCGCCCTTCTCGTGGGAGATCCGGAGCTGGCCGGTGGGCCGCGCGAAGACGTGCTGGAGGGCGTGGAGGTCCCCGCGGCGGCCGCCCCAGTCCACCTCCGGCCACGCCCAGTAGATCCCCCGGTGGTGCGGGTGGTCGATCGACCAGTCGAGGGTCAACTCCTCGCCGTCGAGGCCGTGGAGGGGGTGGATGTAATCGCCGCGGGGGACGGCGTATTTCCTGTTGCCGGCGGATACCTTCTCCAGGCATCCCGCGGGAGGCTGGACGGCCGCGTAGTTGTAGCGGAGGACGGGGCGCCCGGCCTCGGCGACGTCGACCTGCCCGTCGGCGGCGCGGACCGCCTTCACGGGCGGCGGCGCCTCCGCCTGCCCCCAGGCGGCCAGCGCCAAGACCGCCCCCCACAGCCCGACCTTCGCGCCGTGATTCATGGCTCGCCTCCTATGAAACGGCGGCCGCCCGCGGCCGGGTTCCGGAATCCGGATTCCCGCCGGCCCGGATCCTACTCCGTATGAATACGGATTGCTTCCATGGTTGTAGGGAAGTACGATATCGAACATGCAGGAAATCCTCATCGATCCCTCGAACGAGCGGAAGATCGCGGACTTCCGCCGGCTGGGGATGCGCGACGTGATGGCCCTGGGGCGGTACGCCTACGCGCGCGCCCACCGGCCGCTGGCGCGGCACTCGCACGGGGACATGATCGAGATATGCTACCTGGACGAGGGCGTCCAGCCCTACTTCGTGGCCGGGAAGGAGTACGTCCTGAGGGGCGGCGAGGTCCTCGTGACGTTCCCGCGCGAGGTGCACGGGACGGGCCGGAGCCCCGAGAACCGCGGCCGGCTCTACTGGCTGATCGTGCGGGTCCCCCGCCCGCGGGAGCGATTCCTGGGGCTGTCTCCCGGCGAGGCGAGGGAACTGGCGGGGGCCCTGCGGTCGATCTCTCCCCGGCAGTTCCGCGGCACCCGGGCGCTCAAGCATTCCCTGGAGCGGATCTTCGAGGCCCACGACGGCGAGGGCGCCCTCCGCCTGGCGGAGATCCGCCACTGGGCGCTCCGCTTCCTCCTGGACGTGGTGGCGCTCTCGCGGCGCCGGGGGGACGTCGAGGTCAGCCCGGCCATCCGGGACGCGCAGAGGCACATCGAGGACCGCCTGGGCGAGGAGACGCCGCGCCTCGACGTCCTCGCCGGCGTCGCCGGGCTCTCGCTCCCCTGGTTCAAGGCGCGGTTCAAGAGGGAAGTGGGCCTCTCGCCGCGCAACTACATCGTCATGAGGAAGGTCGAGCGGGCGAAGGACCTGCTGGCCCGCACGAGGACGTCGATCACGGGCGTGGCCATGGACCTCGGCTTCACGACGAGCCAGTACTTCGCCACGGTGTTCCGCCGCTACACGGGGATGGCGCCGGGGGAGTTCCGGCGGTCCGGCCGGTCCCGGGAGGATGTCCGGAGTCGTTGCCAGGACCGTCGTCCAGGTGTTATATAGGGGGACCAACAACGGCCCGCGGCCCGCGGTTCCCGGGGTGGGATGGTGGAACGGCGGCCCGGCCATTTGGAAGGAGAACGGAACCATGGTGGATAAGGCTCAAGGCAACGAGTCCGGGTCGTCGCGCCGCGATTTCATCAAGACCTCGGCGGCCGCGGCCGTGGGATCGGCCCTGCCCGCGATTCCCCTGGTGTACGCGGGCGGGCAGGACACGATCAAGGCCGCCCTCATCGGGTGCGGCGGGCGCGGGGGCGGCGCGGCCGAAGACTCCCTGAAGGCCGCGGCGGCCCTGAAGATGAACGTCAAGTTCCTGGCCGTGGCCGACGCCTTCGAAAGCCGGGCCAAGGGCGCGGCGGGCAGCCTCAACAAGAAGGGCGGCGACATCACGCCCGACCGGACCTTCTCGGGGCTGGACGCCTACCAGAAGGCCATCGATTCCGGCATCGACCTCGTGGTCACCGCCGCCGCGCCGGGCTTCCGCCCCCAGCACTTCGAGGCCGCCATCAAGGCGGGCAAGCACGTCTTCATGGAGAAGCCCGTGTGCGTGGACGGGCCGGGCTTCCGCAAGGTCGTGGCGGCGGCCAAGATGGCCGACGAGAAGAAGCTCAGGGTCGTCGTGGGCCTCCAGCGCCACCACCAGTCCGGCTACCAGGGCGGCATCCAGGCCATCGCGGAGGGCAAGTACGGCGAGATCACGCTCCTGCGCATGTACTGGAACGGCGGCGGCATCTGGAACCGCAAGCGCGAGGCGAACCAGACCGAGATGCAGTACCAGGTCCACAACTGGTACCACTTCTGCTGGCTCAGCGGCGACCACATCTGCGAACAGCACGTCCACAACCTGGACATCGCCAACTGGGTCATGTCCGCGGCCCTGAAGAAGGAGGGCGAGAACTGGGCGCACCCGGTCAAGGCCAACGGCATGGGGGCCCTCTGGCACCGCGGCTACGGCGACTTCATCAAGACCATGAAGGGCACCAACAAGGGGCAGATCTACGACGCCCACTTCGTGGAGTTCACCTACGAGAACGGGGTGAAGCTCCTCAGCCAGTGCCGCCACCAGCCGAACTGCTGGGGGGGCGACGGCGAGACCTTCCACTCGACCAGCAGTCCCGAGGGCAAGATCAACCTCGGCGGCCGCGGCGTGTCGGGCGCCGGCCCCTCGCCGAAGCTCCTGGACGGCAACCCCTACGTGCAGGAGCACATCGACCTCCTCACGGCCATCAAGGAGGGCAAGCCGCTCAACGAGGCCTACTACGGCGCCGCCTCCAGCATGACGGCCACGCTGGGCCGCATGGCCACCTACTCGGGCCAGGAAGTGAAGTGGGACGACGCCGTGAAGCTGGGCCCCGACACGTTCCCCGCGAACCTGGCCTGGGACGCCGAACCCCCGGTCATGCCGGACGCGGACGGGAACTACCCGGTCCCGGTGCCGGGGATCCACAAGCCCTACGAAATGCCGGGCAAGGGGCGCGGTAAGTAGCGGCCGGTTTTCGGCAAAACGGAAGCCCGGGGAAGGCCGGCGGCGACGCCGGCCTTCTCCCTTATCCAGGAGCGCCGCCATGACACGATCCCCGCGCCCCGCCGCCCCCCGCCGCCCCCGGCGCGGAGACCCGCCCGACGAGGTCCACGACGGCCTGAGCGCGGAGTCCCTCCGGCTGGCCATGCTGGACAACCTCCGCTGCATCCAGGGCCGCTTCCCCGAGGTCGCCACGGCGAACGACTGGTACCTCGCCCTCGCCGCCTCGATCCGCGACCGGCTCCTGCGGCGGTGGACCCGCACGGCGAAGACCTACAAGGACCGCATGTCGCGCACGGTGTGCTACCTCTCGGCCGAGTTCCTGCTCGGGCCGCACCTGCACAACAACATCGTGAACCTGGGCATCGAGGGGGAGGTGCGCCGGGCGGTGCGGGACCTCGGCCTGGACTTCGAGAAGCTCCTGGAGCAGGAGGAGGAGCCGGGGCTGGGCAACGGCGGCCTGGGGCGGCTGGCGGCGTGCTACATGGACTCGCTGGCGACCCTCGACATCCCGGCCATCGGCTACGGCATCCGCTACGAGTACGGCATCTTCGACCAGCGCATCGAGAACGGCTGGCAGGCGGAGGTCAGCGATACCTGGCTGCACCTGGGCAATCCCTGGGAGATCCCGCGCCCCGAGATCGCCTACCCCGTCCGGTTCGGCGGCCACACCGAGGCGTGGACCGACGAGGAGGGCCGCTACCGCGTCCGCTGGCTCCCCGCCCGCGCGGTGCGGGGCATGGCGTACGACACCCCCATCCTCGGCTACCGCACGAACACGGCCAGCCTCCTGCGCCTGTGGAAGGCCGAGGGCTACCAGTCCTTCAACCTGGCGGCCTTCAACCACGGCGACTACTACGGCGCGGTGGAGAAGCAGTGCGCCTCGGAGACCAGCACCAAGGTGCTTTACCCCAACGGCGAGGGGATCGCCGGAAAGCGCCTGCGGCTGGAACAGCAGTACCTGTTCGTCTCGTGCGCCCTCCAGGACATGGTCCGCATCCACCTCCAGGGGGCGCGCGACCTCGACGCGTTCCACGAGAAGTACGCCGTCCAGCTCAACGACACGCACCCGGCGCTCGCCGTCGCCGAGCTGATGCGCCTGCTGGTGGACGAGCACCTGGTCGGCTGGGACCGGGCCTGGGACATCACCACGCGCACCTTCGGCTACACGAACCACACGCTCCTGCCCGAGGCGCTGGAGAAGTGGCCCCTGCGGCTCTTCGGCGCGCTCCTGCCGCGGCACCTGGAGATCATCTTCGAGGTCAACCGGCGGTTCCTCGACGGGCTGGGGGCGCGCTGGCCGGGCGACGGGGAGAAGGCCCGGCGGCTCTCGCTCATCGACGAGTCGGGCGAGCGGTACGTGCGCATGGCGAACCTCGCCTGCGCGGGCAGCCATGCGATCAACGGCGTGGCGGCGCTCCACTCGGAACTGCTCGGGAAGAGCGTCCTGGCGGACTTCCACGACCTGTGGCCGGAGAAATTCCTGAACGTGACCAACGGCGTCACGCCGCGCCGGTTCCTGGCGGTGGCCAACCCCGGGCTCGCCCGGCTCATCACCGGACGCATCGGGGAGGGCTGGGCGCGCGACCTCGCCCAGCTCCGGCGCCTGGAGCCGTGCGCCGAGGACGCCGGGTTCCGCGCCGAGTTCCGCGCGGTGAAACTCGAGAACAAGCGCCGCCTCGCCCGCCTGCTCAAGGAGCGCGCGGGCGTCGACGTCGACCCGGCGTCGATGTTCGACATCCAGGTCAAGCGCATCCACGAGTACAAGCGCCAGCACCTCAACGTCCTCCACGTGGTGGCCCTCTACCGGAGGCTCCAGCGGGACCCGGGCGCGGCCTTCACCCCGCGCACGGTCGTCTTCGGCGGCAAGGCGGCGCCGGGGTACTGGATGGCCCGGCTGATCATCAAGCTCATCCACAGCGTGGCCGACGCGGTCAACCGCGACCCGGCCGCGGCCGGCCGGCTCAAGGTGGCCTTCTTCCCGGACCTCAACGTCAAGAACGGCCAGGCGATCTATCCGGCCGCCGACCTTTCGGAGCAGATCTCGACCGCCGGGAAGGAGGCCTCGGGCACGGGCAACATGAAGTTCGCCCTCAACGGGGCGCTCACGATCGGCACGCTCGACGGCGCGAACGTGGAGATCCGCGAGGAGGTCGGGGCGGAGAACTTCTTCCTCTTCGGGCTCACCGCGCCGGAGGTCGAGCGCCGCCGGGCCGCGGGCTACCGGCCCCGGGAGGTCGCCGAGGGCGACCCGGAGCTGATGGACGTGCTGAGGATCATCGGCGACGGCGGCTTCTCGCCCGGCGAGCCGTCCCTCTTCCGGCCCCTGGTGGACGGCCTGCTGAACCACGACCCGTTCCTTCTGCTGGCGGACTACCGGTCGTACGTGGAGTGCCAGGAGCGGGCGGCCCGGGCGTACCGCGACCCGGAGGAGTGGAGCCGCATGGCCGTCCTGAACGTGGCGCGGTCGGGCAAGTTCTCGTCGGACCGGGCGATCCTGGAGTACGCGCGGGACATCTGGCGCGTGAAGCCCGTGCCCGTGGAGCTGGAGGGCTGAGCGGGGGCCTCGGTCCCCTCCCGCCCCGTCCTCAAGCCCGGAGGCGCCTCCGGGAGAACACTCCGGCAGGCGCGGCGTGGGGCGTCCCCCGTCCCCCCGGCAGGGACGCCGCCGGGTCGCGCCCCTTATGGCCGGGGCTCCGGCGTGGTAGAATGCGGCAGAGCGGGGAAGGGGTCATGTTCCGCCGGGAGACCGGACCATGAAGGGATACGAGACGCTCGCCGAGGAAAAGGACCTGTTCCGGATCGTCCCGTTGAAGATCCTGCGCCAGACCCGGGGCGTCGTCTTCGATCTCGTCCCCCTCGGCGCGTTCCCGTCGATCGACGGGATCGACCGCGTGCTCCACGAAGGGGGCGCGCTGTCCCCCGGCAGCGTGGGGGACGTCGAGCGGCCCTGGTACATGCATCCACACCAGGAAGACAACCTGGTCGTCCTGGCGGGATTCCGCGACATCGACCTGTATTCCCTGGCGACCCGCAGGTCCGTCCACTTCACCGTCCACCCGGACCGGGTTTGCCGGGACGGCGGGCTCTTCTGCGACCGCCCGGCCATGGTCTGCTGGCCGGCCAAGGTCTTCCACCGGATCGTCTCCAGCCGTGAGAAGGGCTCCGCCTCGATCAACATCGCGGTGCGCCATGAGGGATTCAGCGTCCGGACGAACTTCAACGTCTACGACCTGGACGAGAAGACGGGCGAGTACCGGGTCGTCCGCGAGGGGCATCTCGATCAGCCGTCGTGAGCCTGCCGGGATCCCCGGTGGGGGCGACCTCCGGCCGTGATCCCCCGCGGCAGACCGGATCCCCGCGCAGTTCCTGCAGAAGAGCCGGCCCTTCGCCAGGGTCGGCATCGTCCAGAGGCATAGGAATTCACGGCATCCGGTGGAACCCGATCCGCGCCCTCGGGGGCTCCGGAGGCGGCTCCGAGGCTGCAGCGGGAGGGACGGGGGCGATCCCC
>CAYNDR010000066.1:0-21237 GCA_964395295.1 uncultured Planctomycetales bacterium
CCCGGCCCCCCGAGGGGGGGAGAAGACTGGGTCATTGAGTGATCGAGCCATTGAGTGATTGTGAGTCCCCCCCGGCCCCCCGAGGGGGGGAGAAGACTGGGTCATTGAGTGATCGAGCCATTGAGTGATTGTGAGTCCCCCCCGGCCCCCCGAGGGGGGGAGAAGACTGGGTCATTGAGTGATCGAGCCATTGAGTGATTGTGAGTCCCCCCCGGCCCCCCGAGGGGGGGAGAAGACTGGGTCATTGAGTGATCGAGCCATTGAGCGATTGAGAATCCCCCCCATCCCCCCCGGGGGGGAAGGGAACCAGGGGGGGAAGCTGAGGGATGATGATGCGGAATATGCTGATCGGGCTGGCCGTGCTCCTGGGGGCGTGCGGGAAGAAGGACCCCGGGACGCCGGGGGCCGCGCTCCAGACCCTCCGCCCCCCATCCGGCGGCGAGATGGTCCTCCTCCCGGGCGCCGAGGCCCTCTACGTCGACCGCACCCCCGTGACCCAGGAGCACTACGAGCAGGTCATGGGGGTCAATCCTTCCAAGCGGAAGGACCCGAAATGTCCCGTGGAGCGCGTCCAGTGGACCGACGCGGCGCGGTTCTGCAACCGCTGTTCCGAGAAGGAGGGGCTCGCGCCCTGCTACGACCTGAAGACCTGGGAGTGCGACATCGAGGCCGGAGGCTACCGCCTGCCCACGGAGGCGGAGTGGGAGCGCGCCTGCCGGGCCGGCGCGGCGACGAAGTACTCCTTCGGGGACGACCCGTCCCAGCTCCCGCGCCACGGGTGGTGCAAGCTCAACTCGGAGGGCAAGACCCACCCCGTGGGGCAGAAACCGCCGAACGCGTGGGGCCTCCACGACATGCACGGGAACGTCTGGCAGTGGTGCAACGACTGGCATGACGACGCGAAAAAGCAGAGGGCCCTGAGGGGCGGCGCGTGGGACTCCGTCCCCGAGAAGTGCGCCGCTTCCTACCGCTCCAAGGAGTTCCCCGTCTTCGGGGACGCCTGCTTCGGCGCCGACAGCTACGGATTCCGCCGCGTGCGGAGGGCGGTGGAGGCGCCCCGGCGCGCGCCCGCGGCCACGGCCACGACGGCCCCGCCGGAGCGGGGCCCGGAGGTCAAGGTCGACGTCACGGTGGTCCCCGCGGGGGGCCTGGATGCCTCCGCGCTTCGCGGGACGATCGTCTTCGTGAGCGACCGCGGCGGGGCGCTCGACATCTGGCGGATGCGCGCCAGCGGCCGGGACCCGAAGCCGCTCACGACGGACGAGGCCCCGGACGCCGACCCGCGGTTCTCGCCGGACGGACGGCGCATCCTCTACACCACGCTCCGCGGCGGTTTTCCCGAGGTCTGGGTGATGGGCCGGGACGGCTCCGATCCGAAGAAGGTCACGGCGGGCAGCCAGGGATCGTGGTCCCCCGACGGCGGTTCGATCGTCTTCATCCGGGACAACCAGGCGTTCGTCCGCGAGCTCTCCTCCGGGACGGAGCGGAGGGTGACGCCGGAGTCCTGGGAGCGCTGCGGCGTGCCGGCGTGGTCGCCCGACGGGAAGCGCCTCGCCGTGGCCAGCCGCCACACCGGCCAGATCGGGGTCTACCTCCTGGGCCTCGACGGCAAGGACGCCGCGCCGCTCGATGCCGGGGAGCCGGCCTGCACGCCCTGCTGGTCGCGGGACGGGAAGCGCGTCCTCGTGCAGACGGTGAAGGGGCACGTCCACCAGGCGGAGGTCGGCGGCAAGGGTTCCGAGCAGGTCACCTTCGGGGCGGACGTCCAGCACGACGGGCGCTACTCGCCGGACGGATCGATGCTCCTCTTCGCGCGGGCGCCGGGGACGGAGGGGCCCTGGCAGGTCTGCGTGATGAAGCTCGACGGCGGCGAGGACTTCGTCCGCCTTACGACCGAGGGCTCGAACTCGCTGGCGGACTGGCACGTCCTGGAGGATTGATCCGCGGGCCGGGATCTGCCTCGCCGCGGGGCGGCCCCCCCCGGTCGGCGGGCTCGCGGACCTTGCGGACGAGGACGCGCGCCGAGGGGAGGCAATCCCTGCCTGCCAGTGTTCAGCCCTTGGCGCATCCCCCGGCCTATTCGACGTATTTCACTTCGAGGATCGCCGTCGTCCACATCTTCCAGTCCTTGCCTTCCTTCCGGAAGATGTGCATCGCATCCATCGTGTTGTTGCGGAACTCGCCGCCCGCCTTCTTGGTCGTGTCCTGGGAGCAGCGGACGATGGCGTAGTCGGCGTCGCGGCCCACGTAGCGGAAGGAGGTCAGCTTGTAGTCGAGATCGTATTGCTCGAAGAGGCTGGAGGACATCTGCTTCGTCATCGGGTACCCGGGCGACTTGGGATGGAGGGTGGCCAGGACGGCGTCCAGGTCCTCCTTGTTGTTCGCCGCGAGGTTCGCCTCGAGGAGCGTCCTGAGGGCTGGAGCCGGGTCCTCGGCGGATTCCTGGCCCAGGGTAAGGGGGGCGAGGCCCGCGAAGACGAGGGCGGCGATCGCGACGGCGAGGGCGGCGGCCTTCATGCGAGACCTCCATTCGGGAAAACGCCACCGATCGTCTTTCCCCATCGTAGTGTACGGAAGCTATAACCGGAAGTTGGCAACTGTCCGTTGGCCACGCGGCCGCACGCCAGGCCCTGCGGGATCAGCCATGCCCCCGATCCCCCCGGTCACATCAGAAATAACCGGACCCGGGATGCGTCTTTCCAGCCGGATGACCCGTTCGACAAATGGGCAAAGGAAAGACGAAGGGTCCCTTGGTGATTCCCTGGCGCGCTGTCCGGCCGATGAACCCAGGGGGATTGCGGCCCCGGTTTCGGCCGTGACGGTATTGGGGCGGGCTCCGGCCGGGAGCGCGCCCCACACAGGACATCCCATCCCTGTTCCTTCGGGGAATGGGCCCGTCCTGGATGGACTCCTGGGCGGCCGTGGAGGGCCGCCCCTCTTTCCCTCCGGGACGCCCGGGAGCGTGTCGGATCAATGGGAGACGGCGGCCCGATGCAGTCCCGGCGGTGCGGTTCGCCGTGCCTTGACCCATGATGTGAATAATCCGGCATGCCCCTGGGCGGCGCTGGACCGGCTGAAGTGTAATAGTTGATATGCATGCCTGGACAACCCTCTCTGCACTGGGGATCACGCTGGCGCTTTTCCCCGCATGCGCCGCCCCCCAGGCCGACGGCGCGCCGTCCGTTTTCTCCGCCCCCGCCCCTCCCGGCGAGGCGCTCTCCGAAGACTACCGGCTGACCGTCGGCGGCCGGACGGTGGCCGTCTACGCCTGCCGCGTCTCCGCCGTCCCCCTCAACCAGGTCTGGCCCGGCTACCAGCGGCCTCTCGATCAGACGGAAATGGCGGCCTTTGCCTATTGGGACATGGCGGGGCCCGCCGCCGTCGAGGTCCGGTGCCGCCGCGCCCCGAAGACGGTCGCCGTGCGGCCGACTTCCCTGGGGATCACGCCCCGGCTGGACCGCGATCGAGTCGTCTTCACGCTCGACCGGCCCCGCCCGGTCGTGGTGGAGGTCGACGGGACGCACAACGCCCTTCACCTCTTCGCCAGCCCGCCGGAAAAGGGCGTCCCCGCGCCCGACGCGCCGGGCGTCCGGCACTTCGGGCCCGGCGTCCACCGGCCCGGCCGGATCGACCTCCAGAGCGGCCAGACCGTCTACATCGCCCCGGGCGCCGTCGTCTACGGCAGTGTCCACGCCCGGGGGGCGTCGAAGGTCCGGGTCGCCGGGCGCGGCATCCTCGACGTGGGCCCGTTCGAGCGCGGCAAAGGCGGCGGGGCCGTCTGTTTCTCCGACTGCACGGACGCGGCCGTCGAGGGGATCGTGATGCGCGATCCCGACGTCTGGTGCTGCAGCCTCTTCGGATGCCGGGACGTGACGATCGCGGACGTCAAGCTCGTCGGCCTCTGGCGCTACAACGCGGACGGCATCGACGTCTGCAACAGCGAGAACGTCACCGTGAGGGACTGCTTCGTCCGCGCCTTCGACGACGCCCTCGTGGTCAAGGGGCTGAAATTCGACAAGGGCTCGTTCGACGACCGGCCCGTGCGGAACGTCCGGTTCATCCGCTGCGTCGTCTGGTGCGACTGGGGCCGGGCGATGGAGATCGGCGCCGAGACCTGCGCGCCGGAGATCGCCGACATCGTCTTCGAGGACTGCGGCATCGTGCGGACCACGCACGTCGCGATGGACATCCAGCACGGCGACCGGGCGGCCGTCCGGAACATCCGCTTCGAGAACATCCGGGTGGAGATCGACGAGTGGAATCCGCCGCCGCGGATGCAGAAGGCGAAGGATGAGAAGTATCCGGAGAAGCCCGGGGACACGTACTGCCCGACGCTGATGGAGATCGTCATCCGCAGGAACTTCTACTCCAAGGACGAGGGCCGCGGCTCCGTGCGGGGCGTCGTCTTCAAGGATATCGCGGTGATCGGCCGGAAAGAGCCTCGCTCGTCCTTCCGGGGCTTCGACGCCGAGCACCCGGTCGAAGGCGTAGCGATCCGGAACCTGCGGTTCAACGGCCGGCCGGCGCAAGATGCCCGGGAGTCGCGGCTGACGATCGGGCCGCACGTGAAGGACGTTCGTTTTGCCGGGGCGGGGCCGTGAACGGATCGGCGCCGGGGGCGAATTCCCTGCCGAAGACGCCGGACGGCTCCGGAGGGAAGGGCGCGACGCAGCGTGCCGGCTTCCGGCCGGGAACGCGGGGTTGAATCGGGCTTCCGGGGTCTTGGTATCCCGGGCTGGAATCTTCAGAGGAACATCAGGGATCTCTTCAGGGCCCCCCATGGGCCGGCGGGCGCCGCCGCCGCGAGGAGGGCGGCCGAGAGGCGCGCGCTCACTTGAAAAACTCCAGGTCCGCGAGCTGACGGGCCAGGATCTCGTAGCCGGCCGCGAGCGGGTGGCTGGCGTCCGCGTAGAGTTCGCTCGGCAGGGCCGGCGGGGCCGCGAAGGGGATCTTCCTCGCGCCGAGCCAATCCCCGATCCCCCTCTGGACCGCGCGGCAGCGGCCCAGGCTCGCCTCCGAGAGCATGTGCTCGTTGAACGGGCCCACGAGGACGAAGACCCGGTTGCCGCGCCGCTCAAGGATTTCCACCGACTGCCGGAAGAACCGCCACTGGATCGAGGTCTCGAGGTCCACCCACGGGTAGTCCTGCCGGGCGATCCCCCGCGCCGTCCAGGAGATGGGCTCGTGCCGGAGCTTCTCGTCCGGGGGCGGGACGCGCAGGGTGACCGCCGAGAGGGGGCACTCGTAGGGATGCTCCAGCGCCCAGCTGGGGAGGCTGTTGTTGTCGAAATAGGCCGCCTGGAGGTGGCGCGTCCAGCCGAAGAAGGCGACGTTCCGGTCGATCACGGTCCCGAGGCGCTGAGACCTCTCCGCCTTGTAGGCGGGGATCCGCGGGCGGAACTGGGGCAGGAGGCCCGGGTGGTTGAGGCGCGTCTCCTCCGGGTCCGCCAGGTCCGCGCGCGGGGACGACAGCCATAGCGGATTGCAGAGGAGAACGACCTTCTTCCCGCGGAGGCCGCCGCCGTAGTGCTCCAGCAGGCCCGCCAGCGCCGCCGGGTGCGCGCCGTCGAGCCCCAGGTTGGCGAACCGCGGCCCGCCCGTTCGCTCGTTGAGGTAGTGGGAGAGCGTCTCGCCCGGCTTCACGTACTGTCCCCAGATGACCGAGTCGCCCACGATCGGGATCTCCTCCACTTTCCTGGCCCGGCGTTCGTAGAGCCCGTAATCGTTGCCCAGGTCGTAGGGGATCCGGTAGTCCGGACCCGTCTCGAACGCCTCGATCCGGTCCCAGAGGCGGGGGGCGAGGAGGAACACGGCCAGGCCGAAGAGGGCCAGGCCGATCCACTCCCGTCCGCTCAGCCGGATCGCGTTGGACCTCGTTTCCGTGTCGATCTTCGTCATGTCTCAGAACTGCTGGTAGATGAATTTCTGCGCCCCCTGGGCGAAGACCATCAGGTAGGCCAGCATCGCCGCCGCCAGCCCCAGCCGCACGGGCGTCCGTTCCAGCCACGACCTCGTCCGCGGGCCCCCCTCGTGGAGGAACTGGTACGTCCAGGGGGCCAGGATCATGAGGAGCATCAGGACCGGGAACCTCGGATCTCCCCAGCCGGAGGCGAAGATCCCGCTCAGGACGAGCCACGACTTCTCCCACGACTCGCAGCGGAAGAAGATCCAGGCGAAGGTCACGAAGGCGAAGGTGCCGATCTGCTTGACGAACTGCGGGACGCGGTCGCGGTAGAAGGCCGTCCGCTCCAGCTCCCGCGTGACGACGCGGCCCAGGGCGTGGAGCGCCCCCCAGAGGATGAAGCCCCAGGCCGGGCCGTGCCAGACGCCCGAGATCACCATGGTCAGGATCATGTTGCGGTAGGTCTGGAACTTCGTCCCGCGGTTGCCCCCGAGGGGGATGTAGACGTAATCCTTGAACCAGGTCGACAGGCTGATGTGCCAGCGGTTCCAGAACTCGCCCAGCCCGGTGGCGGTGTAGGGGTTGTTGAAGTTGAGCGTCAGGCGGAAGCCCATCATCCGCGCGATGCCGCGGGCCATGTCGGTGTAGCCGCTGAAGTCGAAGTAGATCTGCCAGGAGAAGGCGAAGGTGGCCAGCAGCAGCGCCGGCGACTGGTACTGGTCGGGATTGCCGTAGACCTTGTCCACGTAGAGCGCCAGGGTGTCCGCCAGCGCCGCCTTCTTGAAGAATCCCGCGAGGAAGTCGGAGAGGCCGTCGGTGACGTCCGCCAGGGCGATCGGGCGCGTCCCGTGAAGCTGGGGGACGAGGCTGCCGGCGCGGTCGATCGGCCCCATCGCCAGCTGGGGGAAGAGCGACACGAAGACGGCGTAGCGGAGCAGGCTGCGCTCGACCGGGATCTCCCCGCGGTAGACGTCGATGGTGTAGCTGATCGAGCGGAAGGTGAAGAAGGAGATGCCCAGGGGGAAGGCGTAGGTGAGGCCCAGCCCCTGCATGGCCTGCTGGGCGGGATTCGGGATCACCGCCCCCGCTCCCATCCAGGCCAGCAGGACGTTGAGGTTGCTGGTGGCGAAGTCCGAGTACTTGAAGAAGGCCAGCGATCCCAGGTTGCCCGCCAGGCTCAGGACGAGCCAGAGCTTCTTCCGGGGGCTCCTTCCCAGGAGCATTCCCATGGACCAGTCCAGGAGGGTGCAGAAGGAGAGGAGCGCGAGGTACCACGGGTTGCAGCAGCTGTAGAAGAAGTACGACGCGGCCAGGAGCCAGGCCAGCGTCAGCGCGTTGCTCTTCCGGACGAGGAGGTAGATTCCGTAGACGGCCACGAAGAAGGCGGCGAAGTCCCAGGACTGGAAGAACATGGTTATATATCAAACACTTTGATTTATAATCGTCGTGGTTATAAATCAAACGCTTTGAATTATAATCATCCCCCCCGCGCTATTCCATCAGGGCGCGCACGTGCGCCTCCGCCGCCGCCTCGAGGTTCTCCAGGGTGTATCCTCCCTCGAGCATCGAGACCAGGCGGCCCTTCGCGGTCCTCGCCGCGATCTCCTTGAGGGCCCGCGTCATCTTCGAGAAGCACTCGGTCGTGAGGGCGAATCCCCCGAGCCGGTCGCCCTGGTGGGAGTCGAACCCGCAGGAAACCAGGACGAAGTCGGGCTTGAAGGCCTCCGCGGCGGGCTTGAGCTTCTCCTCGTAGGCCTTGAGGACCGCCTCGTCCCCCGTGCCCGCCGGGAGCGGGACGTTCACGATGCAGCCCTTGCCTTTCCCCTCGCCCGTCTCGTCCGCCCTGCCCGTCCCCGGGTAGAAGGGGTGCTGGTGGGTGCTGAAGTACATCACCGTGCCGTCCTTGCAGAAGGCGTCCTGCGTGCCGTTCCCGTGGTGGACGTCCCAGTCCACGATGAGCACCCGGGCGAGGCCGTGCTTCTTCTGGAGGTACCGCGCGGCGATGGCCGCGTTGTTGAAGTAGCAGAAACCCATGGCCCTCTCGCGGAGGGCGTGGTGGCCGGGCGGCCGGACGGCGCAGAAGGCGTTGCGGACCTTCCCCTCCATGACGGCGTCCACGACCCCGAGCACGCCGCCGGCGGCGGCCAGCGCCGCGTCGTAGGTGCGCGCCGAGATCGGGCAGTCGCCGGTATCGAGGCTGGCGGCCCCCTCCTCGCAGGCCTTCCGGACCCGGTCGACGTAGGCGGGGCTGTGGACCTGCGTGATCCACTCCAGGGGGGCGGGGGAGGCCTTGAAGCGGACGAGCTTCTCCGCCAGCCCCTTCTCCTCGAGGCGCCGGGCGATGGCCTCGATCCGGGCGGGCTGTTCGGGATGGCCCGCGCCGGTCTTGTGGGCGAGAAAAATCTCATCGTAGAGGAAACCGGTGGGGAGCGGCTTCTCCTGGGGCGGGGCCGCGGCGAGCCCCATCAGCGCGAGCGCCGCGATTCGCAGGGTCATGGGCCTCCCTTCAGGATACGCCCGGACGGTCAAGAAAGGTGTACCGACACCGTCCGCCCCCCGGCGACATGGCATCAGGATAGCACAGTTGCATCCGCGGGGGCCAAAGTCCACAATATGGGGAACGGTATGGGACAGTCGATCCTCTACTGCCGCAAGTGCGGGGCCAAGCTCACACCGGATCAGTTCAAGGGCGGCGACGCCATCCTGCTCGACGGCAGGCCGCTCTGCGTGGGGTGCGTGGACACGCCGGTGCCCGCGAAGCCCCCGCCGGCACCGACCCCCCGCAGGATCTCGGCCCAGTCCCCGCCCCAGTATAGGCCTCCCACCGCCCCGAGGATTCCCGCGAAGTCGTCCAGGCTGCCCCTGGTCGTGGGATTGGCCGTGGCGGCCGGCGGGGCGGCCATCGCGGCGCTGATCTTCGCCGGGGGAGGCCCGCCGACGCCCCCGGCTCCGAGGCCGGCCGGCAGGGCGCCGGCCAGGGCCCCCGAATCACCGAAGGAGGCGGCCGCCCCCGCGCCGGCGCCCGACAAACCCGGGGAGGCCGCGAATCCCCCGCCCGCGACCGAGATGGAGAAGGAACTCGATGCGCTGGAGGCCCGGAAGGCGGAGGCCTGCGGCAAGGAGGAGTTCGCGCAGGCGATCTCGGTCCTGGAAGAGGCGCGCAACCGGCGGACGGAGGTTTCGTGGGTGCAGGCCGTCGAGGCCAAGATCCTCCAGGCCCGTTCCGCCGCGGTCCAGCTCCTCGGCCCGCTCAAGGAAAAGGCCCGGGACGCGCGCCGGCGCGGCGCGGCGGACGAGGTCCGGTCCGTCGTCGACCGGGTCTCCAAGTGGGGGCTCAGGGACCTCTCGGCCGAGCTCGACAGGGCGCTCGAGGAGGCCTCGCCGCCGGGCGGCCCGGCGGCCGCGGCCAATCCCGTCGAGGCGGCCCTCTACCTGAGGCGCTGGGAGGAGGCGATGTACATTGCCGCGGATCGCGACTACACCGCGGCGATCAAGGCGATCGAGGAGGCCTCGGAGAAGCTCAACGACAAGAAGCTCCAGGGCGATGCGGCGGGGGACATGGAGATCCTGCGCCTCGTGCGCGGGCTGGTCGAGGAGGCGGACAGGCTCTTCTCGAAGTCGCCCAAGGGACAGAAGGTTGCGGTCGAGGTCTTCGACATGGACGGGAACCGGAAGCCGGTCGAGGGGACCGTCTCCCGGACGGGCCCGGGGTGGATCGAGGTCAAGGGGGAGAAGGATTCGGCCGTCGTGGACTTCGGCGACCTCGCGGGGAAGACGGTCGCGGACCTCTTCCGGTCGCGCCCGGACAAGCGGGACGGCGACGCCCGCCTGGCGGCCCTCTTCCTCCTCATCGAGGGCGATCCGGAAGGCGCCAAGGCCGCGGGGGGCGAGGGGATCCCCGAGGCGTTCTGGAACCACGCGAAGAGGCGCGCCACGATCCGCCCCGCCCCGGGCCAGGTCGAGAGGGAGGCGCAGGCGGCCTTCCGCTCCCTCCTCGATCCCCAGCGCGGCTGGCCGGAGGGCCAGCGGAGGGGAGGGACGCCGGCGCGGGGCCAGGCCCTTCTGGAGAAGTACGGCCATACCGCCTGCGCGCGGCGGAACCGGGCCGCGATCGCGCGGCTGATGGAGCCCGCCAAGGAATACCTCTTCGCGGCGTCCGACCTCAAGGGGAGCGGGACGTTCCGCCTAATATCCCAACCCAAAATCGGGAAGGCCTGGGCCGTCTCGGAGGGCGTCTCGGGGATCGCCGGCAAGGAGAACTTCGTGGAGCTGGAGTTCGGGGCGCTCCCGGAGACGAACTACCGGGGCTGGATCTACGCGGGCGGGTGCTGCGCGGAGGTGTTCGTCTTCTACTGGCAGGGCACGGACCTCCGGGAGCCGCCGCAGAAGGGCGGCAATCCCGTGGAGATGGAGCCCGGCGCGAACCACTCGCTCCCGCTCCGCCATTCGGTCACCGGCCTGCCGCGCCTGCACGCGGGGCACCCCTCTGGGCCGGAGGCCGTCCGGTGGGTCTGGCTCCCGGTCCCCCTGCCGAAGTATCCCTCCGCCGGCCCGAAGAAGGTGCGGATCCTGGCCGAGGCGCAGGGCGCCCTGGTGGCCTGGGCGGTGATCTCGTCCGCGCGGGCCACGCCCCCGCCGGAATCGCGCCTGCACGACATCGAGAAGGAGGAGGCCGAGGAGGCGGGGAAGCCGGAGAAGGGGCCGCGCACCGGGATCGGGGCCGGCCTGGTGGCCCACTGGGCTTTTGACGAGGGGGCCGGGGCCAGCAGTGCGGACGCCAACGGCCGCGGGTTCGCCGGGGGGCTGAGGAACGGCGCCGCGTGGGGGCCCGGCCGGAGCGGGACCGCGGTCTCCTTCGACGGGACCGACGATTTCTTCGAGGTCCCGGAAACCGCCGAGCTGGAGCCGGCGCAGATCACCGTGGCCGCCTGGTTCTGCCCGGACGAACTGCGCTCGAGCGGCAACACCCGCGACTGGCTCGTGTCGAAGGGCCGGAACGAGCAGGCCGACGGGCACTACGCGCTGGCGCTCGACACCAAGGAGAAACAGCCGATCGCGTACGTCAACCTCGGAGGGGGGAAGGACGACTGCATCGAGGTCCGGGGGCCCGCGAACTCGGTGGCGGTGGGCGGGTGGTACCACATGGCGCTGACCTACGACGGCGCCGTCCTCAAGCTCTACTTCAACGGCGCCCTCGCGGGCGCCAGGGCCGCCAACAAACCGAGGAAGCCGGGGAAGGGCCCGCTCGTCATGGGCAAGCGCGGGGACGACTGGTCGAAGTTCAAGGGCAAGATCGACGACGTGTGGCTCTACAGCCGCGCCCTCGCGGCCGCGGACATCCACGCCGTCATCCGCGCCGCCGGCGCCCGCTCCAAGTGACTAGCCCTCCGGTTCGGGGGGCGGGCCGGCCGCGGCGGAAAGGTCCTCCTGCCGGACCTTCTCGGAGTCGAAGCGCGCGGCCCGCTTGAGGATGTCGTCCAGCGCCTCGTCGAAGGGCGGCATCGCCTTCATGAACCGCAGGGGATTGACGCGCGCCACGACGAACGCCTTGAGGTAGGGGCTCTGGAAGCCCTTCGCCTGCAGGGCCTTCACGATCTCCGAAACGCGCGCGTCGAGCTTCTCGACCTTCTCCGCGCGCCCCTGGCGGGTCTCGATCGCCTGCTTGAGCGGCTTCTCGAGCCACCCGTCCACGCGCCGGAGGATCGGCTGGTAAGCGCCGCCGGCGAAGCGGCCGTTGCGCTCGTAGCAGATCCCCAGCGTGGCGAAGGCGGGCTCCTCGAACTCCAGCGCGTGCAGGCTCTCGACGTCCTTGTCCGTCTCCGCCATGGCGCGGTACATCCGGATCACCTCGAGGGACTTTTCGCGGAGGTTGTGGGCCTTCTCGACGTTCAGCGCGAGGATCTTGTACTGGATCTCCGCGTCCGGGAGGACGAGCGCCGTGATCGCCCGCGCCCCGAGCCGCGTCATGGCCTCCAGGCGGTGGCGGCCGTTGGGGGTCCAGTACCGGTCGCCCGACGGGACGGCGACGATGGGATCGAGGAAGCGCCCGAGCTTGCCGATCGTGTCGGAGAGGCGCTTCGCGTGGGTCTCGGAGAGGTCGCGCTGGAAGGGCGTGGGGACGACCTTGTCGAGGGGGAGGGCGGCAAGGATCGTGGGGTGGCCCCCCAGGGGCTCGCGGTAGGCCGCGAGGACGGCGCCGCCGTCGGCCTCGATCTTCCGGGCGAGCTCCCGCAGGGGATCGGCCGCGGCCTCCCGGCATTCCAAGGGCGCGAGGCCCTTCGACTTCGGCTCGGCGCGCTTCCTGGCGCGCGGCTTGGCGGCGGATTTCCTGGCGGCCATGGGCGGTCCCTCCCTGAACGGGGGGATTATAGCATCCGGTTTCTTCTCCTTGAAACCGTGCCGCGCCCCGGTAGGATGGAGGGGAGGAGTGCCCGCCATGCCCTCGAGAGCCTGCGTCCTGGTCCCGTTCCTCGTCCTGGCGGCCGCCCAGGAAGCGGAGAAGTGGACGCCGCCGGCCCCGCCGGGCTCCCGGGAGTTCGTGGAGGAGCGGCGCCGCATGGTCGAGGCCCAGATCGCCAGGCCCGCCGACGGCCGCCCGCCCGTCAAGGACGAACGCGTGCTGGAGGCGATGCGCACCGCTCCGCGGCACGCCTTCGTTCCCGAGCGCCTCCGCGGGCAGGCCCACGGCGATCATCCCCTCTCCATCGGCGAGGGCCAGACGATCTCCCAGCCGTACATCGTGGCCAAGATGACGGAGCTCCTGGCGCTGAAGCCGGAGTCGAAGGTGCTCGAGGTCGGCACGGGGTCCGGCTACCAGGCGGCGGTGCTGGCCCAGCTCACGCCCCGCGTCTTCACGATCGAGATCGTCAAGCCCCTGGCGGAGGGGGCGGACCGCGCCCTCAAGGAGCAGAAGTACGGCCGCGTGAAGCGCCGCCAGGGGGACGGCTACGCCGGCTGGCCCGAGGAGGCGCCCTTCGACGCGGTCATCGTGACCTGCGCCGCGGAGCAGGTCCCGGCCCCGCTCTGGGATCAGCTCAAGCCGGGAGGCCGGATCGTGATCCCGCTGGGAGCGCCCTCGGAGATCCAGCGGCTGGCCGTCGTCGAGAAGACCGCCGAAGGCAAGCGCCGCACGCGGATCGCCATGGACGTGGCCTTCGTGCCGATGACCGGCCCGAGAAGTGCGCGCTGGCGCTGAGGCAATTCGTGTTCGTGATGCCCGACCATTTCGTGGTCTTCGACCGGGTGACCTCCACGAAGGCGGAGTACCGGAAGGACTGGCTGCTGCACACCCAGAACGAGCCGCAGGTCGAGGGCCGGGAGTTCCGCGCCGACCACGAGGAGGGCCGGCTCATCTGCCGGACGCTCTACCCCAAGGATGCGGTCCTTTCCAAGGCAGGGGGGGCCGGGAAGGAGTTCTGGGCCTGCGGGCGGAACTGGTCGACCCTGCCGGAGGTCGAGAGGGAGTGGAAGGAGAAGGGGCACCTGGGGAACTGGCGGGTGGAGGACGTCTTCCTGCACCTCCTCCGGGTGGGGGACCGGCGGCTCGCGGCGATGGATCCGGCCGAGCTGGTGGAGCAGGGCGGGGCGGTCGGGGTGAAGTTCGGGGCCGGCGGGAGGTCGTGCACGTTGACGTTCGCCCTGCGGGGAGAGGCGGCGGGGCGCGTCAGGATCGTCTCGGGCGGGAAGACGGTGGCGGACCGGGAGCTTTCCCGGCAGGTGATGCCTCAGGCGGGGCTCGCGGGGAAGTGATATAATCCATCGACATGAACGCTCGACTCCCGGATCTGCTGGGCCGCGGCGGTCGGAATGAAACGGGAAGTCGGTCGGAGCGCGCAGGCTTCAAGGGGCGACACGGAGGAATTCGTGGTCCGCGTCCATTGCGGCGACATCGGGCTTGGGAAGGCGGTGGAGCGATCCCGCTGGATCTTCACCGTCCGGAAGGCGGAGCCCTTCGATGAACGGGGGCCAGTCCCTATCCATGATGACACGGAGCGCTGCAGGCCATATCAACGGGCATTCCTGCGGTTCGAGGCAACCGGCGCGCTCCTTGGCCCTGGGTGGCGGCCAAGGTCCTGATTTGGCGGGCGAAACAGGATGAGCTGCTTCGATACCATCGAGTTCCAGGGCAAGGGCTTCACGGTCTCTACTGAAACCAACTCTGGCTGCATGGGCGACGGCGGCCGCGAGATGGAGAAGCTCCGGTCTTGGCACAAGGCCTTCGAGCCGATAATGAAGAAGCTGTTCCAGGTGGTCGAGCGGGAGCTGGCGGCCATGTCCAGGACGCCCGACGCGCCCAATCTCATCACCGGGCCTCGGGATCCCAAGGCCAAGCCGCTTGAGAGGGTCTGGGAAGAGAAGATGGACGGATTGGACGTTCCCAAGCACATGGAGGAGGGCAACGGCCCATGCCTCTACCGGATGCGCCTATGGCCCCGGTCCCCCGTCACCAAGGTCGATATCGAATTTGTCGTCGAGACCCTTCCGCCTGTCGAGGTCCGGGATGCCTGGAAGGCAAGCCTCCAGCAGGCCATCGAGCGCGATGTCAAACACGATCCGCCGGCACTGCTGCCCTGACGGCCATCAATGGCTGTTCGAGCAGGTCTTGTGGATATTCCGGAAATGCGAACTGGCGCATGCTCCAGGCGGCGCGCGCCCGAGGGGACATCGTGAAATCCATCAGGTCCATTGTCCTGCTGATCGCGTCTGCCGGCATGGCGGTCGCCCAGGAGTCCCCTGTTGCCGGCCTCATCCTCTCGGCCGGTCCGGCGAACGGCGCCTTCATCGAGCGGAACGGGAAACTCCTCGCCGTCCATGGGGATCCCTCGGGGAGCCGGCGCAGCGTGGAGATGGTTCTTCTCACCCATTCGCCCCGGGAGCGGACCTTCCGCGCGGAGCCCCGGATGGCGGAGGGCTTCGCGGTCGCCTCAGCGGGCCCGGTCCGCATCGCGGCGCGCGCGGACGGCGAAATCGGGATCAAAGTAGCCGCGCCCGCCGGCGCGGCGCCGGGGATTCTGCGGGCGCACGTCCTCCGATGACCTTGCATCACCGGGCCGTCTTGAGGCGGGGCTCGGGATTCGCCTCGAGCGCGAGGCTGCGGAAACGGATCTCGAGGGCGTCGACCTCGCCCGCCATCTAGAGCCCGATCAGGCCGCGCCGGACGGGCTGGGGATCGGCGTAGTCGGCGACCTTCTTCCCGTTGAGGGCGAGCTGGATCCGGCCGCCCACGGCGAGGATCTCGTAGAGGTTCCAGGCCCCCGGCTTGACGCGGTCCTCGCCGCCCTCTTCGACGAGCGGGCCGCGGCCGTTGCGCTCGATGAGCTTCCCCCAGGCGCCGGGGCCGATGTCGGCTTGGTAGCCCTTCATGTCGGTGGCCTCGAACTTCTCGCTGCGGAACTGGATGCCGCTGTTGCCTTCCTCCCCGACGAGCTTCACCTCCAGGGTCAGCCGGAAGTCCTCGACGGGCCGGGCGTGGACCAGGTACTCGACGCCCGAGAGGGGGGCGGCCTTGCCGACGATCTCGCCGTTCTCCGCCTTCCAGAGGTCCTTCCGGCCCTCCCATCCCGCGAGGTCCCGGCCGTTGAAGAAGCCGTCCGGGTCGCCGGTCTTGCCCGCGCCGCCGCACGCGGCGAGCGGGAGGACGGTCCCGAGGACCAGGATCGAGAGTCGCATGGCGTTCCCTGGTAAGATGCGCGATTCTAGGACCTGCGGGAGGCGCCTGTCCAGCGAACTGTTAACGCAGTGGCGACTCGACAGGGTTAACAGCGGGCGCTGTTA
Organism: uncultured Planctomycetales bacterium; assembly: GCA_964395295.1. GTDB lineage: Bacteria > Planctomycetota > MHYJ01 > MHYJ01 > JACPRB01 > CAYNDR01. Next base: position 15,677 of record CAYNDR010000066.1, read on the forward strand.
ACGCAGTGGCGACTCGACGGGGTTAACAGTTGGCGGGGGGGAGGGGGGAAGCTATCCTGGGGGGCTCCATGATCTGGCCCCAGGTCCCCGCGGGGATCAGCCCCGTGGCCTACTACCTCTGCGTGGGGGCGGCCGTCGTCATCATCGGCATCTCCAAGGCGGGATTCGGGGGCGGCCTCGGGATCCTGGCCGTCCCCCTCATGGCGGCGGTCATGCCGGCCGGACACATGCTGGGGATCATGCTCCCCGTCCTGATCGCCGCGGACATCCTGAGCAACCTGCACCACCTGAGGGCGTACGAATGGCGGCTCCTGCGGCCGCTCCTCGCCGGCGCGGTCGCGGGGGTGATCCTTGGTTCGGTGGGCTTCTGGCTGCTCCAGAAGGCCGACCCCGCGCGGTTCCAGAAATGGCTGGCGGTCCTGATCGGCGCCATCTGCCTGGCCTTCGTGGGCCTCCAGGCGTACGGCCTCACGGGGCGCCCGGCGCCCACCCTGCCTTCCCGCCCGGCATCGAGCGTGGGGATCGGGGGCCTCGCGGGCTTCGTCTCCACCCTCAGCCACTCGTCGGGGCCGATCGTGACGCTCTACCTCCTCCAGGAGAAGCTGGAGAAGCGGCTCCTGGTGGGGACGCTGGTCCTCTTCTACCTCCTGGTGAACGTCTCGAAGGTCCCCACCTACCTGGTTCTTGGAAACATCAGCGCGGCCACGCTCCGGGATTCCGTGTGGCTGATCCCTCTCATCCCCGCGGGCACGCTGGCGGGGGCGTGGCTGAACCGGCGCATCCCGGAGAAGCCGTTCCTGGCGATCATGTATTCCTTCGCGGCGCTCACGGCGGGACACATGATCTACTCGGCGCTCCGGTAGGCGCGATCCGGTCGGCGGAGATCGTGACCGCCCCGTAGCGGTCCTCCACCCGGCCCTCCACGAGGTACGGCCCCAGCGTCCCCACGAGCCGCGAATAGCGCCGGAAGGCGGCGGGGAAGAGCACCGCCTCGAAGAGCCCGTGCTCGTCCTCCAGCGTCAGGAACTCCATGGGCTCCAGCCGCGACGTCTCCGTGACCCGCGCCGTGGCCATGATCCCCGCGAGGCGGATGCGGCGCTTGACGAAGTCCGGGAGCCGCCGGCTGTCCACCTCCCGCGGGCCCATGTGGTAGGAGAGGACGTGCCGCCGCGCGGAGATCCCCAGGATCGCGAACTCGTGCGCGAACTTCTCCTCCTCGGTGAAGTCCGGGACCGGCGGGACCGGAAGCCCCTTCGCCCGCGCCGCCCTCCTCCGAGAACTCCTCGCCCGAGCGCTGGACGCACGGGAGCAGGACGCGGATCCCCTCCCGCTTGGCCTGCTCCAGGTACACCCGCGCGTCGTAGACCCCCTGGTTGTTGTTGAGCGCCGCCACCCAGCGGGCCGCCGGGTGGTGGGCCGCCAGCCACGCCGAGGCCCACGCCAGGATCGCGTACGAGGCCGCGTGCGCCCGGCAGAAGGAGAACCGGCTGAACTTGGCCATCTGGATCCAGAGGTCCTTCGCAAGATCCAAAGGCGTCCCGTGTTTCGCGCAGAGCCCCAGGAACTCCCGCGAGACGGCCACGCGCTCCTCGTCGGTCCGCAGCTTCTGGACGCGGCGGCGGAACCGGTCGCCCTCCGCCAGCGACACGCCCGCCAGCGCCGCGGCCACGAGCATCGCGTCGTCCTCGTAGAGCATGATCCCGTGGGTGTCCCTGAGCAGGGGGTCCGGGGGCGAGGGCTCCAGCCCCCGCGCGCGGCGGATGAAGCGCTCCTTCATCCCCAGCGACGCCGCCCCCGGGCGGATGAGCGCCAGCGCCTGCATGAGCCCCCTCACGCCGGAGGGCCGCATCATCCGGAGGAGCGCCCGCATCCCCGGGGATTCGAGCTGGTTGCACCCGAGCGTGCGCCCCTCGTGGAGGAGGCGCGCCGTGGCGGCGTCCTCGGGCAGCCGCTCGACGTCGATCCTCGCCCCGGTCGTCCGCTCCACGATCTCGACCGTCTCGCGGATCGCCGAGAGCGCGCGGTTGCCGAGGAGGTCGATCTTGACGAGCCCCGCCTCCTCGACCGAGCGCTTGTCGTACTGCGTCACGAGGACGCCCTTCTCGGCGCGCTCCAGGGGCGCCACGCCGTCGGGGTGGAGGACCACGCCGCCGCAGTGGACCGAGAGGTGGCGGGGGAAGCCCAGGATCGCGTCCGCCGCGGCGCGGAGCTTCGGGAGGTCCGGCGGCTCCGCGCGCCCGCTCTGCATCAGGGAGACCTGCTCGTCGGAATAGCCGAAGGCGCGCGCCGCCTCCCGGAAGGCCGAGCGCTCCTGGAACGTGATGTGGGTGGAGACCATCGCGGCATCGGGGAAGCGGTCGAAGACGGAGGCGAGGACCTCGTCGCGGATCCGCCAGCAGAAGTCCACGTCGAGGTCCGGGTAGTCCGTCCGCCCCTCGTGGAGGAAGCGCTCGAAGGGGAGGTTGTACGCGACGGGGCAGACGTTGGTGATCCCCAGGACGTACGCCACGACGCTCGAGGCGCCCGACCCGCGGCCGGCCACGGGGACCCCCCGCTCGCGCGAGTGGCTCACGATGTCGTGGACCACGAGGAAGTAGTCGGCGTAGCCGAGCTTCCCGATCACGCCGAGCTCCCGCTCCAGCCGCTCGCGCGGCGGCCGCGCGGGATAGCGCCACGCGAGGCCCTTCTCGCAGAGGGCGCGCAGGCGCTCCGGGCCCCCCTGGTCGCGGGGGAAGACCTTGGGCGCGGGGAGGAACTCCCAGCCGCACGCCTCTGCGATCCGCTCCGCGTCGGGGTCGGTCTCGGGGCGCAGGTACGCCTCCGGGCTCCCGAGGCCCTCGACGTGCGCCACGAGGGTGTTCTGGCGGATGGCCGAGAGGAGCCGGTGGACGCGGAACCCGTCCGGGGCCGCGAAGAGGACGTCCTCCACGCGGGCCGGCACGACCAGCCCCTCGATGCTGTCCGGCGGGGCCGTCCCGAGTTTCCGGGCCGTGATGAGGCGGCAGAGGCTGGTGTAGCCGGCGCGGCCGCGGACGAGGTGGACCCGGCCGTCCACGCGCGCGCCGAGGATGGGCTTGATCCCCGCGGCCTTGCAGAGCTTCCAGAATTCCACGGCGCCGTAGAGGCCGTCGTCGTCGGCGAGCGCCAGCCACTTCATGCCGAGCTTGCAGGCGCGCTCCACGAGCGCCTCGGGCGGCGAGGCGCCGCGGAGGAGGCTGTAGTGGCTTCGGCAGGCGATCATTTCGTGAGCGACGGCGTCCGCAGGATGTAGCCGTACGCGTCCTTCGGTAGCTTCCCCAAAAGCGCGATCGCGCGGCCCGCCACGATCGCGCCGTGGCCGAACTTGTCGCGGACCCGGTCCACCGCCTCGTGCAGGCGCCGGAGCCGCCCGTCCGAGAAGAGGTCCCCCTGGCCGTCCTCCGGGGCGAAGTTGGACAGGACGATCCCCAGGTGCCGGAGCGTCACGCGGCGGCGGTAGAGGTCGCGGAGGAGGCGGCGCGCGGCGGGGAGGACGTCCTCGTCGATCGAGGTGGGCCCCACGGGGGCGGAGCCTTCCTCGCCCTCCCAGTCGGAGTAGCGGAGGGAGACCTTGAGGGTCTTCGTCCGGAGCCCGAGCTGGCGCACGGCGCGCATGGCGCGGTCCGTGAGGTAGGAGATCATGCCGTCGAGCTCCGCGAGGTCGGCCGTGGCCTCGTGGAGGGTGGTCTCGCGGGAGATGGACTTGGGGATCTCGCCCTCGTGGATCGCGCGGGTGTCGTTCCCCCGGGCGCGCTCGTAGAGGGCGGAGCCGGCCTTGCCGAGCATGGCCTGGAGCGCCGCGAGCGGGATCGCGCGGAATTCCCCGACGGTCCGGATGTTCATGTCGCGGAAGAGGGCGGAGGTCCTGGGCCCCATGCCGGGGAGTTTCTCGATCGGCAGGGGAGGGAGGACCTCGTCCTCGGTCCCGGGGGGGATGCGGCGGAGGCCGTCGGGCTTGGCGGACTTGGAGGCGATCTTCGACATCATGCGGTTCTTCCCGATCCCGACGGTCACGGCGAGGCCGACCTCCTCGCGGACCTCCCGGCGGATGCGGCGGCCGACCTCGAGGAGGTCCGGACAGGGGATCTCGGTGCCGGTGAAGTCGCAGAAGGCCTCGTCGAGGAGGGTCTCCATCGCGGGGGCGTGGCGCCGCAGGATCGACCAGAGGGCGTCGGTGAAGCAGCGGTAGACCTCGTGGCGGCCCGGGAGGACTTCGAGGTCGGGGCAGAGGCGGCGGGCGGCGTGGAGGGGCATGCCGTTGTGCAGGCCGCGGGCGCGGGCCTCGTAGCTGGCGGAGGCGATGACGCCGCTTCCCACGGCCACGGGGCGGCCGCGCAGGCGCGGGTTGCGGAGCTGTTCCACCGACGCGAAGAAGGCGTCGACGTCCACGTGCATGATGGCGGGGGAGGGCATGGTTCACGTCACGATGACGCTGTCGACGTACCAGACAGGTTCGCCTTCGCGGTAAGAGAGGACGAAGACCTCGCCGGACTCGGCGGTCAGGGAGAAGAAGTAGCGGACGGGGCGGGTGGCGCGGTCGACCCAGCGGGCGTTGACGGAGCGGACGCGGAACTCGCGGGCGCCCCAGCGGAACTCCGTGGGCTCGATGCGCCCGCCCTCGTAGCGCACGACCACGCGGGGCAGTTTCTCGTGGATCGTCTCTTCTCGCACGGCATGCCGGATTATAGCCGATTTTTCGGAAAATGTTAGTCAAATGTTATATGCCGTGGGGCGGGGCCTGAAAATCGCCTCCCGCGGGGGGCCTGTCGCGTAAACTTCCATGGATGAGGAAAGTCAGGACGTGGTGCGGGGGCGGGGGGAAGCCCGTCCGCCGGTCGGAGGTGCGGGGAGGGCACGTTCGCTGCAAGGTGTGCGGCCAGCGGTTCCTGCCGAGGGAGGTCCGCGGCGCCGGGGAGGACGGATCCTCGGCCCTGACCGTGCCCCCCCACAAGGCCTACTGACTTTCGCGGCGGCCCTACTTCTCCAGCTGGTTCTCCACCGGCGTCACCGTGGCGCGGTGCGCCTCCGCCTCGCGGCGGATCTCCGCGATCACGTCGGGGTGCTTCGCGCCCAGGTCGTACTTCTCCCCCGGGTCGTGCCCCAGGTGGTAGAGGATCGGCCGCTCGTGGGCCGTCTCCGGGGGCTCCTTCCCGTAGGCGGCCTTCGTGATGAAGTGGGCCTTCCACGGCCCCTTCCGGAGGGCGTACAGCTCCGTCCCGCGGTAGAAGAACATCGTCTGCCGCGGGCCCGGGCCGCGGCCGAAGAGGACCGGCGAGAGATCCACGCCGTCGATCGGCCGGTCGGAAGGCACGTCGCCTCCGGCGAGCTTCACGAAGGTGGGGAGGAGGTCGAGCGTGGAGCCCAGGTCGCCGACCGCGGCCGGCGCCACGCGCCCGGGCCACCAGAAGATCCCCGGCACCCGCATCCCGCCCTCGAACGTGCTCCCCTTGCCGTCGCGCAGCGGCCCGGCCGAACCGCCCCTCTCGTTCATGGTGAGCCAGGGGCCGTTGTCGCTGGAAAAGACCACGAGCGTCCGCTCGGCC
>CAYNDR010000067.1:0-805 GCA_964395295.1 uncultured Planctomycetales bacterium
CGCGCGGGTCTCCGGTCTCCCGCCTGCGGGGTTAGCTGACGGGTTCGGGCCTCCGGTCGGCCCTATCCTCCGGGGAGGAATTCACCCCGATAGTGGGTCCCCCGCTCCCCCCCTTCCGGTCGAGCATGGACACGACAAAATGGACGGTCCATTTTGTAGTATGCCGTCCGCCCTTGACCGGGGGAGGGGACTCGGCGTATTGGGGAAACATGATATCGCTTGTCCAAATGGGGTTCAAGGGGATGGCGGGTGCGACTGACGTTCATCTTGCTGGGGTTGAGGGAGTTGCGGTGGGGGTGCGTCCGGGGGCGATTCCTGGTCCTTTGCAGGAGGGGGGAGGGGGGTGGTCACGACCCGGTTGCGCCCCGAGGCCTTGGCCTGGGCCAGGACCACCTCGGCGGCGGCGATCAGGGCGCTCCCGTCCGGCTTCTCGGCCCCCGGGTAGGCGGTCACCCCGAGGCTGAGGGTGACGGGGATCTTCCCCAGGGTCACCTCGATGAGGGCGGTCTCCAGGGAAGACCGGATCCGTTCGGCGACGGCCGCGGCGCCGGCGGCCTCCAGCCGGGGGAGGACGATGAGGAACTCGTCGTCCCCGTAGCGGCCCACGGCGTCGTAGGGCCGCAGGGCGGCCCGCAGGCGCTGGGCCAGTTCGCGGAGGACCTCGTCCCCGCTGTTCTGGCCGAAGGTCTCGTTGATGCCCTTGAGGTAGTCCACGTCCGCCATGATGAGGCCCACGGCGTTCTTCTGCCGCCCGGCCTCCGCCAGTTCCCGCCGCCGCTCGGCCCGCTCCGACATATAGGCGCCG